>JBATND010000275.1:0-6357 GCA_049290175.1 Flavobacteriales bacterium | reverse complement strand
GGATACTGGAACGAAGTATCCGACCGAGGCGCAACGAAATATGGGCGAACGAGAGCAAGCGTCGCGGGAGGGTGGTGCGAAAGGGGAACTCCGCCTGGACGATCCCGATCGGCATACCCTGCGGGTGATGATCGCCGGTGGTGGAACCGGCGGCCACATCTTCCCGGCCATCGCCATTGCGCAGGCCGTGCGCGAATTGCAGCCCGATGCGCGTTTCCTCTTCGTGGGCGCTGAAGGGAAAATGGAGATGCAGAAGGTGCCGGCGGCGGGCTTCCCCATCGAGGGCTTGCCGATTCGCGGTTTCCAACGCGGCTCATTGCTCAAGAACATCGGGCTTCCTTGGCGCTTAGTGCGCAGCATGATCAAGGCGCGCGCGCTGGTGAGGGGCTTCAAGCCGCAGGTCGCGGTTGGCGTGGGCGGTTATGCCAGCGGTCCGGTGCTCGCTGCGGCGCAGCGCATGGGCGTGCCCACGATGATCCAAGAGCAGAACAGTTTCCCCGGCAAGACCAACATCCACTTGGGCAAGCGGGCTAAGCGCATCTGCGTGGCCTATGCGGGCATGGAGAAATTCTTCCCCAGCGATCGCATCCTGCTCACCGGCAATCCAGTGCGCACCGATACCGTGAAACTCACCGGCAAGCAGCCGCGCGGCCTGGAGCATTTCGGCCTTCGGGACGATGCGCCCATCATCTTCATCACTGGTGGGAGCCTCGGAGCGCGCGGTGTGAATCGCGGTGTGGAGGCAGCACTATCGCTGTGGAAGAAGGAGGGCGTGCAAGTGGTCTGGCAGACCGGGACACCTTACCTGAAGCAAGCGCAGGAAGCAGTTGCGCGGCTGGGCTTCACCGATTGCAAGGTGCATGAGTTCGTTGACCGCATGGACCTCGCCTATGCTTGCGCCGATCTCGTTGTCGCGCGCGCAGGTGCCATCAGCATCAGTGAACTGTGCATCGTGGCGAAGCCCGCCATCCTGGTGCCGCTGCCCACTGCTGCCGAGGACCATCAAACGCACAATGCACGCGCGCTCACCGATCGCGGCGCGGCCGTGCTGCTGCGCGATGCCGAAGCACCTGAGCAGCTTGGTGCGAAGGCGATTGAATTGCTGCGCGACGAGCGCGCATTGGAACGCCTGCGACTGGCCATCGCAGGACTCGCGAAGCACGATGCGGCGCAGGCCATTGCTGCTGAGGTCATTCGACTCGCAAGGGCATGATTGAGAAAAGACAATGCTTTCACGCATGAACATGGACCTACAGGGATCAATTCGGATGGCCGATGGGCTTATCCGTGTTGATCCGTGTCCATCCGTGGTTCGTGCATTTCGTTGATCCATGAACACACTAACCGGTAATCGTTTCTTCTTCATCGGCGTCGGCGGCATCGGCATGAGCGGCCTTGCGCGCTACTTCCGCAGGCGTGGCGCTTCGGTAGCCGGCTACGACAAGACGCCCAGCGAACTCACCAATCAGTTGCAGAGCGAGGGCATCGAGGTGCAGTTCAACGAGCGTGTGGAGCTGATCCCGCAAGAGTTCCGCGATGCGGATGCCAGCGAAGTGATGGTGGTGCGCACGCCCGCAGTGCCGGTCACCAGCCCTTTGCTGAAGTATTGGGAAGAACGCGGCGCACGTATCCTGAAGCGCGCCGAGGTGCTTGGCATGGTCACGCGTGATAAGCCCACCATCGCCGTGGCCGGTACGCACGGCAAGACCACTGTGAGCACCATGCTCGCGCACCTGCTCACGACGGGCAAGGTTCCGTGCAACGCCTTCCTGGGCGGCATCAGCGCCAACTACGGCACCAACGTGCTGCTTAACGACGATGCGAACGTGAATGTGGTGGAGGCCGATGAGTACGACCGCAGCTTCCTGCAACTGTGCCCGGCGCAGAGCATCATCACCGCCATGGATCCGGATCACCTCGACATCTATGGCACGCCCGAGGCCATGTTCGAGGCCTACACCGCCTTCGCCGTGCAGTGCGATGGGCCGTTGCTCGTGCATGAGCGCATCGCGAAGCATTTCGCTCATCGCACCCAAGTGGGCACCTATTCGATCGGCAGCCACGGCGAGCCGCGCGCCGAGAACATCGCCGTTGCCGATGGCCGCTATCGCTTCGACCTGATCGCTGAAGGGCATGTGCTTCGTGGCCTCACCTTGGGCATGCCCGGCAGGCACAATGTGGAGAACGCCATCGCGGCCAGCACTGTGGCCCTGCGCACGGGCGTTGCACCTGAGCTGCTGCGGCAGGGCCTGGCTTCGTTCCGTGGTGTCGCACGCCGTTTCGAGACGCGCATCAGCAATCCGCAGGTGGCACTGATCGACGATTACGCCCATCACCCCAAGGAGCTCGACGCCTGCATTGCCAGCGTGCGCGAATTGTACCCCGGCCGAAGGGTGCTCGGCATCTTCCAGCCGCACCTCTTCACACGCACGCGCGACCTGGCCTCCGATTTCGCCAAGAGCCTTGCCGCGCTTGATGAATTGATCCTGCTGCCCATCTACCCGGCGCGCGAGGAGCCCATCGCGGGCATCACCTCCGAATGGCTTCTCGAACAGGTGCCTATGGATAAGAAGTCGTGCGTGCCGAACGCCGCGCTGGTACAGGCCCTTGCTTCGCAAACGGTTGATGTCGTGGTCACGCTAGGGGCCGGGGACATCGACCGCTTGGTGCCTCCGATCGAACGCCTGCTCAACGAACGCCACTGACCATGAACCGCCTCAAGCGCATCCTCCGCCCGCTGGGCATCGCGCTAGGACTGGCGGGCGTGCTGCTGTTGCTGGGCTTCGTTGACCACAGCACGGGCCGCGAGCCTATCGCCGAGGTGAAGGTGCGCTTGAAGGGCGCAGAGGGCCTGCACTTCATCGATGAACAGGGCGTGCGCGCGGCCGTGGTGGAGCATGGTGCCGTGATCGGTGCGCCCAGCGGGCAAGTGGACCTCGCCGGCTTGGAGCAGCGCTTGCGCGCCATTCCATGCGTGGCCGCTGCGGAAGCCTACCACGACATGCACGGCGTGCTGCATGTGAGCGTGCGCCAACGCGAACCGGTCATCCGCGTGCTCAACGCCGATGGCACCGGCTTCTACATCGATGCCGATGGCTACACCATGCCCGTGAGCGAGACCTACACCGCTCGCGTGCCCTTGGCCCTCGGCTGGTTGCAGGAGCCTGGCGCATCCCAGGGCACCATCGATGTGCATGGGCACGATACGCTTACCAGCCGCTTCCGCTCCGACGAGCTGCATCGACTGGCGCTCTTCCTCCGCGCCGACCCGCTCTGGAGCGCACTCATCGATCAGGTCGTTGTGGGTGCCGATGGCCAGATGGAACTCGTGCCCACGGTGGGCAGCCAGCGCATCCTCATCGGCGATGGCACTGCGCTCGAGGCGCGCTTCGCCAAGCTCCGCCTCTTCTACCAGCACGGCATGCCCAAGGCCGACTGGCGCCGATACAATCGCATCGACCTGCGCTTCGCCGATCAGGTGGTATGCACCAAACGAACCAATTCCAACGCACAGTGAGCAGCATCGACAACCATCAGGACATCGTGGCCGGCCTCGACATCGGCACCACCAAGATCGCGTGCATCGTGGGGCGCCGCAACGCACAGGGCAAGATCGAGGTGCTCGGCGTGGGCAAGGCCCGCAGCGAGGGCGTGAGCCGCGGCGTGGTGGCCAACATCCCCAAAACCGTCGATAGCATCAAGGCCGCCGTGAACGATGCCGCCGACATGGCTGGCGTGATCATCGAGACCGTTCACGTGGGCATCGCGGGCCAGCACATCCGCAGCATGCAGCACCGCGGCATGAAGATGCGCCAGACCATCGAGGAGGAGATCTCGCAGAAGGACATCGACCAGCTGATCGAGGAGAGCCACCGTTTGGTGATGCCTCCGGGCGAGGAGATCATCCACGTGATCCCGCAAGAGTTCATCGTTGACAACGAGCAGGGCATCCCTGACCCGATCGGCATGAGCGGCATCCGCCTCGAAGCCAATTTCCACATCATCAGCGGGCAGGTCACCGCTGCGCGCAACATCAATAAGTGCGTGCATCGTGCGGGCCTCAACGTCACCGGCCTCATCCTGGAGCCGTTGGCCAGCGCCGAAGCGGTGCTCAGCCAGCAAGAGAAGGAAGCCGGCGTTGTGCTCGTTGACATCGGCGGCGGCACCACCGACATCGCCATCTTCCTCGACAACATCATCCGCCACACCGCGGTGATCCCTTTCGGTGGCAACGTGGTCACCGAGGACATCCGCCAAGGCTGCGGCATCATGCGCGACCAAGCGGAGCTGCTCAAGACCAAGTTCGGCAGCGCCCTCGCCACCGAGAACAAGGAGAATGAAGTGGTGTGCATCCCCGGCTTGCGCGGTCGCGAGCCCAAGGAGATCAGCTTGCGCATGCTCGCCGAGGTGATCCAAGCGCGCATGGAAGAGATCATCGAGCACATCCATTTCGAGATCCGCAACAGCGGCTTGGAGAAGCAGCTGATCGCGGGCATCGTGCTCACCGGAGGCGGCGCCCAGCTCAAGCATCTGAAGCACCTCGTGGAGCTGCTCACCGGCATGGATGCCCGCATCGGTTATCCCAACGAGCACTTGGGCCAGAGCAAGGTCGAGTCCGTTACCAGCCCGCTCTTCGCAACGGGCGTGGGCCTGGCCATGAAGGGCTTCGAGCACCTCGATCAAGTGCGTGCGCGCATCCCTGCTGAAGCCGCACCGCGCAAGAGCAAGGTGAACACGGGCTCCGGCATCGGAAGCATCTTCGACAAGTTCATCGCCAAGACATCGGACCTGCTCAGCACCGACGACGACGTTTAAGCAACCAAGAACCCCAGCTCCGGATCCCCAACCGGCCTCCAACCACCCTCAAGCAACAGCGCCATGAAATTCGATCTTCCCAAGGAGCTCAGCTCGATCATCAAGGTGATCGGCGTGGGCGGCGGCGGCAGCAACGCCGTTAACCACATGTTCACGCAGGGCATCCGCGGCGTTGACTTCATCGTGTGCAACACCGACCGCCAGGCACTCGACCTGAGCCCGGTGCCCGTGAAGATCCAACTCGGCCCGGGCCTCACCGAAGGTCTCGGCGCGGGCAGCATCCCCGATCGCGGCAAGGATGCCGCGCAAGAGAACCTCGACGAGATCCGTCAGGTGCTCAGCACCCGCACCAAGATGCTCTTCATCACCGCGGGCATGGGCGGCGGCACCGGAACCGGCGCTGGTCCCGTAGTGGCTTCCATCGCACGCGAGCTCGGCATCCTCACCGTCGGCATCGTCACCATGCCGTTCCAGTGGGAAGGCCCCAAGCGCAAGAAGCAAGCGCTCGCCGGAATGGAGGAGCTGCGCAACGTAGTGGACACGCTCCTGGTGATCAATAACGATCGCCTGCGCGAGCAATACGGCAACCTCAGCCTCGACAACGCCTTCGCGCACGCCGATGACGTGCTCGCCACCGCAGCGCGCGGCATCGTGGATATCATCACCAAGACCGGCAAGGTGAACGTGGATTTCGAGGACGTGAAGACCGTGATGACGCGCAGCGGCGTGGCCATCATGGGCATGGCCGAAGTGGAAGGCGAGGATCGCGCCATGCGCGCTGCCCAGGAGGCCCTCGATTCACCGCTGCTCAACGACAACGATATCCGTGGCGCCAAGTTCGTCCTATTCAATGTGGAGCATGGCATCAACGAGATCAGCCTCGACGAGATCGAAGAGATCACGCGCCACATCCAGTCGGCCGCTGGCGAGGATGCCGATGTGATCTTCGGTTACGGACGCGACGAATCGCTCGACACCAAGTTGCGCCTCACGGTGATCGCCACCGGCTTCGAGGCCAAGCCCGACACGGGTGAGGGCCGCAGTGCGCTCACGCAGCGCACCGTGATCCCGCTCGATGCCGACGTGCCCACCATGATCACGCAGCCCATCGCGAATCCGGTGACAGGTGCCGCCGCTCCTGCAGCTCCCGCTCCTCCGCCCGCCGTGGAAGAGCCTGCGATGCCTGAACCCTACCTGAAGACCGTTGAAGAGCCGAAGGCCGAACCTGCCGTCACCACGGCCATCACGCAGCGCACCATCGAGTTCGAAGTGGAGCCGCTGGCATCGCGCGTGGTGACGCCGGAGCCTCCCGCAGCGGACGATGAGAAAGTGGTGCATGGCCTGTACGATGAATCGGAAGGCGGGGCCACAGCAGTACCGCCGGCCGTACCACCTGTATCAGCAAACAGCCACGGCACTAGCATGACTGTCGATGCAGAGGCCCGCGATGCGCGTCCGGCACCAGCTCATCAGGCCGTGCGTTCCGAAGAGCGCTTGAACCAGATGCGCGAGGTTCACCTGAAGATGCGCTCGCCCAATGGC
>JBATND010000274.1:0-22950 GCA_049290175.1 Flavobacteriales bacterium | reverse complement strand
AGCAGCGGAAGACAGCATCCGCCTGCCCCCCAACCCCTCTAGCGCCACAGCCGTGACCTTGCCGCCCGGCGTACGGTGCCCACCCGGATAGAATGCACCGAGATTGATGCGCGAGCGACGGACGAAGGAATCGAGTGTATCCCCATCGCGCAGCGCGCGCAGCACGATCTCGGCAGTGGCCTCGGCATCGCTGCCGGCGCGATGGTGCTTGAGCGGGATGCCGTGGTGCGCGCACATCGCGCTGAGGCCATACGAGCTGTGACCCGGCCAAACGCGGCGCGCCATGCTCACGCTGCAGAAGTATCGGAAGCTCGGATGCCCGAGCCGCTGCGATGCGAGCGTCGCCTTCAGCACATTCATGTCGAAAGCGGCGTTGTGCGCGACCACGGTGGCGCCCAGCAGCAGCTCCTGCACCTCGGGCCAGACCTCATGCCATCGCGGCGACCGCTCCACATCCTCGGGGCGGATGCCATGCACGGCCACGTTCCACGGGCTGAAGTAGGGCCATTGCGGCGGCTTGATGAGCCAGTTGCGCACCTCGCGAACCACGCCGCCGCGCACGATGGCGATGCCCAGCTCACAAGGGCTGTCAGCCGCGGTGGTGGCGGTCTCGAAATCGAGCGCGAGGAAGTCCATGAGGCGGCGAAGGTAGCCGGCCGATGCGGTGGAGGCACTGTGGGTTTTCGCCATATCGTGGCGATATTTTCGCCACGCCGTGGCGATTTTCCACCTCATCCAATACTTTCGCGGAGCGCAACTCCCAGCCGCGCATCCTAATGAAAGCCCGGAACCTCAGGCATTACGTTGACATCGCGATGAAGGACACCCCGGTGGTGCTCGTGAACGGCGCTCGCCAAACGGGGAAGACCACCTTGGTGCAGGGCATCGCCGCGCGAAAGAAGGCCTCGTATGTCACGCTCGACGACCACACCGACCTCGACGCCGCGCTGAACGATCCGGCGGGCTTCATCGCGGGCCTGGGTCCCTTCGCGGTGATCGATGAGGTGCAGAACGCGCCGAACATCTTCCGCGCCATCAAGGCCTCGGTGGATCGCGACCGCCGTCCGGGGCGCTTCCTCCTGACCGGTAGCGCCAACGTGCTCGTGCTGCCCAAGCTCGCCGACTCACTGGCGGGCCGCATGGAGATCATCACCCTGTACCCGATGGCGCAGGACGAGCTCGCCGGGCGCAAGAGCGGTTTCATCGATGCAGTGTTCGGCAAGCGGCTGCCAACGAAAGCACCAACGCATTGCGACCGCACGAAGCTGGCCCGCTTGGTGTTCGCAGGCGGTTATCCCGAAGTGATGGGCCGCGCCGACAGCGCACGCCGCAACGCATGGTACAGGGCCTACATCACCGGTGTGCTGCAGCGCGATGTGCGCGACATCAGCAACATCGCCGACCTGAGCGCCATGCCCAAATTGCTCGCGCAACTGGCCATGCGCAGCAGCGGCCTCATGAACCTCGCCGACATCAGCCGCGGCCTCGATGCGCCGCACAGCACATTGCGCCGCTACCTGGCTTTGCTCGAAGCCACTTTCCTGCATGTGCCGCTGCGCCCGTGGACAGCCAACCGCAGCAACCGCTTGGTGAAGGCCGAGAAGATCCACCTCTCCGACAGCGGCTTCGCGGCGCATCTATGTGGCATCAACTCGGCAGGCGAGCTCGCGAAGAGCGACCGCTTCGGCAACCTGCTGGAGACCTTCGTTGTGAACGAGCTGCGCAAGATGTCCGGCTGGAGCAAGACCACTGTTGAGCACTACCACTTCCGAAACGAGAAGGCGCGCGAGGTGGATGTGGTGCTTGAGGACAGCGCGGGCCGCGTGGTGGGCATCGAGGTGAAGGCCTCATCGAGCATCGGCACCGCTGATCTCGCTGGATTGAAGCAACTGCGCGAAGCAACTGGCAGCAAGTGGGTGCGCGGCATCGTGCTGCATTCAGGGCCGGGCATCACAGGCTTCGATAAAGACCTGCATGCCGTGCCGATGAGCGCGCTGTGGGAGTGGTAGGTGGTGGAATATCGCCACGGCGTGGCGATCTTCTCGCCAACGCATGGCGATTTTCCGCTGACGCTCACAGCTTCACCACCTCCGCATCGGCCAGCGCGCGGTAGAGCTTCTTCTCGGTGGCCTCGCTGATGTTCACCAGCGGCAGGCGCATGGTGTCACCGCAGATGCCGAGCTCCTTCAGCACGTACTTGATGCCGCCGGGATTGCCTTCGGCGAAGAGCAGATCGATGACCTCGATGAGGCGCAGGTGCTCCTTGCGCGCAGTGGCGAGGTCACCATCCATGGCGGCATGCACAAGGGCGCCGAACTCATTCGGCAGAGCATTGCCCACCACGCTAATCACGCCGACGCCCCCCATGGCCATGATGGGCAGCGTGAGCGCATCATCACCGCTGATGAGCATGAAGTCCTTGGGCATGTGCTTGAGGATACGGCCCATCTGATCGAGGTTGGCGCTGGCCTCCTTGATGGCGATGATGTTGGCGAAGTCCTTCGCGAGGCGCACGGTGGTATCGGCCGTGATGTTGCTGCCTGTGCGGCCAGGAACGTTGTAGAGGATGATGGGCCGCAGCGCCACTTGCGCGATGGCCTTGTAGTGCTGGTAGATGCCTTCCTGCGTAGGCTTGTTATAGTACGGACTCACGCTGAGGATCGCATCCACGCCGTCCATCTCGAAATCAGCGAGCGCATCAACCACCTCGGCCGTGTTGTTCCCGCCCACGCCGAGCACGATTGGCACGCGGTTGCGCACGAAGCCGATCGTTTCGGCCAACAACTGCTTCTTCTCGGCCTTGGTGAGCGTGACGCTCTCGCCGGTGGTGCCCATCGAGACCACGTAATCCACACCGCCGGTGATCTGGTGCTCGATGAGCTTCTCCAAACCTGCGTAATCGATCTGCCCGTTCTCGCGGAAGGGCGTCACCATCGCGACGCCAAGTCCTTTGAATCGCTCGTCCATGTTGAAAGTGCCGCGTCCTTGAGCCGCATTTCGCAACGGCATGCGCTCGGCAGCGCGAAAGTAGGTGGCGCTGCAATTCCACTTGGCGGCGACACCGAACTACATTTGAGCCATGCAGCACCGAGGCGGTCAGCTCACCAAGAAGAGCGTACAGCGCACACTGCGCGAAATGCCCGACTCCTTCCGCACCGAGGATCTCATTGAGCGCTTGATCCTATTGAGCAAGATCGAAGCGGGCCTAGCCGATGCGAAGACGGGTCGCACACTCACGATCGATGAGATGCGCGAGCATATCCGGGCCAAATGGTCCAAGTGATCTGGAGCATACAAGCGCGCAACGACCTCGACGCCATCGTTGAGCACATCGCGTCGGACTCCCCCGCTCGAGCAGAAGTCTTCCATTGGGAGGCCCTCGAATCGAGCCTATCGTTGGAGCGGCATCCAAAAAAAGGGGCACCCGGTGCCAGAGATGAGCGATCAGAGCATCCGCGAAATCAGATTCGGCAATTACCGCATCATTTATTGGTTGAAGTCCGAAGCCGAAGTGGTGGTGCTCACCATGAGGGATGGCAAGCGTCAACTGCCACGTGCGCTCGTCGTTCGCAGGAGAAGCCTCAATCGGTAGTGGAGCCGACCGTGTTCAGTTCAGTGAAGGTTCCGGCTTGCTGTTCACCATGAGCAGGTAGTGATGCACCTGCTGGATGAGCTGCGGCAGGCTGCGCGAGCCCGCCATGTCGATCATCATATCCAGGATCTTCTTGTTGCTCTCGCTCCAGCGTCCCACCTTGAAGCGCGCGCGGCTCTTGGCCAGGATGTACTGGATGGGCAGGCGGTCCTCAAGGGTGAGGTCGATGATGATCTCGTACTCCTCGGCCATGAAATTCTGCACCGTGTTGCCCTGCGGGATACGGTACCAATTGAGGTCCTTCTGGCAGATGGCCTCGAAGTTGAGCTTGGCGTGCAGGTAGTGCGGCATCACCTTTTGATCGGAATAACCGAGCGCCATGATGTTGCTGAGGCCGAGTTCCTCCTTGAGTCGCTTCACGTAGTTGCGGACATGGTTGTGGGAAGCCTCGTCCTCCACCACATAGACGATGGCCACCTTGCGCGCTAAGGCGATGCTGCGCGCGATGGGTTTGCGGTCCTGCGGCAGATCGCGCAGCAGCCTGCGGATGCCCATCCATTCTTTGATGCGGTCGAGCAGCTTCATCCTTCGATCATCCGCGTGAGTTCATCTTCATCGATCACCGGCACCTTCAGTTCCTCGGCCTTCGTGCGCTTGGCCGGGCCCATGCCCTCGCCGGCCACCACATAGCTGGTCTTGCTGCTGATGGAGCCGGACACCTTGCCGCCGTTGCGCTCAATGGCTTCCTTGATGCCGTCGCGGCTGAAGGTGCGGAAAACGCCCGACACCACGATAGAAAGACCCTTGAGCTTGTCGCTGGCGGGACCTTCAGAGGCCTCCATTTCCATGCGCAGCCCTTGCTGCCGTAGGCGTTCAACGATTCGCTGGTTGCCGGGCACGGCGAAGAAGTCGATGATGCTCTCAGCGATCACCTCCCCCACTTCCTCGATCCCGACAAGCTCTTCCTTGGTCATGGACATGAGGCGTTCCATGCTCATTGCCCCGCGCGCTATCTTCTTCGCGACGGTCTCGCCCACGTGCCGGATGCCAAGCGCGAAGAGCACGCGATCGAAGGGAACCTGCTTGCTCTTCTCCAAGCCCGCGATGACCTTCTCTGCGCTCTTCTCCTTCCAGCCCTTGCCCAGCGCGAGGATGCGATCAACGTTCAGATCATAGAGATCGGCCACATCGCGGATGAGCTGCGCTGCATGGAACTCCTGCACGGTCTCGGCGCCAAGGCCATCGATGTCCATGGCGCGGCGCGATACGAAGTGCTCGATGCGACGCGTGATCTGCGGAGGGCAGCCGTGCTCGTTGGGGCAATAGTGCTGCGCTTCCCCTTCGAGGCGGATCAAGGGCGTGCCGCATTCCGGGCAGTCGTGCAAGAAGCTCACGCGCTGTGCTCCCGGCTCACGCTTCGCCAGTTCAACGCCCACCACTTGCGGAATGATCTCGCCGGCTTTTTCCACGCGCACCATATCGCCCTCATGGAGGTCGAGGCGACCGAGCTGGTCGGCGTTGAAGAGCGAAGCGCGCTTCACCGTGGTGCCGGCGAGTTGCACGGGATCCAATTCGGCAACCGGAGTGACCGCGCCCGTTCTTCCAACTTGGAAGGTGACGCCTAGCAACTTGGTCACGGCCTGCTCCGGCGCGTATTTGTACGCCATGGCCCAGCGCGGGCTCTTGGCGGTGAGTCCCAATTCATCCTGCACCTCGAGGTCGTCCACTTTCACTACCACACCATCGATGATCATTTCCAGCTCGTTGCGGTGCTGGCCCCAGTGATCAATGAAGGCCATGATGCCCGCAGCGTCGGTTGCGCGATCGATGTAGCGCTTCTTTGGGTCGGGTGTCTTGAAGCCCCATGCATGCGCTTGCTCCAGGTTCTCGAAATGGCTGCGCGTGGGCAGTCCTGCGCCCTGCAAGCTGTACATGAAACTATCCAGGCCGCGCTTCGCCACCTCCTTCGGGTCTTGCTGCTTCAGCGTTCCGGCCGCGGTGTTGCGCGGGTTCGCATAGAGTTCCTCGCCTTCCTTCTCGCGCTGCGCGTTCAGCTTATCGAACTGCTTCTTCGTGAAGATCACTTCGCCGCGCGCCTCGAACTCTTCGGGCCAGCCTTCGCCCTGCAAGCGCAATGGTATGCTGTGGATTGTGCGCACGTTGCCGGTGATGTCCTCGCCCTTCTCGCCATCGCCGCGCGTGACGCCGCGCACGAGCTCACCATTCTTGTAGCTGAGGCTGATCGCGACGCCATCGTACTTCAATTCCATGCTGTACCGTGTGGGGCCGATGGCTTTCTCAACACGCGCAACGAACTCTTCAACCTCCTCACGCGAATAGGTGTTGCCCAATGAGAGCATGGGGTAACGATGCGGCACCGTGGGGAAACCCTTGGTAATGTCGCCGCCGACACGCTGCGTGGGGCTGTTGGGCGAAGCGAAATCGGGGAAGGCCTTCTCCAGCTCCTCCAATTCCTTCAGCATGCGGTCGAACTCCTGATCGGTGATCACAGGCGCCGTCAGCACATAATACAGGTGGTTGTGCCGCTCGAGCTCGCGGCTCAACTCAGCAATGCGGCGCTCAGCGCTTGCTTGGTCCATCGTTCTTGTCCTTGCCTTTGAAGATTCCTTTCACCAGAACGCCCAAACGTAGTCCGACCTTTCCGTACCATGTCCAATCGCTGAGCGTTACCGTGGCCGAACGATCGGCAGCCAGCACATGTCGATAGCCGCCACCAACGCCAAGGAATAGCCAACGGAAGAGATTGTAATCGGCGTGCAGGGTGGCTTCGATGGGCACCAGTTCATTCACGGCATAGGGCACGAGCACACGGCCTTCATCGAGGTAGGACCTGCGGTAGGTGCCCAAGCCGATGGAGACCGGCACTCCGACCTGCCATCGTCGCGTATCGATCAGCAGCCGTTCATAGCTCAAGGCCACGTAGTCGAAATCGGTGTGATGCTGCCGAAGACCAACCCCATCGATGGGCACTGCCGGTTGGATGTAATCATCACCAAGACCATAGAAGCCGACTGCCAGCAGGTCCTTGCCGCGCTGGGCCCCGATGCGAAGCCCATAGAATCGGACACGCTCTCGGTTCACGCTGGTATTGCGGTAGTCGAAGTTGAAGGTGACCCGGAAGGCCGCCTTCGTTTTGGTTGATGATGCCTCTTGCCCATGCGCATGCACAGCTACGGCACAGGCCAGGCTCACGACAACGAATATCACCGGGCGCATCGGATGAAACGTTCGTTGCCGCTCATGTCGCCGAGCACATGCACTTGTCCGAAACCGATGGCGCGCAACAGATCGCCCGTGCGTTGGGCATGCAGGTAATGCGCCTCGAACCAAAGCTGGCCGTTGGGCGCCAAGTTCTTGTATGCGGCTGCACCAATAGCCCGGTAGAATGCAAGGGGATCGTGCTCCGGAGCGAACAGCGCTATATAAGGCTCACGCGCGCGCACGCGCGAGCTGAGCGTCTCGAATTCTTCCGCTGGGACGTACGGCGGGTTGCTCACGATGAGGTCGGCACCGTGCGGCAATGCAAAGCCGTGACTGAGCGCATCGGCTTGCTGCCACTCCACGTTGATCCCGAGCGCATCGCCATTCGCGCGTGCAACGGCCAGCGCCGCCTCCGAGACATCGATGCCGATCACACGTGCTTGCGGAAAGCACTGCTTCATGGCCAAGGCGATGCAACCGCTACCGCTGCCCACATCAACGATCAACTTGGCGTCACGGAGATTCCGGAAGATGAGTTCGACCAGTTCCTCCGTCTCGGGTCTTGGGATGAGCACATCCGGCGTGACCTTGATCTGCAATCCGTGGAAATCGACCTTGCCGATGATGTACTGCAATGGCTCACCGGCCCGCAAGCGCTTCAGCGGCATGTACACCTTCAGCAGGTCCGACTCGTGCAGCGACTCGAATTTGCGCAGCTCCATTTGCGCGGCATCCCAGCCCAGGTTGTGATGAAAGACCGTGCGAGCTATGGCCTTGATCTCGCCCTCCTCATACTCCGGTGCAAGCTGCTCGCGGTACTGCCGCAGCACTGAGTCCACTTTGTTATCACCTGCGCGGATGCCCATCGCGGCGAAAGTAGCCTGCTGCGGTGCCGGGCCTATCGCCACCTTTGCCCGCCTGCCTTTTGGCAGACACGCCCGATGGACCACGCGCACTGGATGAGCCGCTGCTTGCAGCTCGCACGCCTCGGAGCGTCGAGCGCTGCGCCCAATCCGATGGTGGGCGCCGTGCTGGTGAAGGGCGACCGCATCCTCGCCGAAGGCTGGCACCAGCGCCCAGGCAGTGCGCATGCCGAACGCGATTGCCTGAAACGGTTCGGAGACTCACCTGTGCCCGAGGACGCTCTCCTGTACGTAAGCCTTGAGCCATGCGCGCACCACGGCCGCACACCACCGTGCGCTGATCTGATCATCGAGCGCGGCGTGAAGCGCGTGGTTGTCGCGCATAACGATCCTTTCCCGCAGGTGAATGGCCAAGGCATCGAACTCTTGAGGCGTGCTGGCATCGAAGTGATCGAAGGCGTTCTTGCCGACGAAGCGCGTTGGATGAATCGGCGCTTCCTCACCAGCGTGACGAAGCAACGGCCCTACATCGTACTGAAGTGGGCGCAGAGCCGCGACGGCTTCTTGGATCAGCACCCCCGCAGCGCACGCGGGGTGCAGCGGATCTCTTCGCCCGAGACGGATGTGCTCGTGCATCGCTGGCGCAGCGAGGAACAAGCGATCCTGGTGGGCAGCACCACCGTGCACAACGATGATCCACGTCTTGATGTCCGGCACGTGGAAGGGCGCCAACCGCTGCGCGTAGTGATCGATCGCGGCAACCGGGCACCGGCTGACTCACATGTTTTCGATGGAACGCAGGCCACCTTGCTGATCACCACGGGAGAACGCTCTGGCATACAGGCCGAACAAGTAATCATTGCTCCCGAAGAAGACCCCATTGACCGCTTGCTCATCGAACTGAATGAACGGGGCATTCGCTCACTGGTGGTGGAAGGCGGCGCGCAGCTGCATGCGCACTTCTTGCAACGCGGTTCGTGGGATGAGGCACGTATGATCACCGGAGCGGGCCTTTTCGGCAGCGGGACTTCGGCGCCGCGCATTGCCTCATGCATCGCGCGCTCCATGGAGCATGCCCCCGACCGCATCGACTACTTCATCAACGAATCGCAGCAGGCGCTGCCCGGAGAAGCATGGCCCTGGTAGCGATCACCGCGCTTTGGATGGCGCTGCTCCTACTCTGCTTCAAGGTGTTCGGGAAGCGGGAGGTGCCCTTGCTGCCAGCCATCGTGGTGAACTATTTCACGGCTTGCGCTTGGGGCGTCGGCTTCACCCAGCCGTGGTCCATCGGACTGCCGCTAGAACTCACCGCACCTGCGCTCTTCCTCGGTGCCTTGTTCATCGCGCTTTTTTACCTCACGGCGCTTAGCGCGCAGCGCGCTGGTGTTGCAGCCACTTCGGTGGCCAGCAAGATGAGCCTGGTGCTCACGGTGCTCTTCGCCGTTGCTTTCCTGAACGAGCGGCCAGCATTGCTCGGCTGGATCGGGATCGGCTTGGCGCTCATTGCTGTTCCCGTTGCATCGTATGCGCCAGGCGCACCCGGCGCGCGCGGCGTGTGGCTGCTCCCCGCGACCCTCTTCTTGGGCAATGCCGCCATCGACATTACCATCAACTGGGTGCAGCGATCGCTGCTCACACCCGAAACCGAAGCGCTCTTCCCCACACTGGTCTTCGGCGTGGCCGGCACCATCGGCATCGTGGCCATCGCTTGGCGCGGCGAACTGCGATCCATCCTTCAACCCAAAGCACTCGTTGGTGGCATCGTGCTGGGCACCATGAATTACGCCAGCTTGTACTTCCTCGTGGCCACGCTCTCGCGCAGCGGCCTCGCTTCCAGCAGCGTGTTCCCTTTGCTCAACATCGGCGTGATCCTGATCAGCACGGTGCTGGGCATCATCCTTTTCGGAGACAGGCTGCACCGCGTGCAAGCCATCGGCATAGCAATGGCCGTGATCGCCATGGTGCTGATACTCTCCGCCTGATAGGTGCTACTCGAAGTAGGGCCGAAGCGCCGCAACGATCTCTGCTGGCGCTTGGCATGGGCGCTTGGTGCTGCTGTCAACGAACACCAAGGTGGTCTCGCCTTCGGTGAGCAGCACATCGCTCTCATCGCGCAGCTCGTACTTGAAATGGATGCGCGCCGTGGGCAACGCGGTGATCGCGGTGCGCACGACCACTTCATCATCATAGCGCACTGGCCGATGATAGCGCACGCTGAGGTCACGCACCGGCAGCAAGACGCCTTGCTCTTCGATGCGCCGGTAAGGGAAGCCGATGCTGCGCAGGGCCTCTACCCGTCCCACCTCGAACAGCTCGGCATAGCGGCCGTAGTACATCTGTCCCATCTGATCCGTCTCGGCATACCGCACGCGTATGCGCGTCTCATGCATGTACATGCCGCAAGTTTAGCTGCGCAACTGCTTGACCGATGCTGTTGCGTCCAGCACTTGCCCATCGTTACCTTCACCGCATGACGGGCAGTACTCATCGAATAAACGCATTCGCTCGAAGGCATTCGCCGAGTCTTGCCAAGGAGGCGTTCGTGCGATCATCGGACCTCTGTTCCGGGGCGTCGAAGGGCGAAACGATAACCGAAATCACGACAACCGACAAGAAGAATTTTCCTTGGGTCCAACCTGAAGCCCACGTTTTTTTTTCACTTTCTTCGGTACATATTTGCGCCCCTTCCCACGGTGGATTGACCATCACCGATCACCATCGCGGGAACCATGCAAGTGAATCCGTCAACGCCTAAACATCCGACGACCAATCCATGAAGAAGGATCCCGAGAAGACCTGGGAACGGTGCCTGGCGGTGATCAGGGACAACGTGAACCCGCAAAGCTTCAAGACTTGGTTCGAACCGATCAAGGCGATGAAGCTCGCGGACAATGTCCTGACGATCCAGGTGCCTTCGCAGTTCTTCTATGAATGGCTGGAAGAGCATTACATCGGTCTGCTGAAGAAGATCATCCGCAAGGAACTCGGTGCCGATGGCCGTTTGGAATACTCCATCATCATGGAGAACGGATTCCAAAGCGCCCATCCGTACACGGTGAAGATGCCGACGAGCAATGCTCGCGAGACCAAGAACCCTGCGGTGGCCTTGCCGATTGATGTGGCCAACAGCCCGATCAAGAATCCGTTCGTGATTCCCGGCCTGCGCAAGATCAAGGTCGAGAGCCATCTGAACCCGAACTACTCCTTCGATAACTTCATCGAAGGCGATTGCAACCGTTTGGCGCGCAGCGCCGGTTATGCCGTGGCGCAGAAGCCCGGCGGCACCGCATTCAACCCGTTGCTCGTGTATGGTGGTGTTGGTCTCGGCAAAACGCACCTCGCGCACGCCATCGGCATCGAGATCAAGAAGCATCATCCGGACAAGACCATCCTGTACGTTCCTGCAGAGAAGTTCACGCACCAGTTCATCGAGGCGGTGAAGAACAACACCGTGGGTGACTTCACGCAGTTCTATCAGATGATGGATGTGCTGATCATCGATGACGTGCAGTTCCTCGCTGGCAAGGAGAAGACGCAGGACGTGTTCTTCCACGTCTTCAATGCGCTGCACCAGAGCGGCAAGCAACTGGTGATCACCAGCGACAAGGCACCGGTTGAGATGGCCGGCATGGAGCAGCGATTGCTCTCGCGCTTCAAGTGGGGCCTGAGCGCCGATCTGCAGACGCCCGGCCTCGAGACGCGCATCGCCATCCTGGAGAAGAAGATGTACGCCGAGGGCATCGACCTGCCCAAGGAAGTGGTGGAATACCTCGCCTACAGCATCACCACCAACATCCGCGAACTGGAAGGCGCCATGATCAGCTTGATCGCGCAAAGCTCATTGAACAAGAAGGCGGTGACGCTCGATCTCGCGAAGCAGATGATCGACAAGTTCGTGAAGAACACCGCACGCGAGGTGAGCATCGACTACATCCAGAAAGTGGTGTGCGACTACTTCGACCTGCCGATCGAGCTGCTGAAGAGCAAGACCCGCAAGCGCGAGGTGGTGCAGGCCCGCCAGATCGCCATGTACTTCGCCAAGAAGATGACCAAGAGCTCGCTGGCCAACATCGGCGCGCACTGCGGCGGCAAGGACCATGCGACCGTGCTGCACGCCTGCCGCACCGTGAACAACCTCTCCGAGACCGATAAGCAGTTCCGCGGATACCTCGAGGACCTCGAGAAGAAGCTGAGCCTGCATTGAACGCACCTTGAACCAAGACCAAGCGTGGGGCTCCGAAAGGGGCCCTTCGCGATTCTTAGGGTTTGACAACTCATTCCGTGGCGCTGCAATAAAGCCGCCACATGCCGCGTGTTCAAAAGTGGCGCGGAAGCTGCCCGGAGGCCCGCAGCGCACCCCGGTAGCTTCGCGCGAATCGCATGAAACGCCTCTTCATCCTTCTGGCCATCGCCGCTTCGGCCCTGCTGGGCCTGAGCAGCGCCCGGCCGCAACCCGTGCTTGATGCGCAGCCGCCGCGCTCCCTCGAAGCACCGCCCTTCCTGCGCGCATCGCCGCTCTGGGCCGATAGCGTGCTGAGCACGTTGAGCCTCGACGAGCGCATCGCGCAGTTGATGATGGTGGCAGCCTACAGCAATAAGGGCGAGAAGCATGAGCGCGAGATCGAAGCACTGATCCGAGACCGCAACATCGGCGGACTCATCTTCTTTCAGGGCGGGCCCGCGAGGCAAGCACGTCTCACCAATCGCTATCAATCCCTCGCCCGCACACCCATCCTCATCGGCATGGACCTCGAATGGGGCCTGGGCATGCGCTTGGACAGCACCATGAAGTTCCCGCACCAGATGGCCTTGGGTGCGGTGCAGGATGATGCGCTGATCGCGGAGATGGGCGAAGAGATCGCCCGGCAGATGAAGCGCCTCGGCGTGCATGTGAGCTTCAGCCCGGTGGTTGATGTGAATAACAATCCGGCGAACCCCGTAATCAACGACCGCAGCTTCGGTGAGGACCGCGAGAACGTGGCGCGCAAGGGCATCGCCTACATGCGCGGATTGCAGCAAGGCGGCGTGATCGCCACGGCCAAGCACTTCCCAGGGCATGGCGACGTGGACAGCGACAGCCACCTGACGCTGCCGTTGATCGCGCACAGCCGCACGCGACTCGACTCGCTGGAGCTCTACCCTTTCCAGCGCTTGGTGGACGAGGGCCTGAGCGCCATGATGGTGGCGCACCTCGAAGTGCCCGCACTCGACAGCAGCAAGGGCCTGCCCAGCACCTTGAGCCGTCCCATCGTGAATGACCTGCTCGCCAGCGAACTCGGCTTCAAGGGCCTTGTATTCACCGATGCGCTCAACATGAAAGGCGTGGCCAACGCCGATAAGCCCGGCGAGATCGAGCTGCGGGCGCTGCTCGCCGGCAACGATGTGCTCTTGTTCCCACAGGATCCCGTGAAGGCCATCGCGCGCATCCGCAAGGCGGTTGACGACAAGGAACTCGACCCGGTGATCATCGACCACAAATGCCTGAAGCTGCTGCGCGCGAAGCAATGGGCCGGTCTTGATGCACGCGCAAGCGTGAAGCCCGATGGCATACACGACGACCTCAACACCAAGCCCGCCGAAGCACTGCGCCGCAAACTCTACGCAGGCGCCATCACCGTGATCGCCGATCACAAGGAATTGCTGCCCTTGCGCGACCTGGCAGGCATGCGCATCGCATCGGTGGTGATCGGCGACACGCTCAACAACACCTTCCAACGCGCACTATCACGCTATTCCGACGTGAAGCTGCTGCGCTGCGAGAAGGCCTTGAAGAAGGACAGCCTGATGGCGCTGCTGCGCGCACTCGAAGGCTACGATCGCGTGATCGTGAGCGTGCATCGCACATCGTGGCGCGTGAAGGGCGACTTCGGCATACCGGAAACCACCATGGACATCGTGCGCGATATAGCAGCGCGCAAGCCGACGGTGCTCACGCTCTTCGCCAACCCGTACCGGCTCACACGGGCCTACGGTGCCCATCACCTCGCCAGCATCGTGGTGGCCTATGAGGAGAATGACGACACGCAAGAGCTCGCCGCCCAGGCCATCTTCGGCGCAATCGGCGCGAACGGTCGCTTGCCCGTTACCGCAAGCAGCTTCTATCAATGCGGCGATGGCCGCACATTGCAGCCCATCGGGCGCATGGGGTACAAACTTCCCGAAGAACTCGGGATCCGCTCCGAGGGCCTCGCTGCGATCAAGACCATCGTGCAGGACGGAATCAAGGCGCGCGCATATCCCGGCGCACAGGTGGTGGTGGCGGTTGATGGGCAAGTGGTGCTGAACGAGGCTTATGGCCATTCGACCTATGCCGCGAAACGCCTCGTGCGCACCGATGACCTCTACGATCTGGCCAGCATCACCAAAGTGGCAAGCACCACCTTGGCATTGATGAAGCTCGTTGATGAGGGCAAGGTTGAATTGGACAAACCGCTGGGCCATTACCTCACGGAGATCGAAGGCGATCATCCGGCCCACGCGCGCATGAGCCTGCGCGACATCCTCACGCATCAGGCGGGGCTGAAGCCCTTCGTGCCATTCCAGAACAAGTTGATGAAGAACGGCGCCTTCAAGCCGGGCGTGGCCAGCGACACCGCCAGTGCCACGCACGGCGTGCGCGTGGCCGAAGGCCTGTACGTCCGCAACGAATACCGCGACAGCTTGCTGCATTGGGTGCTGAGCACGCCACTGGAAGCGAAGGGCAACTATGTCTATAGCGACATGGGCTACTATCTGCTGCAAGAGATGATCGAGCGGATCACGGGCACATCGCTCGACCAGTACGTGCGTGCCCAGTTCTACAACCCGCTTGGCGCCACCACACTCACCTATCGCCCGCACGAGCGGTTCGCGAAAACACGCATCGCGCCAACGGAGGACGACAAGCTCTTCAGGCAACGACTGGTCTGGGGCGATGTGCATGACCCCGGAGCTGCGATCAAAGGCGGCGTAGCGGGACACGCAGGATTATTCGGAAGCGCCAACGACCTGGCCAAAGTGATGCAGATGCTGGCCAATGGCGGCGAGTACGGCGGCAAGCGGTACATCAGCGAAACCGTCGTGGACGAATTCACCAAGTGCCAATTCTGCGCGCCCAATGGCACCGGCAATCGTCGCGGACTGGGTTGGGACAAGCCGGTGCGCAGCGGTAAAGGAGGTCCCACCTGCGCGTGCGTGAGCTACGCCAGCTTCGGGCATACAGGCTTCACCGGCACCATGGCGTGGGTCGATCCGGAGCAGAAGGTGGTTTACATCTTCCTGAGCAATCGCGTGAACCCGAGCGCCGAGGTGAACAAACTCGCGGAACTGGGCATTCGCACGCAGGTGCAAGAAGTGGTGCATGCAGCGGTGATGGCAAGGCAACAGCCACAAGCCCTCGAGCCGAAGAAGATGCCGATGCGCTGAGCAGAAGAGCGCTAAGCGAAAATCGAAACCACTTCGACCCTCACCCCTGCTCTAGCCGATCCGGTACTGATCCTGCACCTCGGCCCAGCCGAACAGGAAATAGCTGAACAGCGAGTTCAGTCTTTTGAGCACGATGGGATTGGGTGAGCGCGTGCCGCGGAAGTACTCGTCCTGGAAGCCATAGAGGTCGTACTCCAAGAAGAGGGCCTTGCCCATGGCATACACCCAGTTCTTGCTCGGCGCATTCAACCGTTGCATGCGATCACGCAAGGCGCGCACCGCATCCTCCACCTCGGTGCAGCCCTGCCCGGTGGCTTGGGCGAACTTCGAGATGGCCAGTGCATGCAAGCGCTTGTCCGTTCCGGGACCGATGTGGCGCTGCATCTCCATGAGGTTGGCGGTGAGCACGATCAACAGGAAACGCGCATCGTCCTCCTCGCTCATGCCTGGCGAGCGCTCGAATTCAGGGGATTCATTCAATTCGGCCACCACCAGCGGGAAGCCTTCTGCGCACATCTCCAGCACCGAGTTGACGAACACATTCGCCAGCTTCTCCTCCGTAATGCGCTTCCTTCCGAAAAGTGTCGATATCATGCCGACTTTGGTTCCCGCGAAGATCCATGGGATACGCCCGTCGATCCCGTGAGCCGCTTGGTCCGATTTCAACATTCTTTTCCACCTGCACCATGAACACCACCCTTCTGCACGAATACGCCGCCTACGATCACTGGGCAAACGAGCGATTCGTGGAGCGCCTGAGCCAAGAACCTGATCAGGTGCTCGACGCGCACGCAGCCAGCAGTTTCCCCAGCTTGCGCAAGACCCTGCTCCACATCCGCGATGCCGAGTGCGCATGGACCTGCCGCATCGTGGGCGAACCCGTGCGCTGGCCTGCGGAAGAGAGCCTGGAGATCAATTGCCTGCTCGCGCACAGCAAGCGCTTGCACGAACTGGTGCTCGGCATGGATGAGGCGGATTTCAGCAGCGAACGCGCCTACCGAGACCTGAGGGGCAACGAGCACCGCGGCTTGGTGTGGCGCATGCTCATGCACTGCTTCAATCACAGCACGCAGCATCGCGGGCAGTTGATCACGCAGCTGCGCCAGCTCGGGTTAGAATCGATTCCAGCGAACGACTTGATCGTTTACCAGCGTTCACTACCTGGGTTGTGATTCAGTGCGATTGCTTCACGAACCGAAGGCTGCCCAAGCTCCGTGCGTCGCGATCCTGTATGCTGAGTTGATAGAGTCCGTTCGGCAGGCCCGATAGATCGATGGTGGCTTGCGGTGCCGCTGCGCGCATCGATTGCAGCACTCTTCCAGTGGCGTCGAGCAATTGGATCACCGTTGTGCTCGGATCAAGGCCTTCGATGCGCACATGATCTGCTGCCGGGTTGGGGAAGCAGCGCAGGCCCGAGGGAGAGACAGTCTCCGCTCTTGTTTCGCAAGTGGCCAAGAACCAAGGGCAGGCGGTGGGCTCATTGCTGAAGAAATCGAAGAGCAGGCCCGCGACCTTCTCTCGGCCCGTATTCGAGGGATGCACGCCATCGTTAGCGAAATCATCTGGGCAATCCCAGGTGAGGCCATCGCTGCGCGGGCTTGTGCCATCGGCCCACAGATAAGCGCCCCATGCCATCCAAGGTGAAGCGGCTTCGGTCCCGGCAAAGGCCAAGTCCTCATCGCCGTTGATCTGATCGAGGATCACTTGCCGCATGATGAAGCCTTGGTTGTACGCATAAGGCTCTGGGTTGAGCGGCCCGGTGGAGTACCCACCATAGATGCGGCTCGCCATGTAGCACAGGCGTGCATTCGGGAAGCGCGCATTCAATTCGTGCATGATGCGCTTGGTCTGTATGTACAGGCTGTCGCGGTATGTCTGCAGCGGTTGATTGTTGGCTTGGTTCGCTTCCTTCAGCCAGATCACTTGCACTTGTGCTGCAGCGATACCTGCTTGTTGCAGCCGGTCGTCCACGGTGCTCCAGTAGTTCTGGTAGCCGGGATGCCAAGGCGCCGAGATCACCTGTGCGGTTTGCCCGCCCACAGCACCGTTCACGAAGGTCACCGCTGGGTTCACGGCTGCATCGCCTTCGACCAGATTGATGAATGCCTGCGATTCCTGTTGGGTGTTCGACATGCCGATCGAGAGCCAGCCGATGCGCCCGTCAAGCGGGTCGGGGTCGCCATTCGCATCAAGCGGTTGCACAGCGTAGGCCAGCGCCATGCCCGCATCGAGATGCGCCTGCGGCATCGCATTGCTTCCGCCACCATAGAGACCCCCATCATAGCCATCGTACAGTGCCGCGCCCATGTCGCTGATCGGTGTGAAACCGACCGAGTTCACGGCGCAGTTCGCTTGTGCCAAAGCCCACATCGGCGAGGCTATCAAGAACAGTGTGAGTAAGCGCCTCATGCGAACAAAGATGGAGGCAGAAGCGATCGCCGCCAGATAGCAGGGCTAGCGGCGATAGGCCCAGCGCATCTGGTGCAGCACCGGATAAGCCCTTGGCGACGAGAACCCCGCTATGCACCCCACGCTACATTTGCGCGACATGTGGCTCGTTCGCGGAACACTTGACCAGAAGGCCGATTCGATTTTCGACATGGTGAAGGAGACCGAAACCGTGATCCTTGAGCAACCACAGTGGGGCCGGGCGTCATACAGACCTTGCATGAGCTTGAACTCTGAAGTCCGATAACAAGGAGTCCATTCTGCTGAAGGAACAGGACATATGAGCTTCTTTCCACAACTCCACAACGCACCGGAACGGTCCGACTTGCCCCGCGGCGAACTGCACTCCTTTCTCTAGGGCACTCCTTGATGGCGCACTTCAACTTCGATCTCCTCACCACCGACCCGCATTCCGCTGCACGGGCCGGCGTGCTGCATACCCCGCACGGCGACATACCAACACCGGTATTCATGCCTGTGGGAACCTTGGGCGCGGTGAAGGCCGTGCATCCGCGCGAGCTGAAGCAGGATCTGGATGCGCCCATCATGCTGAGCAACACCTACCACCTCTACCTGCGGCCGGGCACCGAGGTGCTGGAGCATGCCGGCGGCTTGCACAGATTCAATGGCTGGGACCGCCCCATCCTCACCGATAGCGGCGGCTTCCAAGTGCATTCGCTCAGCGACATCCGCAAGATCACCGAGGAAGGCGTGAAGTTCCAGAGCCACATCGATGGCAGCACCCACCTGTTCACGCCCGAGAAGGTGATGGACATCCAGCGCAGCATCGGTGCCGACATCATCATGGCCTTTGATGAATGCACGCCGTGGCCCTGCGAGCGCGCCTATGCCGAGAAGAGCATGCACATGACGCATCGCTGGCTCGACCGCTGCATCGAACGATTGGCGGAGACGCAACCGAAGTACGGCCACGAGCAGGCGCTCTTCCCCATCGTTCAAGGCAGCACCATTGCCGAACTGCGCAAGCAGAGCAGTGACTACGTCGCCAGCAAAGGCGCAGCTGGCAACGCCATCGGCGGCCTAAGCGTGGGCGAGCCCGAAGAAGAGATGTACGCCATGGCCGAATTGTGCTGCGGCATCTTGCCGAAGGACAAGCCACGCTACCTCATGGGCGTTGGCACACCGTGGAACCTGCTCGAGAACATGGCGCGCGGCATCGACCTATTCGATTGCGTGATGCCTACGCGCAACGGCCGCAACGGCATGCTCTTCACCAGCGAGGGCATCCTCAACATCAAGAACAAGCAGTGGGCCGATGACCACTCGCCGCTGGACCCCGGAGGCCATAGCTGGGTGGACACCACCTACTCGCGCGCCTTCGTTCGCCACTTGTTCCAAAGCGGAGAGATGCTGGGCCAGCAGATCGCCAGCCTGCACAACCTCGGCTTCTACATCGGCCTGATGCGCGAAGCGCGCGCGCGCATCCTCGACGGCAGCTTCAGCTCGTGGAAGAACGGCTTGCTGCCGAAACTGAAGACACGCCTCTGAACGCCATGCTGCGCATCCTCGACCGCTACATCCTGCGCAAGTTCCTGGGCACCTTCTTCTTCATGCTCGTGCTCATCATGCTGGTGGCCATCGTCTTCGACCTGAGCGAGAAGACCGAGGACTTCGCGCGCACCAAGCCCAGCGCCAGCGCCATCGCCTTCGACTACTATTTGAATTTCACCGTCTTCTACGCCAACCGCTTCAGCGGCCTGTTCACCTTCCTGGCCGTGCTGCTCTTCACCAGCCGCTTGGCGCACCGCAGCGAGGTGGTGGCCATGCTCAGCAGCGGCGTGAGCTTCCCTCGGTTGATGCGGCCCTATGCCATCGGCGCTACGGTGATCGCGGCGCTGAGCCTCTGGGTGAATCACCAATTTCTGCCCAAGGCCAACGAGAAGCGCCTGGCATTCGAGGAGCAATACGTTCGCTCGGTGGCCTTCTACGTGAAGGACCGCCACTTGCATCGCGAAGTAGCGCCGGGCCTCATCGTTTACGGCGAGCGCTTCTCGGTGGAGAACCAGACCCTCTACACCTTCGGCCTGGAGCGATGGGTCGATGGAGCGCTGCACAGCAAGCTCGACGCCGAGCATGCCGTGTACGACAGCACCAGCGGCAACTGGCGTGCAGTGAACTACACGCGCCGCGTGATGGACGCGAAAGGTGACCGGATCGAGCGCGGACTGGAGCTCGACACCCTGCTGCCCTTGCGACCGGTTGACCTCGGGCAACGCGTGGAAATGGCCATGGCTATGCCCACCCCGGCGCTCAACACCTACATCGCCGATCGCTTGCGCCAGGGCGATGGCCGCATAGGACCCTACCTGATCGAGAAGCACCAGCGCACCGCCTATCCGATGGTCACGTACATCTTCACGCTCATCGGTGTGGGCATCGCCAGCCGCAAGGTGCGCGGCGGCACCGGGCTGCACCTCGCCATGGGCGTGATGCTCGTTCTCGTGTACTTCTTCGTGGTGCAGTTCACCACTGTGGCCGCCACCAACGCCGGGCTCGACCCCCTGATCGCCGTGTGGCTGCCCAACCTGGCCTACGCCCTGATCGGGGTGCTCATCTACCGCAGCGCGCCCAAGTAGCGCGAACGGTCCAGGACATTCTTTCCATCGGAATATTGCGATGATGGAATACCATCGTAATATTGCGATCTATTCAAGCCCATGGGACTCATCAAGACCGACCTCTTCACCGCCGAACAGAACCGGATCGCTTCATTGGCCAAGGTGCTGGGCCACCCGGCGCGCATCGCCATCCTGCAATACCTCGTGAAGCAGGGCACCTGCGTGAACGGATCGCTTGTAGAAGAGCTAGGGCTCGCCCAGGCCACCATCAGCCAGCATTTATGGGAACTGAAGAACGCCGGGCTGATCAAGGGCACGGTGGAAGGCGTGAGCGTGTGCTACTGCATCGACCCCAAGGGCTGGACCGCGCTGAAGAAGGACCTGAACAAACTGCTCACCAGCGTGAGCGACAACTGCTGCTAGCCCGGGTCAAGCCCGGGCTGACGCCAACCGTAAGGGCCGATCATGATCGGCCCCAACCTGTACGGGTCGATCATGATCGACCCCAAAACAACAACCGATGAATACCGCCCAAGAAACCAAGGACATGGTCCGCGCCAAGTACGCGGAGATCGCCCAACAGGACAAGGACACCAATACCAGCAGCTGCTGCGGTGCCGGTGGATGCAGCACCGAGGTGTACAACATCATGACCGATGACTACACCCAGGTGGAAGGCTACAACCCCGACGCAGACCTCGGCCTGGGCTGCGGATTGCCAACACAATTCGCAGGCATCAAGAAGGGCGATACCGTGCTCGACCTTGGCAGCGGCGCTGGCAATGACTGTTTCGTGGCCCGCCATGAGACCGGCGAGGACGGCCGCGTGATCGGCGTGGACTTCACCCCCGAGATGATCGCCAAGGCGAAGACGAACGCCGCCAAGCTCGGCTACCAGAACGTGGAGTTCCGTCAGGGCGACATCGAAGCATTGCCGCTCACCAGCAATATCGTGGACGTGGTGGTGAGCAATTGCGTGCTCAATCTCGTGCCCGACAAGCGCAAGGCCTTCAGCGAAGTGCTGCGCGTGCTAAAACCGGGCGGCCATTTCAGCATCAGCGACGTGGTGCTGAAGGGCGAACTGCCCGCCAACCTGCAACAGGCCGCGGAGATGTACGCCGGCTGTGTGAGCGGCGCATTGCAGGAGAGCGACTACCTCGGCATCATCCACGAGCTGGGCTTCGAGCAGGTGAGCGTGCAGAAACGCAAGCCGATCGTGGTGCGTGATGATATACTCGCGAACTACTTGAACGCAGAGCAACTCGCTGCCTTCAAGAACAGCGGCGTGGGGATCTTCAGCATCACGGTGAGCGCGAGCAAGCCTTCCAGAGATCACGCGACTCCGGGTCAAGCCCGGAGTGACAAGGCTGAATTGAAGGCCGCCTGCTGCGGAAGCGGGAGCAATTGCTGCTGAGAACATCCACCACCATGTTATTGCTACCCATCCTGCTGCTGGCATCAGCGCTAGAACCCGCTACCCCCATGGAACGCACGCTTCATCCAGACCTGCAGCGCTACGTGAACGAACGTGTGCTGCCTGCCATGACCAGCATTCCAACTGAACGCAAGGAGAGCTTGGATCTCATCGCAGCATTCGTCAAGGAACGGAAGTCGGAAGACAAGACCGCCGACCTCACCTTCATCTGCACGCACAACAGCCGGCGCAGCCATCTGAGCCAGATTTGGGCAGCCACTGCGGCGTGGAGCTTCGGCCAGGACCATGTGCGCACCTTCAGCGGAGGCACGGAAGCCACGGCCTTCAACCCGCGTGCTGTGGCGGCCGTGGAACGCGCAGGCTTCCGCGTGGTGAAGCCCGAAGGGAGGAATCCGATGTACGAAGTGTCCTACACAAGCGACCGCAATGCTGAACACTGCTGGAGCAAGAAGTACGATGATCCTGCCAATCCACAGAAGGATTTCTGCGCCGTGATGACCTGCTCGGAGGCGGACAAGAACTGTCCGATCGTTTTCGGCGCGCTGGACCGCATCAGCCTGCCCTACAACGACCCCAAGGAGGCGGACGGCACGCCGGAGGAAGCTGCGCGCTACGATGAGCGCTGCTTGCAGATCGCGGCGGAGCTGTGGTACGTGATGCGGGAGGCCTCGCGCTGAGTTGGAACCACGGATGGACGCAGATGAACACGGATGGAACCCATCTCGACCAACCGTCATGTATCCGTGTCTATCCGTGTGCATCCGTGGTTGAATTGAGCTGATCCATGTCAAAGACCTCCCCCACCATCGGCTTCTTCGAGAAGTACCTCACCGCCTGGGTGCTGCTGTGCATCGTTGCAGGCATCGCGTTGGGCAAAGTCGCTGGCAGCGGCATGCAGGTGATCGCGGATCTGGAGATCAACACGGTGAACATCCCCGTGGCCATCCTCATCTGGCTGATGATCTACCCCATGATGGTGCAGGTGGACTTCGACAGCGTGCGTCGGACCTTGCTTCGCCGAAGGCTTCGCGAAGGCGCAGTCGGTCCGCAACTGAAGGGGCTCGGGCTTACCGTGGTGGTCAACTGGCTCATCAAGCCCTTCACCATGGCCGTCTTCGCGTGGGTCTTCTTCACCAAGCTCTATGCAGCGTGGATCACGCCCGAGCTGGCGAACGAGTACATCGCTGGGGCTATCCTATTGGGCGCGGCACCGTGTACGGCCATGGTCTTCGTGTGGAGCTACCTCAGTGGCGGCGACCCTAACTACACACTGGTGCAGGTGAGCGTGAACGACCTCTTACTGCTCGTGCTCTTCATCCCAATCGTGCAATTGCTGCTGGGCATCACGGGCATCGCCATCCCTTGGGGCGTGCTCAGCACATCGGTGATCGTGTTCGTGGTGATCCC
>JBATND010000273.1:0-12691 GCA_049290175.1 Flavobacteriales bacterium | reverse complement strand
GATGCCATAGCCCCCGTCATTGGATTTCACGATTGCACCACCGTAAGGGGGCAAGGTGATATCCGGTGTGCTCAGGAATCCTCGGCACCATTGCACCTCACCCGAACCATTCAATTTCATCATGAAGAGTTTTGGCTGATAGTTAGTCGGCAGAGGAATGAAAGGATTCGAGTAGGCCAGGCTATCTGTGTATCCAGTGATGATGAATGAGTCGTCTGTCTCGACAAGGCAAGCTGCAATCATGCCACGCGGGCCGAAATACGACCTGCTCCAGAGTGCCGAGCCATCCGGTGCCATTCTCGCTACCACAGCCCCGGCGTTGTTGAGATTGATGCCCATCAGAAGGTCCCCATTTGGCGTTGACTTCACGGTTCGGAAACCACCCATGTTGTTGAACCGCCTCGACCAATCAGGTTGGCCACTGGAATCCAGCTTGATTGCTGCGAAGTTCGAACCTGCTCCCCAAAGAAGAGCCTCGCCATCGATCATGGAGGTGACCCCAGCAAGGACGTTATTGCATGGAGCAGATTCGGACGCGTAATAGTGCGCAGAGATCACATTGCCCAGTGAGTCCATTCGGCCTAGTACCGGATACACCCTTACGTTAGAGCTCCCCGTAGAGCACGATCCCCTGTTATACCCCGATGTGAAGTAGTACTCATCATTGAATCGCGGCTCTATCGACAACATCACCAACATGGTATCTACCAATCTACATTGAATGTGTGTGACCTCCCCGTCTGCATTCAGAATGCATGAGCCGGTTACATTGGCTGTAGAAGAATAGACAAGGCCTGAGAGTAGGTTGTGGCCGGGTAGTTCAACAAGCATGAGACTTCCGGCTGCCTGATATACCTTCTCAAACGGCGCTTGAGCGTAGATGCTTTCGGAGAGCAAAAGGACCGTGACTGCAATTGGAATAATCTTCATGGCTCAGTGTATGATGAGTTTCTTGACTTTAGAGTTTGCCCCACGCTGCCGCGAGTCTGCGTCTCGTGGCTTCTCTTTCCGTGCAGGATCTCTCCTCTTCGGTTCCACCGCGCACGATTGGCAATAGCGACCGCATGCACGAATCTACTCCACCACCACTGGATTGTGTTTTGGAAAAGCGAAGTTGAGCGCACCAGATGATCGCTCCAAATTTTCAGGGGGGTTGTTTACGACCCCCTCCGCACATGCGCTGCGGCATGGTTGGTGTGGCGCTCACGACTCGCGCAGCACCATGTCGAGGTGCGGAATGCCATCGAGCAAGTAGGGCTCGCCCACGGCGCTGTAGCCATGCCGCGCATAGTAGCCCTGCAGGTGCGCCTGCGCCGAGAGCTTCGATCGCCTCGATCCATAGCGCCGATGCACTTCATCGAGCGCAACGCGCATCAACTCGTGCGCGATGCCTTGGCCGCGTTGGTCCAGATGCACGGCCACGCGCCCGATGCGCGGCAGGCCGTCGTCGCCCGGTGGCAGTATGCGCGCGCAAGCGATCAACTCGCCAGATTCAATGTGGCCGAGCAGGTGCAGCGCGCTCAGGTCCAAGCCATCGAGTTCCTGGTAGAAGCATTGCTGCTCCACCACGAACACATCGATGCGCAGCTTGAAGAGGTCGTGCAGCTCCTTCGGCTCGAGCTGCTGCAACGACTTGAATGTCCATTGGATGCTCATGCGTATTCCACGTTCTGCAATTCGCCATTGCTGGTGTAGAGCAAGGCGCCTTCAACCTGTTCGTGACCCATGGCGCGCAGCACGTTCAAGTAGCCGCGCACTTGCGCATGATGGCGCTCGCTCGGCGCGCCTGTCTTGTAGTCGAGCACGCGCACGGCATCGCCATCAATCACCACACGGTCCGGGCGCAGGGCATGCCCTTCGGCGGTGATCAGCGTGGCCTCGGTGCGCACATGCAGGCCGGGCGCGAACCATTCCGCGATCGCAGGAGCTTGCAGGATCGGCTCCATCCGTTCGCACAGCATGACCGCTTCGTTCGCGTCGATCGCGCCTTCGCGGAGCATCGTGTCCACGGCATGGGGCAGGTCGGTGGCCACCAGCACGCGGCTCAGTGCTTCGTGAACAAGGATGCCATGGCGTCGCATCGGGTCGGTGTCGGCTGGGTCCCAATCCTCGGGCGCCTCGAAACGCAAGGGCAAATCGGTGCGCGCATGGCTTGCTGAAGAGCGCAGGGCCTCGGGCAGTGCTGCCTCGTTGCGCTTCCACGGTTGCCGGCGGCTCCCGCTCTGGTAAGTGCCATGGCTCTGTTGCGCTTCGAGCCAAGCCATCAGGCTCTTGGTAACCGCATCGGCGCGGTTGGCCCTGGCGCACACATAGAGCCGCTCCTTCGGACGGGTGAAGGCGACGTAGAGCAGGTTGATCTCATCGAGCTGTTTCAGTTCTTCTTCCTCGGTCAGCTCCGGAACGCCTGCCTTTTTGAGCGCGCCACCGGCGGCAACGAGCGCATAAGGCAATTCGTGCGCGGCCTCGCTGCCATCGATCCAGAGCCGCTCGTTGTTGCGGCTGCTGCTGTGCATTTGCGTGCTGGGCACGATCACCACGGGGAACTCGAGGCCCTTCGCCTTGTGTATGGTCATGACCTGGATGGCGCCTTGCGGTGCCGTGGCCGATGCGCGCTCGCCGCCCTTGCGGTCCCAATGCTCCAGGAATGCGGCGATGTCCTGGCCGTGCTGCAGACCGAAGTCGTGCGCTTCGTCGATGAGCGCGAGCAACTGGCCATCGTGCGCGGGATCGATGCTCAATGCGCTGGCGAGCGTCTCCATCAATGCGCTTAAGGTGGTGCGCAGAACGGGATTGCCATGATCGCGCAGCCATTGGCCGATGCGTTCATTGGCGATGCCCTTGCGCGAATCGGGGAAGGGATTCACGGAGATCGCTTCCGGCGGAGCATTCAGTTGCGCCATGCGCTGCAAGGCGCGCGCGGCAGCGCATTCATCGCGCGTGTGCAGCACGCACAGCAGGTCGGTGATCAGTTGCGCGGAGGCGCTGCTCGCGAGCTTGCCGCCATCGGGCGAGCTCACGGAATAGCCTTGGGCCTTCAAGGTGTCCACGCAACGCTGGCCCACGCTCTTGCTGCGCACCAGCACGGCGATATCCGAAGGCTGATAACCATCGGCCAAGCATTCGGCGACACGCTCGGCCAAGAATCGCGCGGCTGCTTCGTCTGCTTCTTGCCCCATCACTTCTTTCGGCAGCACCTCAACCTGCACCAGGCCCTCGTCGCTGCGGTGTACCTCTTGCTCTTGCGCAGCATAGGCCACCCGCAGCCGTTCCGGGAGGATCGCAGGCATGGCATTGAAGAGCGCGTTGTTGAATTGCACGATGGTGGCCGAAGAGCGACGATTGGCCACTAGGCGATCGCCTTCTTCATAATTCCTTGCGATCACTGTTTGGCGCACGCGGTCGATATCGCTGTCCGTTCGTCCATGCAATTCCGGGAAGCGCATGAGGAGTTGCGCCTCGCCATTGCGCCAGCGGTAGATCGCCTGTTTAGCATCGCCCACGATGAATGCGCTTCCGCCCTTGCCCAAGGCATTGTCGATGAGCGGCAGCAGGCACTCCCATTGCAGCAGGCTCGTGTCCTGGAACTCGTCGATGAGGAAGTGCATGTACCGTTCGCCGACGCGCTCGAAGATCCACGGCGCGGGCTCGTCGCGCACCACCTCGGCCACGCGGCGCGTGAGGTCGCTGAAGAAGGCCACGCCGTCGTCGTGCTTGAGCTGCTCCAAGTGGCGGCTCAGCTCGTGCAGCGCGAAAGTGGTAGGCAGCTCGCGGCGTATGGCGCGCAGCAAGAAGTAGCGGCGCTGCCCTGAATGGAGCGTTTCGTGGGCATGCGCGAAATGCCGTTTCATATCCTGCGCTGCCGATCCGATCAGGCTGCGTGCATCCGCATCGGCCTTGCCGCTGAAGAGATCGTCTTTGGCAATGGCCTTCGTCGCCGACTTCCCCTCTTCGAGCCAAGCGCCATCGAACGCGGCGATCTTCCGCAGGTAGGAGGGGATGCCCCTTGCGCCTTCGGCCCACGCATCATCGGGCACACCCACGCTTTGCATGAACTCGATGGCGGCTCTTCCTGCGGCGCGGATCTTCTCGCGCTCGGCCATGGACTCCTCGCGCAGTTTCTTGGAGAGTTGGGTCGCGCTGTTCGCATCGAGCTGGCTCAGTGCTTCGAGCGGCTTGATCGAGCGCTCCTGGTCGAGCACCTTGATGAGGTCGCGCAAGCTCGCCGCAGGGTCCCACTTCTTCTCGTCCTCGAGCAATTGCTCACAGGCCTGCACGAGCAGCTTCGTCACTTCGGCATGGGTGCCGGCTTCCGCGATCAGGGCATCCACGGCTTGGCTGTGGTACCAATCGGCATCGGTGCTCATGCGCAAGGCCTGATCGAGGCGCAGGTCGCGCGCGAAGGGTCGGGCCACGCGCCGCGTGAAGGCATCGATGGTGCTGATGGCCACGTCGCCGTAGTGGTGCAGCATGTGGCGAAGCACGGCGTCGGCGCGGCGCGCGATCTCCTGCTGCGTGGCGCCAGTGCTTTGCTCCAGCGACTGCATCACATCGGCCATATGACCTTGCTCCAGGTCGAGGACGCTCAGTTTGCGCAGGTATTCCACGGCGCGCTCGCGCATCTCGCTGGCGGCCTTGTTGGTGAAGGTGAGCGCGAGCACCTGGCGGTAGGCGGTCGCATTCGAGGTGCCGAGGCAATGCCCGAGGTAGTGCTTCACCAAGGCGTGCGTCTTGCCCGCCCCGGCGCTGCTGCGAATCACCTTGAACATGGCGGGGAAGATAGCCGCCGCGCTTGGCGCGCTATCATTGGTGCATGAAGAACCTGCTGAGACTGGAAGAGCTGGCGCAGTTCCTTGCATGCGTCATCACGATGGCCATCATCGATGCGCCTTGGTGGACCTACCTGCTCCTTCTCATCGGGCCAGACATTGGCATGCTCGGCTATTTGGTGAGCGCGCGTGTCGGTGCGTTGCTCTACAACCTGCTGCATCACAAGAGCCTGGCGATCGTCATTGGCTTGCTAGTTCCCTATCTGGCAATCGAGTTAGGTCCGGAGGATGGCGGCCTTGATGATTACCGCTACCAGTTTATTGTCTCTGGTTTCATCCTTTACGGCCACGCCTCCATGGACCGAATCTTCGGTTACGGCCTCAAGTTCGGCGACAACTTCCACCATACGCACCTGGGGTGGATCGGGAAGGGGAGGAGGGAAGCGGAGTAGATCGGTCGCACGCGTTCGTCGTCTTCATCGTGACAACCGACCTCGCCGTGGGATTACTTTCGCCGTCGTTATGAGCACTGCCCTCCTCACCGTCCTGCTTGGCATCGGCTTGCTGGCGTTGGCCTTCGCGGGCATCGCCGTGAAGATCTGGGCGAAGAAGGGCGGCGAGTTCGCAGGCACATGCGCCAGCAACAATCCGTTGGTGCAGGCCGAAGGCGGCAGTTGTGGCTTCTGCGGCGCCAGGCCCGAAGAGAAGTGCAAGCGCGACGAGATCGATCCGTCGCTCAGCGCGCAATAGCGATTCGCTTCGAGTTGGTGCGTGGCGGAGCAGTGATGCTCACGAAGCAACGCGCCTCACCGCATGCGCTCCACTTCAGCTGCGGCCAAACAATCGCAGCCCAGCGCATCGTTCACGAAGTGCAGCAGCGCGACCATGTGGTTGCGTGCGCGGAGCTTGCCCACTTGCGCGAGCAGCCATAGCCCGAGTCCGGCGGCCACGAGGATGATCGCGCCGTACAGGCCCCACGGCGATTCGTTCAAGCGCAACTGCGGATAGCCGATGGCCAATCCGAAGGTGGCCAGCAGCGCAAGCGCGATGTAGGCGCCCATGAACATCATCCACACCGTGGGCGCCGGACCGATCATGCACCGCACGATGGTGAAGGTCTCTTGGCCCGGCTCCTGTTCCATCTCCAGGTCAATGTCCATCTGCGGGGTCCACAACTGCTGTTGCTCCGGCGCGTGCTGCAGGATCATGTGCGGCAGATTGCCCTTCAGCCGGTAGCCGTTGGGGTTCTGCTCCCGCACACGCGCGCGCAGGCGATCGCGGATATCGTCGGGGTGCAGCGGCGTGCGGAACTTGAGGCGCGGGCGGAATTTCAGGTCGCTCATGCGGATGAAGATGAGCGCTTGCTTGCATGCGCTCGCTGACGCAAATCAGTGCGCTGCATGCTCAGCCTTCCGCAGCCCGAGAAACTCCGTTCACTTGGGCCAGCCTTCCGTCATCCACACCGCATAACCGCCTTTGCCATCGTCGCTGATCAAGTAGCCCTGCACTTCGGGGTGCATGCCCAGCCATTGCTTGGCGCCTTCGGTGCCCATCACCATCAGGGCGGTGCCCAAGGCATCGGCGGTGGCGCAATCGTCGGCGATCACGGAGGCGCTCAAGAGATCATTCATGGCGGGGCGACCGGTGCGCGGGTCAATCGTATGGCCGTAGCGCTTGCCATCCACCTCGATGAATTTGCGGTAGTTGCCGCTGGTGGCCAGGCTGCGGTCTTGCAGCGGTACCACGGCCTGCTGCACATGCGCATCGCCATCCACAGGCTTGTCGATCTGGATGGCCCAGGCCTCGCCGCGCTGATTCGATCCTGCTGTGCGCACCTCACCGCCCACCTCCACCATCATGCGCTCGATGCCGCGTTGGCGGAGCAGCAATGCGAGCATGTCAACCGTGTAGCCCTGTGCGATGCCGTTCGGGTCGAACTGCACGCAAGGCGCGCTCTTGCGGAAGGTGAGTGGTGCGGCATCGTTGGCGCGCTCCCAGCTATCGGGGATGTAGATGCGCGCCATGCCCACGCAGCGCATGAGGCTGTCCACCGCAGCGGTGTCGAGCGCCGCGCGGCCTTCCTTGCCCAAGCCCCATGCGCGCACCAGAGGCAGTACGGTGGGGTCGAAGGCGCCGACGGTGGCCAAGGCTTGCTGGCGCGCGAGGGCGATCATCACTTGGAAATGGCGATCGGTGGTGGCGAACGAATCGGCCGCGGCGTTGAAGCGCGTAACGGTGCTGGTGCTGTCCCACAGGCTCAGGCTGCGGTCGATCACGCGGAAGAGGCTATCCACCGGCATGGTGAGGTCGCGGCCCAGCGAATCGAGGTACACGATGCGGAAGGTGCTGCCTTGTGCCTTGCCTTCGAGCGTGGTCCATTCCGGGCGATGGCCGCAGCCGAAGAGCAGAACGACGATGAGCGGTAAGAGTAGCCTCATGGCGCAAAGCAAAGCGCTGCGCGCGATCACCACCTCACGCTGAACGAAGCGAAGGGGATCCCTAGTGGGATCACTTGCGCGATGCCCTCATTGTTGAGGAATCCGAAGTCGGCGCAGATGCGCGTGCCCATGACGCGCAGCGCGTAGGAGAACAGATGGGGCGAACGCGAACCGGGGATGGGCAGCAGCCAATTCTCGGAGACCACGCCCATGCGCTTGCCGAAGCGCCATTGGCCCGCCACGGTGATCATCGGGTAGCGCGTGAGCCAGCGGAAGTCGAGCACCGACCAGCTCAGGCCTAAGGTGAGCTGCCGGTTGGCATCGCCCAAGGTGACCAGCCCGCCAAGGAAGCCGAGGTTGAGGCGCGAGGCATTGGAGTAGAACCACCCATCGAAAGGCATGCTCAACATTTGCATTTGCGCCGCTGCATGGATGCCATCGCCCACTTGGCCGCCATACCGCAACGAACCATAGTAGATGCCACCCGGCGTGGAGTCGTTCAGCAGCGATGTGGTCTCGAAGCCGGCGCTCGCCGTGATGTTCTTGGTGATGCCAGCGCTGAGCGAGTTGAACAGCAGGTAGGTGTTGGTGAAGCGGAATTCGCGCGGCTTCATGGGGATGGCCGTTGCGCCGATGAGGTTGCGCGAGGGCACCGGGGCGTCGAACCATTTCTTGCCGAAGCGATTGCTGCCTTCCTCGAAGATCGTTGCGCGGGCAATGGAGCTGCGCACCAGTGCATGCTTTCCGAAGGATCCACTGGCCACATGGATGGTATCAGCGTCAGCGGCGACGATGCGTCCGATCACCAGCGCGCCTTCTTCAAGCTCGAAGCGATAGAGGGTGGTGCTGTCCGGCGCCAATTGGCTCACCGGCACGCTTTGGCAAGCAGCCCCGAGTGCGATGCACAAGAAGGAGAGGAGCACGGTTAAGCGCGGCAGGGGCGATTCCAATCCTTCTTGGGTTGTTGAAGGTGTGAAAGTAGGAGCCGGAAGCAGAGCAGCCGGACCCACTGGCCCGGCTGCTCCCGAATGTCTCGCTGTTGATCAGCCTCCGAAATCGTCGAAGCTCACGTTCTCCTTGGGTACGCCCCAATCGTCCACCATCTTCAGCACGGCGGCGTTCATCATCGGCGGACCGCAGAAGTAGAACTCGATGTCTTCAGGGCTCTCGTGCTTTTTCAGGTACTGATCGATCACGGCTTGGTGAACGAAGCCGGTGAAGCCATCGCCCTCGGTGTCGTTCACGTCCTTCTTCACCTTCCAGTTGTCCTCTGGCATGGGCTCGCTGAGCACCACGAAGAACTTGAAGTTGGGGAACTCGCGCGCGATGCTGTTGAAGTGCTCGAGGTAGAAGAGCTCGCGCTTGCTGCGGCCACCGTACCAGTAGGTCACTTTGCGGCCGCTCTTCAGCGTGTGGAAGAGGTGGAAGAGGTGCGAGCGCATGGGAGCCATGCCCGCGCCACCGCCGATGTAGAGCATCTCGGCGCCGGTCTCCTTGATGAAGAACTCGCCGTAGGGGCCGCTGATGGTGACTTTATCGCCGGGCTTGCAGTTGAACACGAAGCTGCTGCAGATACCTGGGTTCACATCCATCCAGCCGTTCTGGGCGCGGTCCCACGGCGGCGTGGCGATGCGGATGTTCAGCATCACGATGTTGCCCTCGGCCGGGTGGTTGGCCATGGAGTAGGCGCGGAAGATGGGCTCGGGGTTCTTCATCTTCAGGTCCCAGAGCTTGTACTTGTCCCACTCCCCTTTGAAATCCATGGGGTCGCGGCCCAAGGCCTGCAATTCAGGGTGCGCCGTGATGTCGATGTTCTTGAAATCAACCTCGCACTGGGGCACATCGATCTGGATGTAACCGCCGGCCTCGAAGTGCAGCGTTTCGCCGGGAGGCAGCTTCACCACGAATTCCTTGATGAAGCTGGCCACGTTGTAGTTCGAGACCACTTCGCATTCCCACTTCTTGATGCCGAAGATCTCCTCGGGCACCTTGATGTCCATGTCCTGCTTCACCTTCACCTGGCAGCCCAAGCGCCACTTGTCAGCAATGGCCTTGCGGCTGAAGTAGGGCGCTTCGGTGGGCAGGATCTCGCCGCCGCCTTCGAGCACTTGGCACTTGCACATGGCGCAGGTGCCGCCGCCGCCGCAGGCGCTGGGCAGGAAGATTTTCGCTTCGCTGAGCGTGCTGAGCAGGGTGCTGCCCGCAGCCACCTCGATGGTCTTCTCGCCGTTGATGCGGAGCTTCACGAGGCCGCTGGGGGTGAGCTTCGTCTTGGCGTAGAGCAGCACGCCTACGAGCAAGAGGGTGACGATCAGGAAGACCGCCAAGGTGATGATGATCGTTGGGCCCATCGGTGATCAGATCTTGATGCCCATGAACGCCATGAAGGCGATGCCCATGAGGCCGGTGATGATGAAGGTGATGCCGAGGCCGCGCAGGGGAGCGGGCACATCGCTGTAACGGATCTTCTCGCGGATGGCAGCGATGGCCACGATGGCGAGGAACCAGCCCACGCCGCTGCCGAGCGCGAAGCTGCTGGCCTCGACGATGGTGCTGTACTGGCGCTCCTGCATGAAGAGCGCGCCACCGAGGATGGAGCAGTTCACGGCGATCAGCGGCAGGAAGATGCCCAGCGCGCCGTAGAGCGCGGGAGCGAATTTCTCCACCACCATCTCCACCAGCTGTACGATGGCCGCAACCACCGCGATGAACATGATGAAGGCGAGGAAGCTCAGATCGATCTCAGCGAAATCGGCGCCGAGCCAGGAGAGCGCGCCTTGCTTGAGCACGTAGTTCTCGAGCAGGTAGTTCACCGGCACGGTCACGAGCAGCACGAAGATCACCGCGGCTCCCAGACCCACGGCTGTCTTCACCGTCTTGCTCACGGCCAAGTACGAGCACATGCCCAGGAAGTAGGCGAAGATCATGTTCTCGATGAAGATCGCCTTGACGAAGATGTTGACGAGGTTCATGGCGTGCGGGGCTTAAGCTTGCTCAATGAGCTTCGTGTTACGGGCGCGCTGGATCCAGATGATGACGCCTACGATCACCAGCGCCATCGGCGGCAGGATCATCATGTTGTTGTTGAAGTAGCCGCCGCCGTTCACAGCGTACCAGTCCTCTTGCATGATGCGCATGCCCATCAGCGTGCCGTTGCCGAAGAGCTCGCGGAAGAAGGCCACCACGATCAGGATCCACGCGTAACCGAAGCTGTTGCCGATGGCATCCATGGCGCTGGGCAGCGGCTTGTTGCCCATGGCGAAGGCCTCGAAGCGGCCCATGATGATGCAGTTGGTGATGATCAGGCCCACATACACGCCCACCTGCTTGCTCACATCATAGACGTAGGCTTTCAGGATGATGTCAACGAGCGTTACGAGGCCCGCTGCGATCACCAGCTGCGCGATGATGCGGATGCGGCCGGGGATCAGGTTGCGCAGCGCGCTGATGGACATGTTGCCCGCGATGAGCACGGCCATCACGCTGATGCTCATCACCAGCGCGTTCTCGAGCTTCACGGTGATCGCAAGCGCTGAGCAGATGCCCAGCACCTGCACGGTGATGGGGTTGTTGTCGTTCAGCGGGTCGGTGATGAGCTTGCGGTTCTTCTTGCTGAAGAGCCCTTCGGCCGGCTTGGCCGGTGCTGCGGTTTCGGTGCTCATTGGGGAAGCTCGCTTAGGATGAGTGTCGAATCCGTGGCCACTGGCTCCACAACGGGCGGTGCCGGGGGCGCCACCACGGACTTCAGGTAGGTATCGTAGATGGCCAAGGTGCGCTTGAGCATCTCGTCCACGCCATCGCTGGTGATGGTGCCGCCGCTGATGCCGTCAACGCCGTGCGGGTCGGTGGTCTGCGATCCGCCCTTGTAAACCTTGATGCCGGTGTAACTGCCATCCTCTTCGGTGATGGTCTTGCCGGGGAATTGATCGATGAAAACCGGCGTGGCGATCTCAGCGCCCAGGCCAGGGGTCTCGCCCTTGTGATCGAAGGTGCTGCCATAGATGGTGCGGCCATCGTTCTGTACGCTCACATAACCCCAGACCGGACCCCAAAGACCGGTGCCTACCATGGGGAGTACAAATAGATCCTTGCCATCGGTGCTGGCCATGTACACGGGGTACTTCAGGTCCTCGGCCTTCAGCACGCCGGCCTTCCAGTCCTTGTATTGCTTCAGCACGTCCAGTGTGAAGGCATCGCCGTCTATAGGCGTTCCATTGGCGCTGATGAGCAGGGTCTGCTTCACCAATTCCTGATACTTGGCGGGCGCCGCATCACGATCCACCTTCACGTTGATGCTGGCGAGGATGTTCTGCATCTTCTCGCGGCGCACGTTCTCGGCGTAAGGCTCCTTCAGCGCGAGGAAGGTCACGGCCAGCACCGTGCCTACCACCACCACGAGGATCGTGGTGAAGATGAAGGTGAATGAGTTGCTGTTCTTGTCGATGGCCATCGGTGCAGCGTTAGGCGGTTTGCAGGGTTGCGCGCTTCAGGCGGCGTTTCACATTGGCCTGCACCACGTAGTGGTCGATCAGCGGGGCCATCACGTTCATGAAGAGGATGGCGAGCATCATGCCCTCGGGGTAGGCGGGGTTCACCACGCGGATGAGGATGGCCAGCAGGCCGATGAAGAAGCCGTAGATCCACTTGCCCGTATTGGTCTGTGTAGCGGTAACGGGGTCGGTGGTCATGAAGACCATACCGAACATGAAGCCGCCGAGCACGAGCTGGTGCATGATCGGGATCTGCATATAGGCGTTGTCCACTTGAGGGCCAACCCAGTTGAAGATGCCCGCCATGGCCGCACCGCCGAGCACCGTGGCCAGCATGATGCGCCAGCTGCCGATGCCGGTGACGATGAGCACGAGCGCGCCGATCAAACAGGCGAACGTGCTGGTCTCGCCGATGCTTCCCGCTTCGATGCCCCAGAACGAATCCATCATGGAGGTCACCTTCGCGATGTTGCCCGAAGCCGCGTGGCCGAGCGAAGTGGCTCCGCTGAATCCATCGACCACTTTCTCGCCAGCTTCCACGCTCGTGTTCACCCACACCTTATCGCCGCTCATCATGGTGGGGTAGGCGAAGAAGAGGAAGGCGCGTGCTGTGAGCGCCACGTTCAGGATGTTCATGCCCGTGCCGCCGAACACCTCCTTGCCGATCACTACCGCGAAGGCAGCACCAACGGCCACCATCCACAGCGGGGTCTCAACGGGCATCACCAAGGGGATGAGCATGCCGCTCACCAAGTAGCCTTCTTGGATGGGATGGCCCTTGATGCTGGTGAAGAGGAACTCGATGCCGAGGCCCACGCCGTAGCTCACCACCACGATGGGCAGCACCTTGATGGCGCCGAAGAGGAACTTGTCCCAGAGGCCATCGCCCACTTCCATGAACTGGCCCAGCGCCAGGAAGTGCTGGTGCCCCACGTTCCACATGCCGAAGAGCAGGCAGGGGAGCATGGCGGTGATCACGATGCTCATGGTCCGCTTC
>JBATND010000272.1:0-2557 GCA_049290175.1 Flavobacteriales bacterium | reverse complement strand
GGTTCCGATGGCGAAGGGGCCGAGGGTCTCGATGTCGAAGTCCACCAATCCGGTGATCGGCGGCTGAGGAACGCTGTTCACGCTGTGGAGCAGATTAACCGTGGCGCCGTCGCCAGTGAAGTTCACTTCCACGTCAAGCGTGAAGTTGGCCGCCAGGCAGTTCACGTTCTCGGTCACCGTGCCATCCGGGTCCACGCAGCCCGGGGTGCATTCTACCTCGAAGACCCAAGTGGATTGGGCACCACCGTTGTAACAGCTGTTGCCTCCATCGCTATCGATCTCCAAGAAGAGGGCATTACCCGTGGAGGTGCCTGTGACCGTGGGCGAACCCAGATTGGCGAAGCTGCCGGTGAGTTCCACGATGGGCGTGCCCGCGTTGTCCGTACCGCTGTATCCGCGGATCACGTCGTTGGGGTCCATGGTGCCACTGATGAAGGAGAGTGTCACTGTTTCACCCGGGATGCTGGAGAGGAAGGTGAAGGTGCGCGGGTCGCTGTCGCGGTAACAGTGCGAGATGGTGATCGTGTTGCCGCAGGCAATGGTGATCGGGCAGTTGCTGTAGTGGTTGCCCAGATCGGTGGTGCAGAGCGTGCCGTTGTCGATGGTCACATTCACTTCGGCATTGCTGGCGAAGGCGACAGGGATGGTGTTGAGGCCGAGGCTGGCGGGCATGCTGCCGGGGCCGCCCGGTGTGGCCACCCAATTGATGGTGAGCGCACCGCCCGGATTGCTCGCGATGTTCACATCGATGCTGAAGGTGCTCGCATTGCAGTCGTCTGTCACGGATGCGGTCGCCACAGCAGGGCCGCACACATCAATGGTGAAGTCCAGCACCTGGCCGAACGTGCTGTTGCCGCACGGGGTGTTGTTGGGCAGGAAGCCCGCGCCAACATCCACGTACTGGCGGCGGAGCCGCATGCGCTTGGTGCCGGGCGCTGTTCCGGGGGGGCAGGCGATGAAGCCGCCGTATGGGCCAGCTCCGATTGAGACGGGAGAGGTGAAGACGTCTTCTCCTGGATCGTTCCAATCGAGGTCGCCGTTCCAATCAACCCACACGATGAACTGGTCATTGGGGTAGTTGTTGGAGCGCGTGAAGAGGAAAGCATAGTTGCCGCCAGGCGCCATGCTGCCTGTCGCTGCGGTGAAATCCACATACCCAGCGATGCTGGCGTTGTTCTGATTGATGCCCGCTATCTGCACGTTGCTGACCGTGCCGATGTTGGCCGGGTTCGTGTTGTTCGCGCCAGCCGCGCAGTAGTTCACCGCGAAGACGTGCGGCGCCGACCAATGGCTCAGCCCATCGATGCCGCAATCGCCTTGCACGTAGGCGATGTAGGTCTGACCGAAGGTGAGGCCGATGGCGTTGAAGGGAGGTGCGGCCACATTGCCGCTGGCCTCAAGCCCTGCGGGACCACTGCCCGGGGCGCCACTGCTGCGCACTTCGACATTATAACTGCTCGCTGCGGTCAGTGTCCAATTGATGTCGGCGGCTGTTGTGCCAACGAGGTTTGAGGCCACACCTGCCGGGGTGGCGCAGGCCAGCGCATCCTCAATGGTGATGTTGTCGATGTACACGTTGTTGCCGAAGCCCGCCACTCCGATGAATCGGATGGCATTGGCGCCTGCCGGTACCGGATAGCTCCGGCGCACCCATTGGCCAGCCGTGGGAACGAATAGCGCAGCAACTTCACCGGCGGTGTTCAAGTCACCGCCGAGGGCGTTGGTCATCACTGAGATGTTCGACCACGGACCTGCATTGCCGGTGGTGGAGTACTCAAGCGCGATCTGATCGATTGCCGCATCGGTCCACTTGGCGCCGGCCACATCGAAGGTCACTTGCTTGCTGCCCGTCAGCGCGGTGAAATCCGGGCTGGTGATGATTTGGGTGGTGGCGGCGGCGGCATTCCAGAAATCCCACTTCGCTGATCCGGTACCCGACATGCCGAAGCCGTTGGCGTTATCTCGGCCCACGAAGGTGGCTGCTGTGCCGCTGCGGGTCCAGCAATTCGAGGGGAAGAGTGCTTGCGAGAATTCAACTGGGTATGGCCCGGCCATCGGGATGGTCACCACATTACTGGTTTGGTTGCCACCACCAGGTTCTGTACATGTCACCACGCACCGGTAGCTGGTCGCGATGGACTGCGTGGCTGTTTGCGTGGCGAGGCCGCCGCCGAAGGGTGTCCAGCCGCCGCCGTTATCGAATTCCCACGAGTAGGTCACACCCGATCCGATGATGTTGTTCTGCAGGCTAAGCGCGATGGGCTGACCGACGCATGCACCATTGACATCCGATAATGTATTTCCCGGATTCGGCGTTCCGCTGCACGGTGTCACATTGATGAAGGTGATCGAACCGTTGAAATCGTAAGGGTTGAACGTGAAGTTCGGTATGCCGGTGGCCGCGTATCCGATGTTCAAGCCACCAAGCGTGCTATTGCCCCTTCGCAGATTGACCCCGCCAGCGGAATACGTATTGACTGTCGGGTTGCCGATGATCAAGTTAGTCGTGGTCGTGATAGCGAAGCGGACGGTGGTAAGCCCGGGAATCGTGTACGCC
>JBATND010000271.1:0-7989 GCA_049290175.1 Flavobacteriales bacterium | reverse complement strand
GACATGCGCATTGAACGCAGTCTCATCATCGTCGCGCTGCTGATCGGCGCAGAAGCCAGCGCGCAAGTGACGCTGGGCAACGGCGACCACGTGCTGGAGATCACCGGCGGCGTGAGCATGTATTACAACCAGCGTTTCCTGAAGGAAGGCGAGACCAACAAACGCAAGGACCGCTTCAACCTCCGCGATGCGCAATTGCAATTCGAGGGGCGCTACAAGAACAGTTTCAACTACGAGCTGCAGTTCGACATGGCCGATCTCGCGCAGGCCTCGGCTGGCATCATCGATCCGGAGAACCCCGGACTCATGGATGCCAACGTCACCTACAAGGGCATCCCATACCTCGACATCACCATGGGCTACGGCAAGCTGCTCTACGGGCGAAGCAACCTCGTGCCCTTCTTCCAAACGCCCTATTGGCAACGCGCTGAACTCGTGCGCGGCGACCTCTTCAGCCGTCGCGATGTGGGCCTTACGCTCAGCACCACCTTCTGCAAGCAGCGCATCAGCGCGTATGCAGGCGCTTACACCGGTCTGGGCGAAACGAGCTTGCGCGGCGACAACGACCCCAGTGGCCAATTGGAATACATCGGCCGCATCGAAGCCGCGTGGCCTTCGCGCTTCCGCAAGGTGGACATCGATGACCGTCGCGTGCCCGTGCCCATGGTAGCGGTGGGCGTGAATGCGCGCTACACGGATAAGACGCAACCGCCCGGCGCATTCCTGCCTTCCTTCTCTGCGGGTGAGTACAACATCAAGGTGATCGATGGCAAGAAAACCACCGTGGGCGGCGACATCGCGGCCATGTACAAGGGCTTCAGCGTGCAGGTGGAAGGCCACATGATCCGCTTGGAGCCATCGGCCGCGAACAGCGCGCTCTTCCAACGCTTGCCGCGCGACCAGCACGAAGGCTACGTGATGGCGGGCGGCTACTACGCGCAAGCCAATTGGTGGAGCAAGAAACTGCGCACCATCCTTTCCGTGCGGTACGAGGAGCTCAACCTCAACGACCTCGCCACCGGTCTGTCGCAACGGTTGGGCGGCGCCATTGCCTATCAAGTGCGCGGCAACGATGTGATGATCAAGGCCCAGTGGTGGCACATCCTCGAAGAAGAGACCACCGTTGACCCGCTCCGCTGGACCGAACAAGCGCGCATTGGCGTGCAATACCTCTTCCGATGAACCGAACCATGACCCTTCGCAAGCAACTCTTTCTCATCGCCATCGGCGCACCTTCGCTGCTGGCCGCGCAAGCATCGCTCACTGCGCTCAATGCACCGCTCGTGATCGATTTCACCAACACGGTGGATGGCGTACACAACGGGTCGTTCCAATGCCTGCCCACCATGGGTTCGCAAAGCCCCGAGGCCGGCGAGTTGGACACCGATGCGTGGGACTATTATTACGATGGCAGCACCGCGAATGCGATCGGCACGGCCAGCAATTTCCCGGGCACCTTGCCCACCGGCAATGGCTATGCGGAAGGAAGCGCGATGCTCACCGGCGCGAATGCCACGGCCATCAATGGTCAATTCGCATTCGGATTCCAGCCAACGGGCGGGCACTTCACGGCGGGCAACATCACCCTGCGCGTGCAGAACAACACGGGCAGCGCCATGGAGCAAGTGGCGGTGGCGTATCAGGTCGGCGTGTTCAACGACATGGCGCGCTCGAACTCCTTCACGCTCTATTGGTCGGCCACGAATGCAACTGGCAGCTACGCGCCGATCGCGAGCAGCCAAGTAGCCTCGCCAGCCGACGCCGATGCGGTTCCGCAATGGGAGGTCACCGATGTGAGCGTTACGATCAACGGATTCTCGATCGCCAACGGCGGCTTCATCTACTTGCGCTGGGTGGGCGACGACATCAGTGGCAGCGGCACGCGCGACGAATTCGCACTCACCAACATCTTCATCACCGCGCAGAACGCGAGCGGTCCCGTGCTCACAGCCAGCATCGCCAGCCTTGCACCATTCGCGCAGAGCCTGGGCGCGCCATCCGCTGCTTCATCCTTCACCGTGAGCGGAAGCGCCCTCAACGATGACGTGAACGTCACCGTCGGCGCGCCCTACCAGATCAGCTTGAATGAAGGCTTCGGTTTCGGCACCACCTTGGATCTCTCGCCTGTTGGCGGCGCGCTGAGCAACGCCACGGTCTGGGTGCGGCTCAACAATAGCGCGCCCGGCGCCAGCAGCGGCCAAGTGCAGCTCACATCGCCTGGCACCAATGGCTGGATCGTTGCAGTGAGCGGCGTCACCTCTGCGGGAAGCCTGCCTACCCTCTACCTGAACGAGCTGCAGGCATTCAACGACGGCAGCATCGTGGACGAGAACAACGAGGCCGACGACTGGTTCGAGATCTTCAACCCGAACAATTTCGCGGTGGACCTTGCTGGCTGGTACGTTAGCGATGCGCTGGCCGACCTCACCAAGTACCGCTTCAGCACCACCGGTACCGATGCCGTTGTTCCCGCGAACGGCTGGTTGCTGGTGTGGGCCGATAACCAGAGTGCACAGGGAAACCTGCACACCAACTTCAGCCTGAGCAGCACCAATGGCGAAGACCTCGTTCTCATTGGGCCTGACGGTGTCACCATTGTTGATCAAGTGAGCTTCGGGCCGCAAGCCGAAGGCGTGAGCTATGGCCGCCAAACCGATGGCGGTACACCATGGGTGACCTTCGATGAGCCGACGCCCGGCGTGAGCAACAATCCCGTTGGCATCGCGGAAACGAACAGCGCGGGCACCATCACCGCCTGGCCCAATCCAGCGCAGAGCAACTTGTGGCTTACCGCACCTGTGAGCGGACAACTCATCGATGCACAAGGCCGAACGGTGATGCAGCTGCAGCGCGCCAACGCAATCGATGTGAAAGCATTCGCTCCCGGACTCTACTTCATCAAATCCGTGAACGGCCGCGTACTGCGTTTCGCGGTGGAGCGCTGATCACTTCATCCCCCGCTCCTTCTGGATGGCCTCGTAGGCCTCTTGCACCTTCTTGAACTTCTCGTTGGCGGCCTTCTGCACATCGTCGCCGAGTTGGGCCACTTTATCGGGGTGGTACTTCATGGCCATGCGTCGGTAGGCCTTCTTCACTTCATCGTCGGTGGCGGCGCGCGAGATCTCGAGCACCGCGTAGGCTGCGCCGGGGTCGGCGGTGCGGAACATGGCGCTGAGCGAGCCCAGATCCTTATCGCTGATGCCGAGGCCATGCGCGATGCGGCGCAGCAGCTCCAGCTCATTGCGGTCAACATGCCCATCGGCGTGGGCCAGGCCGATGAGGTAATGCAAGAGCTGCAGGCGCACCGGATGCGGCATGTTGTGGCGCACTTGTTCGCACACCTCCTGCACCGGGATGTCCTGCTTGAGCGCATCGCGCAGCAGCACCAGCAGTTCTCCGGCCTGCTGCGCGCCGAATTGCTGTATGAAGAAGCGGCGCACATGATCCAGCTCACGCTGCGTCACCTTGCCATCGGCCTTCATCAATGCGGCGGTGAGCACCACCAGGCTCATGGCCAGATCCCCAGAAGTGGTGGAGCGCGCACGTGGCGGCGCTTGGGTCGAAGCCTGCTCACCACCATCTCTCATGTGATCCATCATGGCCCCGATGGCGAAGCCGAGGATGCCGCCGATGGGACCACCGAAGGCCCAGCCGAGCCCGCCACCGATCCATTTACTGAATGCCATTGCGCGATTTGAGGTCGGCAAAGATGCCGGTTGTGCATGAGCGCGCGCCATGCATTGCACGAGCGGCACTGGGCCGTGTCACTCGGCAGCCACTACGCGGTAACGCAGAAGCACTTCAGCTTGTTGGCTTTCGCTGCCCGTGCTGCGGGCATCGCGCAGCGGAGCGTAGTCGCTCCAAGTGTCGTTCAGCAGCGGCTTGGGCGGCAAGTAGAAATCGAAGGCCAGCCAAACGCTCTCCTCAATGTGGAAACTGAGGATCCGCGTACTCGATTGGCTACGCAAAGGCACGGTGGCCGGGACGATGAGATGATCGCCTTCCTCGCGATAAAGGGCCGTATCCAAGCCGACGGAGCTGTTGTCACGATCGCCGGCATAGAGGCTCATGCGCATCTGATTCGGTTCGCGCGAGCGGGGTGTGATCATGGTCATCGGCACCTTCACCTCTACTTCAATGGCCACGCCCTGATCACGCACGATCAGCGGTCGGGGCATGGTGAGGAAGCTGAGCGCGGAGATGCCGAAGAGCGCCACTTGCCCTAGGAGAACGGATATGCCCGCAGCTTTCCAGAAATGCGCCCATTCGGTGGCGTGTGCCAGCTTGGTGCCGAGCAATCCCAGCAAGAAGCCACCGACGAAGCCCGCCGGAATGAAGAGGAAGACGATGGCCATGCCGCGCGCGCCCTCGAAATCGCTCACGCCGTGCAGCTTACTCATCTTGTCGGCCACGGGCGCGGTGACAAGTGCCGTAATGATGGCGGTGAGCAGGGCGACAGCGAAGGCGATCTTCCAGGACATGGCGGTTGTGTGCGGGTGAAGATCGCATCTTCGGCGCATTCAACATTGAACAGCGCAATCAGCATGGCACAGGTCACCATCACCGAAGAGGGGCGCTCCGGCTCCGTGTACTACGAATCAGAAGGGAGGCGCATCACGGGCTGGTGGGAATTCGCCGGAGGCGATGCCGTTGCAATCGTGAGCATGGGCAGCGCCAGCGAATGGCAGCATGGCCATCCGTGGGCGGTGGCGCAGCGTGCGGAGATCCTGCATTTCGTGGGCGATGAAGTGGTGCGGCAGAAGGCCAGCAGCTGCAAGGCGGACATCGATGAGGAAGGTGGCTGGATCACCATCAGGCATTGAGCGATGAGCACTGTGCAAGACCCGAAAACGGTCGCAAAGGCTTGGTACGCAAGGTATCGCAAGCTGCGCCTGATGCTCGCCCTTGTCGTGGGCGCCATCGCATTGATCTTCGCCGCTGTGATGTGGTTCGCGACAAAGGCCCTCTCCATTGATCCCGGCAAAGGCACGCCTATCGGATGGAGCGTGCGCGCCGATGGACATGTGGCCACATTGATCCAAACACTGGAGCCGTACATCCCGTCGCCCAACAGGAACCACGGCAATGACACCTACTCAATCGGCATTTTCATCGTGCCAGTGGATGGATCGAAGCCAAGGCTCGTGCCGATCAGCGGGCGGCATAAGGCCGGTTCGTTGGGGCTGGTGCAGATCCTGGGTAGCGATGGCCACAACATGTGGTTCGATGTGAATGAAGTGGGCGCCGTTGACCTCAAGAGCTACAAGCTCCTCACGGGCTCTGCCTTGCGCGATGCACCACCGAGCAACTTGAAGGGCGCTGTGCCGCATCGACTCTCACCGCATATCGAATGGTCCTTGGGTGCCGGCTTCTTCATCAACGACAACGAGTGGTTCGGTGTGCTTTCACCGGAGGAAGTACAAGGCGGGTTCGCTCCGAAGCGATGGCTGCGCAGGATCACCCATGCCGAAAGCCTGAAGCGGATGCGGCGCTTCCATCGCGGCATGCTAGGCGATAGCTACGACGACAGAAGGCACATCGTCGCAATGGAACCGATCGACGAGACCGAATACCTCAATGCCGCCTTCTTGCGCATGGATGACAAGAGCGTACCATTCCGCATGCAGGATCCCGATGGCGCCTTGATGATTCACACTTCGGAGCCGGGCATGAAGGGCACGCTGATGGTGTCGCGTGTGGGCACCGATGGCCGCATCATCTGGCAGGTGGATACGGAGATCGACCGCTTCCAGCTCTCGCAGATCATGCCAGGCGAGGATGCCACCGCCTTCCTGGGCACAAGGCTGCCCATACCGAACAAAGTGTCCGAGCCACTGCTGGTGATCGTGGAGCATGCTACGGGCAAGGCCGTGACGCATTCGTTGTGGCAATAGATACAAACGGTTCGTCACTGATGCTGCTGCTCCGCACTTAGTCCGTGCGGCCTGACGATCGACCGGCGCACTTTCGGTCCATGGATCGTCCGATCGATGCGGGGCCCGCCAAGCGACGCCGCATGCTTTTGTTCGCGGGTGGTGGACTATTGGTGCTAGTACCAGCGCTTGTGCTTGCCAGCGGCATGGGCCGATCGCGTGTCCGAGTCGAGGCGGCCAAGATCACGGTGAGCAAGGTGCAGAAGGGCCTCTTCAAGGAGTTCATCCCGGTCACGGGCACGGTGCAGCCCATCCAGACGGTCTTCCTCGATGCGCTCGAAGGCGGAACCGTGAAGCACCGCTTCGTGGAGGACGGCACGCATGTGAAGGCGGGCGAGCCGATCCTCGAGCTGAGCAATCCGCAGCTGCACATGGACGCGATCAACCGCGAGGCGCAATTGCTCGATCAGCAGAATAACCTGCGCAACACACGACTCGCCATGGATCAGCAGACCACGCGATTGCGCGACGAATTGCTCAACCTCGATAAGGACCTGAAACGCCTGGAGCGTGACCAGCGCGTGGATGACCGCCTGGTGAAGGATTCCTTGCTCGCGCGCAACACGTACATGAGCAACACCGAGAACCTCGAGTACATGCGCGAGAAACGGAAGCTCCTAGCTGCCAACGTGCGCAGCGATTCACTCTTCCGCGTGAGCCAAGTGGGCAGCATCACCAGCAACCTCGCCCTCATCGATCAGAACCTGCGCTTCCTGCGCGACAACCTGCAGAACCTGGTGATCAAGGCGCCGATCGACGGGCAGCTGAGCGGATTGAATGTCGAGCTGGGCCAGACCAAGCAGCGCGGCGAGCGCCTCGCGCAGATCGACGTGCTCGAGAGCTTCAAGGTGCGCGCACGGATCCCCGAGCATTACGTGAGCCGTGTGAGCATCGGATTGCAGGGCACCTTCACGCATGCGGGTCAGGAGCACGCGATTGAGATCTTCAAGGTGTATCCCGAGGTGAGCAACGGTGAGTTCGATGTTGATCTGCGCTTCGTTGGCGCGAGTCCCGATGTGCGTCGTGGCCAGACCTTCCAAGTGCGCTTGCAGCTCAGCGAGGACATGCACGCCGTGATGCTGCCGCGCGGTCCCTTCTTCCAGGACACCGGTGGGCAATGGGTGTACGCGGTGGATGCCGAAGGCAAGGCCACCAAGCGCGATGTGAGGCTCGGTCGCCAGAATCCCGAGATGTACGAAGTGCTCGAAGGGCTCGCACCCGGCGACCGCGTAGTGACCAGCCGGTATGCCGCTTTCAATGACGCCGATGAACTCTTGATCCAGTAAGGGCCGGATCTGACCGGCCCCGACAAACCCCAGAACCATGAGCCTCCTGAAAACCCAGAACCTCTCGAAGATCTACCGCACCGATGCCATCGAGACCACCGCGTTGAACGATGTGAGCATCTCCATCGCCCAAGGCGAATTCGTGGCCATCATGGGCCCCAGCGGCTGCGGCAAGTCCACGCTGCTCAATATCATCGGCCTGCTCGATTCGCCCAGCAGCGGGCAGTACTTCGTCAACGGTGAGGACGTGAGCGGCTACAATGAGCGCAGGCGCGCCGAGGTCCGAAAGAGCACCATCGGCTTCGTGTTCCAGAGCTTCAACCTGATCGATGAATTGACGGTCGCCGAGAACATCGAGCTGCCCTTGATCTACACGAGCATGCCCAAGGGCGAGCGCAAGCAGCGCGTTCAGGAAGCCATGGATCGCATGAGCATCGCGCATCGCGCCAAGCACTTCCCGCAGCAGCTCAGCGGCGGCCAGCAACAACGTGTGGCCATCGCGCGCGCCGTGGTGAACGCACCCAGGCTCATCCTCGCGGATGAACCCACGGGAAACCTGGACAGCGCCATGGGCGAAGAGGTGATGAGCCTGCTCACCGAATTGAACAAGGCGGGCACGACGATCATCATCGTAACGCACAGCTTGCGCGATGCGGGTTATGCACAGCGTACGATCAAGCTGCTGGATGGCAAGGTGGTGGATGCGAACGTGCCGGCGCAGACGCTGCTGTAAAAGGGAGTGCCTTGCTCAATCGCTTTGCAGGTACATG
>JBATND010000270.1:0-2197 GCA_049290175.1 Flavobacteriales bacterium | reverse complement strand
CCCGACGGCCTTATCGGCAACGAGGACTGCGGACAGATGAGCGCATGGCTGGTGATGAGCGCCATGGGCATCTACCCCATCTGCCCCGGCGATCCCAGCTACACCATAGGCTGGCCGCTATTCGATGAAGCAACGATCGACTTGGGCAAGGGCAAGCAATGGCGCATGACCACCGAGGTTATGGGCAACGACCGCTCGCATGTGGAGCGCTTCACCTGGAACGGCCAAGAGCCGGAACCGTATCGCTCCATCACGCACAGTGAAATGATGCAAGGCGGCGAGTTGCGCTTCATGCTGGGGCCGCGCCCCGGTGGATCGCCCGGCCGTTTCATCCCGGAATTCGATGATGCATGGACACCAGCACCCATCATCCAAGCCGTAGGGCAGAGCTTCATGGACAGTCTGCTCGTGACGATCAGCAGCAGCGATGATCGTGCGCGCATCGAATACAGCATCGATGAAGGCGAATCGCGCTCTTATCAGGAACCGTTCTGGGTGCATCACAGTTGCAGCGTCACAGCGACAGCTTTCGTGCAGGGCGCACAAAGCCGCAAGAACCGCATCTCCTCGAAGCCCGTGACCGCGCGCTTCACGCGATACGAAGGAGGCCGCACCATCACCATCGAGAGCACCTACGCCAACCAATATTCAGCGGGCGGCAAGAATGCGCTCATCGATGGCGTGCGCGGCGGCAAGGACTTCCGCACCGGCGAATGGCAGGGCTACGAAGGCCAGGATCTCGTGCTCATGATCGACTTGGGCCGCGTGCAGAAGCTGAAGCGCGTTGGCCTCAGCCTTTTGCAGGATCAGAAGAGCTGGGTATGGCTGCCGAGCGAGGTCACCATCAGCGTGAGCACGAACCAAAGGCAATGGAGCAGCGCCACGGTGACGCACGATGTGGATCGCAAGGCCGAAGGCGGCATTACGAAAGAGATCTGGCGCGAGGTCGGCGGACGCAAGGCGCGTTACATCGCCATCACGGCGAAGAACGCTGGCCCCTGCCCCGACTGGCACCCCGGAAAGGGCGGCAAGACGTGGATCTTCGCGGATGAGGTGTTGATCGAGGTGGCACCTTAGCGCACAAACGCATCACCGCCGCATCAGCTTGAAGGCGATGCCGCGGCCCATCTTCTGGAAGATGGCCAGATCGATCCACACCAGCGCGAAGCCCTCGAGGATGGCCACCTTGTCTTCGCCGCCCATGTCGTAGCATTCGGCGAAGCCCACGGCCTTCACGAGTTCGGTGACCTTTGCTTTCGCCTCGGCGCTGCCACCGGCCATGAACATGTCGACCGCATCGTTGCCGTAGCGCGTGTCGGCCAGGTTCTCCCAGCCGGTGCAGTTGAAGACCTTCACGGCATCGGCCCCGGCTTTGCGCAGCGCCTCGAAGCCGGGCGCGCTGCCCAGCGGACCGGCCATGTTGGTGGCGTCCATCACCAGCTTGCCGCTCAATGCGGTGCCGAGCGATGCAGCCAGGTCCGCCACCACCTTGCCGGGCGTGGCGATAAGCACGACCTCGGCCTTGTTCACGGCTTCCGGGATGGACAGTACGCGCGCACCGATGCCTTGCGCCCACTTCAAGATCTCCTCATCACCGGGGTTGCGCGCGCCGATGAGGATGTCGTGTCCTGCGGCCTTCCACTTTTCCGCGAGCGTTCCTCCGATGTTGCCGGCGCCGATGATGGTAATGGTCATGGCAGGTTGAAGGGTTGGGGGTTGATGGGGTTGAGGGTTGGTCACCGCCGTTCGTAGCTGATGCCAAAGGTCCAGAGCAGGTCCTCGTAGGTGTTGCGCTGCTGCACCACGCTCTCGTAGCTCCAGTTCACGGCCTGGCGCAGGGCGAATCCCTTCTTCAGGGGGATGCTGAGCGCGGCTTCCACGTGGGCGCGCAGGTTGTCCGTATCGGTGAGCGAGGGTTGCACCCAGAATTCGTACTGCAGGCGCATAAAGCCCTCCATGACTTTGAGCTCGCCGTAAAGCCGTCCTGTGATCCGCCAAGTCTCGATCAGCGGGTCGGTGAGGTCGGCGCGTTCGCGGAAGCTGGCCGTGCGGAAGGTGCTCGACTCGTAGGTGAGGTGGTCGGCTAAACCTGGACAGGAAGAAGGCGCTAGCTAACTTCCAACCATGAGCAGAAGAGACCGACGCAAGTTCACCGCCACCTTCAAGAGCGAGGTGGTGCTGGAAGCGCTCAAAGAGC
>JBATND010000269.1:0-4775 GCA_049290175.1 Flavobacteriales bacterium | reverse complement strand
GCACTTCCCGCAGCAGCTCAGCGGCGGCCAGCAACAACGTGTGGCCATCGCGCGCGCCGTGGTGAACGCACCCAGGCTCATCCTCGCGGATGAGCCCACGGGCAACCTCGACAGCGCCATGGGCGAGGAGGTGATGGGCCTGCTCACCGAGTTGAACAAGGCAGGCACCACGATCATCATCGTTACCCACAGCATGCGTGATGCGGGCTACGCACAGCGCACGATCAAATTGCTCGATGGCAAGGTGGTGGAGGGGAATGTGCCAGTGCAGACGCTGCTGTAAAAGGGAGTGCCTTGCTCAATCGCTTTGCAGGTAGGAGCCGAACACCAGCAAGGTGCCCAAGCCCACGATAAGCGCGATCCACCAGATGAGCTGATCGCGTTGGCTTTTCCACCAGGCCTTCAAACGTGGTCAGTTCCGGACAATCGTCCAAGTATCGCCTCCGGCACGGACAAAATAGGTTCCGTTAGCCAGCTCCGAGAGGTCGATGCTCAACGCTCCGGACGAGGCGATGCGCTCGGAGTAATGAATGCGCCCAATGGCATCGAAGACCTGCACTTCCGTGTTGGGCGGCAATGGCGAGAGATGGATGATGCCCGTGGACGGGTTGGGGTAGAGCGTGGATGGTGGACTCTGCTGCTGCGTCACAGAGGTCGTCAGATCGCATAGGCTGGCGATCTCCGATGCGCTCAGCGCACAATCATAGACCTGGACATCATCAATACGGCCTTTGAAATACTCCGTGTTCAGGGGTCTGCTCGACATGCCTATATAGGTGTTGATGCCGCCAGGGCACATGTTCTCGAACCAGTAGCCAGGATCCAGGTCACCATAGGTTGCCACCTCAACGCCATTGATATACAATTTGGTCTCAATCTCATCGGCGGTCATTGCCACGCATGTCCAAATGCCGGCTTGTATCACTATTGTCGAGGTTCGGAAAAAGAGGTCTCCACCACCAGCACAGTCTCGGAAGTCCGTGCCTTTGTACAGTTTGCTGGAATCGGGTTGCTCATTGATGTTCACGACAAGTTCGAGCGCACTCCCGTTAACGGTCGTGTCCCTTCGAGAGAAGATCGGGTTGAACTGTGTTAACTCATCAGGATTGATCCAGGCGGTGATTGTCCCGTTCAACCCCGCCCAAGTGCCAGCCAGCTTGATGAAATCGTCCGTACCGTCAAAGTGATAGCAGCCTCCACCATCATGTCCGATCGCATCCGTAGCGCCGAACACACTACCATCATGGTCGTTGTTTGTGGCATCAAGGGCGTTGCCATCTAGGGGGTAGCTGGCGATCAAACATCCGGTCGGGCCTCCTCCTTGGTAAACCTGCTGGATCTCGCCGGGGGTCAGTGCTCTGTCCCAAAGTCCGATATCGTCGATTTCACCATGGAAGTACTGTCCTGCCGAACCGCTCCATCCAACAAGGAACTCCGAGTTCAGAAAGTATGGGGTTAGCGTATAGCTGCTGCTCTGAAGTACGCCATCAACGTACAGATAGGTGGTACCTCCACTCCGCCAATGAACCAGATGGTGCCATTGTCCGGGTCCATATGCTGCATCGCTCCAGGCCGCACCGTACTGACCACTTCCCCAAAGCGCACTATCCTCGTAAGCGGCCAAGATCCCATTGCCCGGCAGCCTTCTCTTGAGGTAGTATCCAGCATGGCCCGCAAGCGGTCCAGAACTACCGATGTATCCGACTATGCCTTGATCATCGGGTAGGTTCACCCCGGGTCGTATCCAAACCGAAAGTGTCCGATCGCCGAGGATCTCAAAAGCGGGAGAGCTACCACCGTTCATGTGGTTGCTTGAGCCATTGAAGGTATATGCGCTAGCCGCGAGGCCATGGCGGTCAGCCGAGAGGGTGGCGCCGTTGACCACGAGGTCATGACCGTTGCCGCTTTCATCAATGGCGTTTCCACTGAATGGGTACCATGCAACAAGCTCGTTGGCAGGAAGCCAAGCGGGAACTTGTGCCATGAGCGTGCTACTAAAGAGCACAGCGAAAGAGGTTGCGTAATGGTGTTTCATGCTGTTTTGTTATTGGCGGTAGCATTTGGCCCACGCCGGGAAAATGGGATTGCCGCTGACCACCAGATCCTCATTCACTGAGGCCAAGGTATTCCAGGGACTCTCATGGACCAAGGAAGTGCTAATGAGCAGAAAGCCTTCGGAAGCACTTTGGTGGATCAACAGCATTACAGAATGCACGTCTGGCGCGCTGGCCGTGTCTGTTGCCCAGATCAACGTTCGGCCGACCTCATTCGGTCCAGATGAAGACAATTCTTCGACGACTTGGAACGTCGGTGTGCTTTGTACCCCTCCTAACGAGGAGATCGTCAATTGTCCGTTGGTGGAGAACGTGTAGGTTTTCGGTATGACAGGATAATACTGGCCACTAGAGGGCAAGTAGGTAGAGTCCACGCTCCACCCCCCAATGCACATCGACGAGATAGTGCTCGTTGTAGGCGATGGTGCCGCTTCGTCCTCCTTCTTGCATCCGAACAGCAACGCGGCGACGACAATGGTTGAAAGCAATGATGGACGTTTCAGTAGGTTGTACATGGCTCTAGGGTGAGTATCCGAACCCCCGAAAAGGATACCACCCCTACCTTGCCCTACTCCATGGAGCACACTCTCCAAGCTGCCCAGCAAGAAGACCACGACTGGTACCGCGCGCTCTATGCAGAGCACCGCAACGCCTTCGTGAAATGGGCACGGCAGCAATATCAAGTGCGCGAGGAGGAAGCGCGTGATGCTTTCCAAGAGGCGGTGATCGTGCTGTACCGGAAGTCGCGGGCGGGCGAGGTGACCGCATTGAACTGCTCGGTGCGGACATACCTCTTCGCCGTGGGCCGCAACCACCTGCTCACGCACTTGCGCGTGGTGCGTCGGCATGATGCACTGGATGAACAGGCGCATGGTATCCCGGACCACCTGCTTGCTACCAATAGTATGGACGAGCAGGAGAAGGAAGCCACCGCCGAACTGGTGCGCCAGCGACTGGCCGAATTGAAACCGGACGACCGCCGCGTGCTGGAGCTGTACTACTTGGAAGGCAAGGACATGGACGCGGTGGCCGAAGCCTTGGGCTTGAAGAACCGCAACGTGGCGAAAAAGAAGAAACACTTCGCCTTGCAACGCCTGATCGCCTTGGTGCGCTCGACCAAAATGCTGCTGCTGTGATGGAGGAGATGCCGAACGAGCGGATGCAACGTGTGGTGCAGTACCTGGAAGGGGAACTGGACGCTACGGAGCGTGCTGCTTTCGAGCGCGAAGTGGAAGGCGATCCTGCGCTGCGGGCGGATCTTGATGCAGCGCGGAAGACATTGTCCGGTCTACAGGCTTTGGGCGAAGAGCGCCTTCGCCGAGCCTTGATCGTTGCGGATACGACCTTGGATGGTGGAACACGGACGGGTTCAATGCGTTGGTGGTGGGCCGCTGCAGCGGTCTTGGTGATCGGTGTAACTGCTTGGTGGTTGATCCCGCGCGATACTCCACAGGAGCTAGCGATCGAGTTCGCCTACACGGAGCCTGGGATTCCTGTGCTCATGGGTTCGAGTGGGAGCATGGACGCTATCATGAACGCCTACAAGCAAGGTGATCTGGCTGCAGCCGGTGGCTTGTTGAACGCTTCGCTAGCTCGTGAGCCGATGAACGATACGCTCAACTACTTCGCAGGTGTCGTGGCAGCGCGTTCTGAAAATTGCGCCGGGGCGCGTGTTCGATTCGATCTTGTTCTGGATGGAAGCCGGTTCCATCCCCAAGCACGCTATCACGCCGCTCTCTGTGCACTTCATGCTGGGGATGTAGCTCTTGCGCGCGAGCAACTCGAACAAGTCACGAACGCGCCGGATGCTCAATTGGCAGGTAAGGCGCGCGGTCTTCTGGAGCGCCTGAATGACCTGTAGCCCACTGCGGCGAGCAACAGCGCCGCACCACTTGTCCACCAGATCCATCTACTCCGCTCCGGTGGACGGACTTCGCTACCAGTAAACACGATACCGCTCCAATAGAAGGGATTGCTGAGCGCGTCATCGGCGTGGTTCTTCACGAAGGCTCGCTTTGCTTTTGCCAAAGCCTCGTCCGCAGAAAGCCGGTTCTCCATGTACATGTACATCTGACCAAGGATCTCGCTCGTCGCCTGGTCATCCACGGGCCAAAGGGTTTGCACCACGGCTTTCGCCCCACCACGCAAGAAGGAATGCGCAAGGCTCAGTGTGCCTTCACCGATGTAGACCCGCCCTTCACCACTGGAGCAGGTGCTGAGAACTATGAAGGGAGAAGTACAGCGCACGCTGTCGAGTTCTACGATAGTGATCGAGCCGTCATCGAGCAAGAGACGTGGAAGTCCATCAGGTTCCGATGGCACTTCTCCATGCGTCGCGATATGCAGCGGCGCAAACACTTGCATCGAACCAAGGATCGCGGCACGCGTGACCGGGCCGTCGTGCCACCCTTCCTGTTCATTGGCCAGTTGCATTGCAAAAGGAAGAGGCGATCGACCAGCTGCCCGCGCGACCATGAAGCGCATGGGCTGATTCGGTAGCACGGTGGCCGGTCCAAGTGCTTCGCGCATGGTGCGTGCATAGCGCACCTGCCAGCGATTCTGAACGTAGTGCAGTTCGCTCCAACGCGTGGCAGGTGTTGTATCCGTCACCAATGCTTCGAAGGGGATGGTTCCCAACCGCTCGCTGGGAACGATGATAACCTCTCGGACGTCCTCGGTCAGAAGTGCGGGACCGATCGTGGTTTGGTACAGCGCAAAGGC
>JBATND010000268.1:0-3197 GCA_049290175.1 Flavobacteriales bacterium | reverse complement strand
GGCTACATCGGTCGCGAAGACCTCACGGCCGAGCGTTTCCTGGCGGATCCGTTCATCCCCGGTGGAAGGATGTACCGCACGGGTGACAGGGCTGCTGAACTCCCCAACGGCGAGATCGACTACAAGGGCCGCATCGACGGCCAGGTTAAGGTGCGCGGTTACCGTATCGAACTCGGCGAAGTGGAAGTGGCCATGGAGAAGCATCCTGCGGTGGAGCAGGCCGTGGCCAACGTGCGCGAGGACCGTCCGGGGTTGAAGCGCCTGATCGGTTACTACGTGGCGAAGAGCGAGCTCAGCACGAACGAGCTGCGCAAGCACCTCGCTTCCCTCCTGCCCGACTACATGCAGCCTTCCGCCTTCGTTGCGGTGAAGGAATTGCCACGCACACCTAGTGGGAAGAGCGATCGTAAGGCATTGCCCGCACCGGATGTGAAGCGCCCTGACCTTGATGTGGCCTTCGCTGCGCCGACGACCGCTGTGCAGAAGACCCTCGCCAATGTGTGGGCCGACCTGCTCGGCATCGATCGCGTGGGCATCGACGACAACTTCTTCGACCTCGGCGGCAACTCGCTGCTCAGCATCCAAGCCGTCGCGCAACTCGAAGGCCATGGCCTGAAGCTGCCCATCGTTAAACTGTACCAGCACCCGACCGTGCGCGCGTGTGCTGCGTTCCTCGAAGGTGATGCAGGCGCCATCGCACCATCGGAAATGGCCAAGGCCCGCAAGGCCGCATCAGGTGGTTCCAAAAAAGATGACGTTGCCATCATCGGCATGAGCGGCCGATTCCCCGGTGCCGAGAATGTGGAGCAGCTGTGGAAGAACCTGCTCGACAAGAAGAACAGCATCAGCAGATGGTCGGTGGACGAGATCGACCCGAGCGTTCCCGCTGAACTGCGCAATGATCCCGACTACGTGAAGGCGCGTGGTGTGATCAGCGACGCCGACAAATTCGACGCGGCCTTCTTCGGTGTGAACCCGAAAGTGGCTGCGCTCATGGATCCACAGCAGCGTGTGTTCCTGGAGACGGCATGGGCCGCACTGGAGGACGCCGCCTACGATCCAGCGCAGTTCACTGGCCTCATCGGCGTGTACGCCGGCATGGGCAACAACACCTACTTCACGCGCAACGTCATTGGCCATCCCGAGCTCATCGAGCAGGTCGGCGACTTCGCGGTGATGACCGCCAACGAGAAGGACTACATCGCCACGCGGCTCGCGTTCGAGTTCGACCTGCGCGGTCCGGCCTTGAGCATCCACACCGCGTGCAGCACCTCGCTCGTGGCGATCGCTCAGGCCTTCAAGGCACTGCGCGATGGCGAATGCGACATAGCCTTGGCCGGTGGCATCGCGCTCACGGTGCCCTTCAACAGCGGCATCGTTTACAACGAGGGCGGCATGTATAGCCCCGATGGCAGCACGCGCACCTTCGACGCAGAAGGCAAGGGCACCAGCTTCAGCGACGGCACCGGCATCATCGTATTGAAGCGCCTCGACGACGCCATCCGCGATAAGGACCACATCTACGCGGTGATCAAAGGCGCCGCGCTGAACAACGACGGTAGCGACAAAGCCAGCTTCACCGCGCCCAGCGTACGCGGCCAGGCGGAAGTGATCGCCATGGCGCAAGCCGATGCAGGCGTGAGCCCAAGCGAGATCACGTATGTCGAGACACACGGCACCGCGACGCCGCTCGGCGATCCTATAGAGGTCGAAGCATTGACCCTTGCATTTGGTGGCAAACAGGGCGATCAACACTGTTGCATCGGATCGATCAAATCGAACATTGGACACCTCACGGCGGCGGCCGGTGCAGCGGGCGTGATCAAGACCGCGCTGGCGCTTCAGCAGGAGCGCATCCCAGCGAGCATCGGATTCGAGAAGCCGAACCCCGCGATCGACTTCGCGAACTCGCCGTTCCGTGTGGCGCAGGACAGCATCGCTTGGCCGCGCGTGCCGGGTGCTCCGCGCATCGCAGGTGTGAGCAGTTTTGGCGTGGGTGGAACCAACGCGCATGTGATCCTCGCAGAACCGCCGGTGGCAAAGGCTTCCGGCGCTTCCCGCGACAAGCAGGTCTTCTTCCTCAGCGCGAAGAGCAAGACCAGCCTGGATGCCATGACGGAAAACCTCCGGACGTGGTTGGAGACGCATCCGAACGCATCCCTCGCCGATGCAGCGTTCACCTTGCAGATCGGTCGTCGTCACTTCAAGCATCGTCGCCTGATCGTGGGGGGCATGCACAGCGAAGTGATTGATGCCATCGCGCATAAGGACGCGCAACTCATCGGTACGCGCGAGTTGCACGAAGCCGCGCCCGGCGTGGTGTTCATGTTCCCCGGCCAAGGTTCGCAGTACGTGAACATGGGCCGTGACCTGTGCGAGAGCGAACCCGTCTTCAAGGAGCACTTCTACCGTTGCTGTGAACTCTTCTCGAAGGAGTTCGGCACCGACCTCAAGGCCATCATCTTCCCGAAAGCCGGCGAAGAGGAGAAGGCCGCCCAGCAACTGAAGCAGACGATCTACACGCAGGCTTCGCTGTTCACCATGCACTACAGCCTCGCGAAGCTGTGGATGCACTGGGGCATCACGCCTGATGCGATGATGGGTCACAGCATCGGTGAGTTCGCCGCGGGTTGTCTGGCTGGCGTGTTCTCGCTGGAGGATGCTGTGAAGCTCGTGGCCAACCGCGGCCGCATGATGCAGGAACTGCCCGGTGGCAGCATGCTCAGCGTGCGCGCGGCGGAAGAGGATGTGTTGAAGAAAATGCCCGCGAGTTGCAGCATCGCAGCGAACAATGGTCCGCAACTGTGCGTGGCCAGTGGCCCGCACGATGCGATCGCGCAACTGCAAGCGGAACTGGAGAAGGACGGCATCACCTGCAAAATGCTGGTGACCAGCCACGCCTTCCACAGCCCCATGATGGACGCCATCGTGGAGCCTTACAAGAAGGTAGTGGGGAGCGTGAAGCTGAGCGCACCGCGCATTCCGATCGTCAGCACCGTTACTGCCGAATGGCTGAAGGATGACGAAGCGACCTCATCGAAGTACTGGAGCGATCACCTGCGCGCCACCGTGCGTTTCGCGCAAGCCGTGAAGTTCGCGTGGACCGATGCGGATCGTGTGATGCTCGAGGTCGGCCCGCGCACGACGGCCACCACACTTGCGCGCCAGCAGAGCACCGACAACAAGAAACAAGCGGC
>JBATND010000267.1:0-2453 GCA_049290175.1 Flavobacteriales bacterium | reverse complement strand
GTGGTGATGGATACCAGCGACCGCGGGCTGATCGACGTGGAGCGCTTCGACTTGGAGCCGGAGCGGCCGATATTGCATGGGCTCCTCAATCATCTGGACCTGAAGGCAGTTGAAGGACCGATGTCTCGCGAGCAACTAATCCAGTACCTCATGTTCATGGTGGACGAGGACGCCCTTAGCGAGCGCATGAAAGAGTCGATCCCCGAGATCGGTCGAACCATCTCCACGTGGCCGCAACTAGGCGGGCATGTGATGCTTGGCGGCGCTGTCACAGCTGAGGCCGCTCGTCGCATCGCACTTGGTGAAATGACGTGGTCCGGCCGGTGGTATCTGGATCTAGAACACCTGCTTGAAGCGCAACGATCATCGGTCGTAGGATCTATGGGCACGCATACGCCTTTATCAGCCTGAACCCAACTGAAAGGATGGAGACACTCACCTTCAAATCGTTCCGAGCCATCGACGACCCCGCGATGTGCGCCGAGTTCCTGAAAGAGCACAGAAAGGTGCTCGAGGATTTTGGCATCACGAACGTGACCACAAACAACGACGCGTGGACCGAGGATCCCGGCACACATGTAATTGTGGCATTATCCAACCTCCACGGCTTGGTAGGCGGCATTCGCGTAGAGGTTGATGGCGGCCAACGAGAGCTGCCTATCGAATCTGCGCTGCAAGGCCTCGACCACCGCATCACCACGACACTGAGCACACTGCGCCCCAATGGGAACGCGGAGGTCTGCGGCCTCTGGAACTCGAATCGGTATGCTGCAATGGGACTACCGAGCTTGCTGGCCTACGCGGCGGTCTCACTCGGCAACCAGATCGGACTCCGCTCCATGGTCTGCTTGGTGGCGCATTACACCTTGCGGCATGCGCTGAAGTCCGGGTTCACGATCATGGAGGAAATCGGCAACGGTGGCACCTTTACTTATCCTATCCCGTCCATCAAAGCCATTGCCATGGTGATACCCGATGTGATTGCACTGAGTTCCGCCCCGATCGAGCAACGCAGGAACATCATGAGCTTACGACTGCGGCCAGAACAAGAGCGAATCGAGATGCTTGGCAGCACTCCTACGCGATGCATTTACCAACTATGCATCGACAAGAAAGTGCTGGACCTGCGCGCATATGTGGAGGTGATGCAGATGCACTTCCAACACGCAGCCTCGGCTTGATCCTTCGGTAACCGCCGCCCTCACGGTCTCGTATGAGGCCGCGATGAAAACCACCGTTGGCGGAATCCTCGTCATCTCCGGAATCCTCGCCGTTCCCTGCACCCTCAGCGCACAGCCCGTCTCCGTGGCCCAAGGGCCCATGCACATCGGCAAGCAATTCACCATTCTTACCGACGATTCCGGGAAACTCAGCGCCGCCGAGGCCATATCTGCAAACGGTTACGCGGCGTCTGAGATGGATGTACCCAACTTAGGGGTCACCAATTCAACTTACTGGATCCGTTTCGACGTCCTGAATGACACGGAGGAGAACGCTGTGATCCTGGACATTCAGCACGCTGAGATCGAAGAGGTCGAAGTGTACTTGCTCGATGATGGAACGCCCACACAGTTAGCCCGCACCGGCCAGAACGCCTCGTTAGAATCAAGGGCTATCGCCCAGCCGGAATTCGTCTTCAGCCTGCCCATTGCACGCGGAAAAACCGGCGGCGTTCTCTTGCGCGTCAGAAGCGACAAGCAGCTGCAAGTGCCCGTTCAACTGCACATGCCCTCGCGCTTCTCAGAGAGCCGATCGATGAAGAACCTCGTGATCGGCGCATACATCGGCATCATGCTCGTGATGCTCCTGTACAACCTCTTCGTGTACTTCTCCATCCGCGATAGGAGCTATCTCATCTATGTCGTGTACATCCTGATGGTGTGCCTTACGCAGCTCGCCTTCTGGGGGCATGGGCAGTACTACATCTGGGGCGGATCACAATGGTTCTCCATCAAGGCCTCACTGATCTTCACGTTCGCAACTGCCATTGCGTCGAGTGAATTCATGAAGCGCTTCATCGGAACGCGTGAACATGTGCCCGTCCTGCATCGCTGGCTCTCAGCCTTCTATGTTCTGATCGGCGTGGTGATGGTGACCTATCTTTTCATCGCGCCGCCCGTTGGCTACAAGCTCGCACAACTCACGGCTGGGCTCTTGGCCTCCTACCTCTTCATAACCGCCATCGCCGTCTGGCGGAAGGGCTCGCGCCAGGCGGGTTACTTCATCATCGCTTGGACCGCCTTTTTGGCTGGCACGATGGTGTTCACTTTGAAGGACATGGGCGTACTCCCGTACAACGACCTTACTGTATTTACCATGCCCATCGGTTCGGCCGTTGAAGGCGTATTGCTCTCCTTCGGTCTCGCCGACCGCATCAACATCCTTCGCCGCGATAAAGAGCGCTCGCAGGCCGAAGCCTTGGCCATGGCCCAGGAGAATGAGCGCCTGATCCG
>JBATND010000266.1:0-4650 GCA_049290175.1 Flavobacteriales bacterium | reverse complement strand
GCTCGCCAACCTGCGCAACAGCTTCCCGGAGAAGAGCGAGTCGGAGATCAAGGCCATTGCCAGCCGCTTCTACCGCTGGTTCTGCGACCTCACCTTGGAAACGCTCAAGACCCTGACCATTTCACCTGAGACCTTGCGAGCGCGTGTGAGCTTCGAGGGCGTCGAAGTCTTGGAGGAATACGCCCGCCGCAAGCAGAGCATCGTGCTGGTGCTGGGCCACTTCGGCAATTGGGAGCTGGCCGGTGCGCGCTACAGCCAAGAGAAGGGCATCCCGCAGCTGATCGTGATCTACCATCCACTGCAGAACACCTACTTCGACCGGCTGGTACACCACATGCGCACACGCCACGGCACGCAGCTGTACACCATGCGCGAGACCAGCAAAAGCATGCTCCGCGACCGGCACCTGCTCACCGCCACGGCTTTCATCGCCGATCAGACCCCTGCTCCCGAGCGTGCCTATTGGATGACTTTCCTCAACCAAGACACCCCGGTTTTCCTCGGCACCGAGGCCCTTTCGAAGAAACTCGGCTACCCCGTCGTGTACATCAGCATCACCCGCCCGAAGCGCGGCTACTACCGCATGGTGGCCGAAACTTTAGTAGAGAATCCGAAGGCTACCGCCGAGGGGGAGACAACTGTCACTCACACCCGACGATTGGAACGCGATATTTGCACGCACCCGGAGCTCTGGCTCTGGACGCACCGCCGATGGAAGCACAAGCGACCAACCAGCCAACCGCCAGCCGCGTAACGGTGAAGAACGCCGGCGAGCGCAAGGATCTGATCCTGGCCACTCGCCCCTTCGCGGTGGAACAGCGCCTGCGCAGTTGGATCAACCTGTTCGTCTCGGCTGCGGTGACCACGGGCAGCTACTTGGCCACGGTGTATGTGGATTCGCTCTGGGCCAAAGCCGCTTTCGGGGTACTCACCGGACTCTCGCTCGTTCGGCTCTTCATCCTGTACCACGACCACCAGCACAAGAGCATCCTTAACCGCAGCAAACCGGCCGATGTCTTCTTCTGGTTCTTCGGCATGTGGATGCTAAGCCCGCCCAGCATCTGGAAGCGCAGCCACGACCACCACCACAAGCACAACTCGAAGCTCTACACCACCAGCGTCGGCTCATTCCCGGTGGTGACCGTTGAGAAATACAAGACCCTCTCACGCGGCGAGCGCTTCGCCTACAACTTCATCCGCAGCCCTTTCGCCATTGGCTTCGGCTATGTGTTCGTGTTCATCATCGGCATGTGCCTGAATAGCTTCATCAGCAATAAGGGCAAACACTGGGACAGCTTGATCACGCTGGTCTTCCACAGTGCGCTGGGCTGGGCCACGTGGTACTTCCTCGGCTGGGAGAATCTGGTCTTCGCCTTCTTCCTCCCCTACCTGGTCACCTTCGCCTTGGGCAGCTATCTCTTCTATGCCCAGCACAATTTCCCAGGCACCGTATTCGCCGACAAGAACGGCTGGAGCTACGTGAAGGCCGCGCTCGACAGCAGCAGCTACATGAAGATGATTCCGGTACTGCAGTGGTTCACCGGCAACATCGGCTTCCACCACATCCACCACCTGAACGCGCATATCCCCTTTTATCGGCTGCCCGAAGCCTACAAGGCCATTCCCGAACTGCGCGAAAAGGCCAAGCGCACCAGTCTTTGGCCTTGGGATGTGGCGGCTTGCTTCCGCCTTAAGGCTTGGGACCCCGCTCTGCAGCGGATGGTGACCCGCCGGGAGCTACGCCGGCAGATGGCTGGATAAACAAAAAGCCCCGCATCCAGATTGACTCTGGACCGGGGCTTCTCGATTCGGTCTCGCTTCAGTTCAGCATCAGATTCACCTTGCCCAAAGGCGGAGCATCAACCACTTGCAGCGCCTTGGAGTAACCCAGGATGGCTTGAATGGTGGAGGCTTGGGGGCCGACGGCGGTGGTCATGGGGCTGGTACGGCGGTTCTTACGGCGGAGAGTAGAGTTCGTCATCGACGGCGTTTAGGTGGTTTCAATGCTTCCTGAACGGCACCCCGGGGCGGAGTATTGCATGGGGCCGAAAATTGTCGTGGGGCGGCAGGCCGCTTTCAGTTCGGCTAGGAAATGCAAGGGTGCCAAGGTGCCAAAGTGCAATGGTGCATAATGACCTCCGCTTACCCCATAGCACTTTGGCACCTTGGCACCCAACTCACCGAGCCACGAAGTGCGCCAGAGGCCAGCCATCGCTCACCGACGAGCAAAGCGCCGCCTAAGCCCGTTCCAGGGCGATCTCGTGCTTGTCGATCATCTTCCGCATGTTGATCAGAGCGTACCGCATGCGGCCCAAAGCGGTGTTGATGCTCACATCCGTGTGGTCGGCGATCTCCTTGAAGCTCATGTTCAGGTAGGTGCGCATGATCACCACTTCGCGCTGCTCGTCGGGCAGGTGATCGATCAGCTTGCGCACATCGGCATCCACCTGCACGTTCACCAGGCTCTGCTCGGCGTTCTTGCCAGGCTGCTGCATGGCGGCGAACACATCGTGGTCGTCCTTGCTGCGCACCAGCGGCATCTTCTTGTTGCGGCGGAAGTGGTCGATGACCAGGTTGTGCGCGATGCGCATAACCCACGGCAGGAACTTGCCTTCCTCGTTGTACTTGCCGCCCTTCAGGGTGTTCACCACCTTGATGAAGACCTCTTGGAAAAGGTCCTCGGTGAGCTCGCGGTCGCGCACCAGCAGGTAGATGTGGCTCCACACCTTCCGCTTGTGGCGGTGCAGGAGCGCCTCGAAGGCACTTTCGTCGCCGTCGATGTAGCGCTGAACAAGAACTTGGTCGTCGATGGAGACAACCGCCGTGGCGATGGAACGCTTTGATAGCATGGCCTTACCCGTTTTGGTCCGTTGTGGATCGAGAACGTCAGGGTAGAGGTCTTGCTATCGGCGTTGGCGGTTTGGTTGTGGCCCGGAACGGACCTTCGGTTGAACGTGGGATAGACGCTTAACGGGGGAGTAACGTTGCCTACTTGTGGTTATTGCTACAGCCCGAGAAATTGTCTTCCTACGGCTCCAAATATAGGCCTACTCCCTTCCGCCGCAGGACCGAAGGCTAATTTCGGCGCCCCTTTCCCCAGCCCTACTTCCCCTTGCCCGCCCGCACCGCCGCCCCGGCCCCCGAAATCCTGCGCAAGCTCCGCCACGGAAGCATCCGTGTTGAAGGCGCCCGCGTTCACAACCTGAAGAACGTAAGCGTGGAGATCCCGCGCGGAAAGCTGGTGGTAGTAACCGGCCTGAGCGGAAGCGGAAAGAGCAGCCTCGCCTTCGATACACTTTATGCCGAAGGGCAGCGCCGCTACGTGGAGAGTTTGAGCAGCTACGCGCGGCAATTCATGGGGCGCTTGGAGAAGCCCGATGTGGACCGCATCATCGGCATCAGCCCGGCCATTGCCATTGAGCAGAAGGTGCAGAGCAGCAACCCGCGCAGCACCGTGGGCACCAGCACCGAGGTGTACGACCACCTGAAGCTGCTCTTCGCCCGCGCCGGCAAAACCATCTCGCCCGCCAGCGGACAGGAAGTGAAGCGCAACACCATCGAGGATGTGGTGGCTGGCGTGAACAGCTACGGCCATGGCAGCACGGTGTTCATGCTGGCGCCGCTGGCCATTCCGAAGGGACGCGCGATCAAAGAGCATCTGGAGATCCTGCAGCAGCAGGGCTACGCGCGCGTGCATGATGGCAGTACGGTACATCGCATCGAGGAATTGCTCGAAAGCAAGAAGGCGCTGAAGGGCACCTTCTTCCTTGTGGTTGATCGCTTGAGCGCTGCGCCCGGCGATACCGAGAACGAGAGTCGCGCCGCTGACAGCGCGGAGACCGCCTTCTTCGAAGGACATGGCGATTTGATCCTGCTCGGCGAGGACGGGAGGCAGATGGGCTTCAGCGACAAGTTCGAGCTGGACGGCATCCACTTCGAGGAGCCGAGCCCGAACCTGTTCAGCTTCAACGATCCGGTTGGCGCATGCCCCACTTGCGAAGGCTATGGCAGCATCATCGGCATCGATCCTGAACTGGTGATCCCCGACAAGCGCCTCAGCCTTTACGACGATGCCGTAGCCCCATGGCGCGGCGAAGTGCTCAGCGAATGGAAGCGCGATTTCATCCGCGACAGCGCGAAGCACGACTTCCCGATCCACCGCCCCTACCGCGAGCTCACCGCCGATCAGCAATGCTTGCTCTGGCGCGGCGCCAAGGGCCTGCATGGCATCGACCGCTTCTTCCAATACGTGGAAGAGAAGAGCTACAAGATCCAGTATCGGGTGCTGGCCAGCCGTTACCGCGGCAAGACCACCTGCACCACTTGCGAAGGCACGCGCTTGCGCAAGGAAGCGCGCTATGTGAAGATCAGCGATCACGACATCACGCAGCTCACGCGCATGCCCATCGCCGATTGCCTGCGCTTCTTCGAGGGCCTGCAACTCGACGAGCACCAGCAGCGCATCGCCGCGCGCCTGCTGAAGGAGATCACCAACCGCCTGCGCTACTTGGTGGATGTGGGCGTGGGCTACCTCACCCTCGATCGCCGTAGCAACACCTTGAGCGGTGGCGAGACCCAACGCATCGACCTGGCCACTTCACTGGGCAGCAGTTTGGTTGGCAGCATGTACATCCTCGACGAGCCCAGCAT
>JBATND010000265.1:0-23004 GCA_049290175.1 Flavobacteriales bacterium | reverse complement strand
GCCCGTGATCCCGCAGTTCAACGCGTGCAGGCTGTTCAGCCCCGGAGGTCCACTCCACTCGGTGATGGGGTTGTTGCTAACGTTCAGCATCAGGGCATTCGCAAAGGCCTCGATGCCCATCAGATTGGTGATGTTGTTCTGCCAACTGAGGTCGAGGAAGACCGCTGCCTGCACATCGGGGTGGTCCTCATCGATGTACTGGCCCTGTATGCAGCCGGGGAAGTTGTTGTTGGCCCATGTGCGCAAGGCAGCATCGGGCATCCAGGTGAGTGCCTTGGCGCTGACAGAGGCCACGACGAATGCGAAGAGCAGGATCAGGCGCATGTGATGAAGCTAGGCGATAGACGGACACGTGCTGCGGGGGATGCCTAACCGTCCATTCGTCCGCGAGCAGAAGCGAAGCCGATGATCGGCGGTCCTAGCTCAAGCCACTGATCACCCCATTGGCATCGATGTCCATGCCTTCCGCCGCAGGCACTTCCGGCAGGCCTGGCATGCGCATGATTTCGCCACAGATGGGCACCACGAAGCCCGCGCCTGCACTGATCTCGATGTCGCGCACGGTGATGCGGAAGCCCGTTGGCGCGGCGCGCAGCTCCTTATTGTCGCTGAAGGAGTATTGCGTCTTGGCCATGCAGATGAGCGCGCCATCCATGCCGAGCTTGCTGATGCGCCGTAGCGCGGTCTCGGCATCGCCGCTGTAGTCCACGCCATCGGCACGGTAGATCTCGCGAGCGATGGTGGCGATCTTCTCCTTGATCGGCAGCGCGGCATCGTACAGCGGCTTGAAATCGCTCTTGCCCTCTTCGATCACGCGGAGCACCGCCGTAGCCAGGTCGGTCATGCCGTCGCCACCTTTCGCGAAGCCTTGGGCGAGCACCGCTTCGGCGCCGCGCTCTTTGCAGTAGGCCTTGATCGCATCAATCTCTTCGGGCGTGTCCGTGGGAAAGTGGTTGATGGCCACCACCGCCTTCACGCCGAACTTCTGGATGTTCTCGATGTGGCGACCGAGGTTGGCCAAGCCGATCTTGAGCTTGTCCGGCGCGGCGTTGTTCACCTCTTTCACATCCACGCCACCGTGGTAGCGCAGTGCGCGCACCGTGGCCACGATCACAGCAGCGCTGGGCTTCAAGCCTGCCGCGCGGCACTTGATGTCGAAGAATTTCTCAGCGCCGAGATCCGCACCGAAGCCCGCTTCCGTGACCACGTAGTCGCCGAGGCTGAGGCCCATCTGCGTTGCCAGCACGCTGTTCACGCCTTGCGCGATGTTGGCGAACGGGCCGCCGTGCAGGATAGCGGGATTGCCCTCGAGCGTCTGCACCAGGTTCGGCTTGATCGCATCCTTCAGCAGGATGGCCATGGCTGCTTCGGCCTTGAGGTCGCGGGCGTACACGGGTGTGCGATCCCAGCGCTGGCCCACGTAGATGTCGCCGAGGCGCTTCTTCAAATCCTCGAACGATGTCGCGAGGCAGAGGATCGCCATCACTTCGCTCGCAGGCGTGATGTTGAATCCGTCCTCGCGCGGCACACCGCCATTCACGCCGCCCAGGCCGATGGTGATCTTCCGCAGCGCGCGGTCGTTCATGTCCATCACGCGCTTCCAGGCGATGGTGCGCGGATCGATGCCCAAGGTGCGCTTGCGGTTCTGCAGGTTGTTGTCGATGAGCGCTGCGAGCAGGTTGTTGGCTTTCTCGATCGCGGAGAAATCGCCGGTGAAGTGGAGGTTGATGTCCTCCATGGGCACCACTTGCGCGTAGCCGCCGCCGGCCGCGCCACCCTTCATGCCGAAGACCGGACCGAGGCTCGGCTCGCGCAGCACCACCACGCTCTTCTTGCCGAGCTTGCTCAGACCCTCGTGCAGCCCGATGCTCGTGGTGGTCTTGCCTTCGCCCGCAGGCGTGGGGCTGACCGCCGTAACTAGGATGAGCTTGCCCTTAGCTGCTCTCTGGTGATCGATGAGCGTGAGCGGCAGCTTGGCTTTCGTGCGGCCATAAGGCTCAATCACTTCAGGGTCGATGCCGAGCCGTTCCGCAATGCGCGCGATGGGCTTCAGTTGTGCTTTCTGGGCGATCTCGAGGTCAGAGGGGAAACTCATGGGAAAAGCTGAAAGTTGAAAGTTGAAAGCTGAAAGAGGCGTGCGGTGACCGCTCGAAGATCGTAATCGTTGCTACCCGTGCAAGTCCACCTCAAACCGCGCCTGCTTCAAATCCTCCCAGAAACCGGGGTAGCTCTTGTTCACGACTTGCGGATCGCTGATGGAGATACCGCCAAGCTTCAACGCGAGTGGCGCCAGCGATAAAGCCATGCGATGATCGATGTCCGGGTTGAAGGTCATGGGCGACGATGCGTCCCGCTGTACAGCGGGAATGCCCTGCTTCACGGCAAAGGCACCATCGGCGAAAGCAGATTGGCCGCCCATGCGTGCGATGGCATCGGCCACGGCCTGCAAGCGATCGGTCTCCTTCACACGCAGGTTGTCGAGGCCGGTGAGCACAGCGGATTGGTTAAGCGCGGCCAGCGTGAAGGCCAAGGGCTGGAAGAGGTCGGGCACATGCTTCAGGCTGCGCGGCAGTTCCTCCCACTTGCCCGGTACAGCGCGATGGCTGATCACTGCGCCTTCCTCCGTGAAGCGCGTTTCCACCCAAGGCGCCCAGAGATGCTGCGCCTCGCGATCACCTTGCATGGTGTCGTCGGTTAGGCCGTGCAATAGAATCTCGCTGCCTGGCGAAAGCGCGACCACTTCGTACCAGAATGCCGCGCTGCTCCAATCGGGCGCAACGGTGATCGGCGCGGGGATGTAGTCGCCGGGATCAACGCGCACGCCATCGAGCTCCAAGCGCGGATACACGCCGAAGTGCGCGAGCATCTTCAAGGTCATGTGGACGAAGGGCTCGCTCAACCGTGTGCCGGTCCAGCGCAGGGTGAGGCCATCGTGCATGCGCGGCGCGATGAGCAGCAAGGCGCTGAGGTATTGGCTGCTGATTGGCGAATCGAAATGGACTTCGCCGCCTTGGAGCGCGCGGCCTCGCACGCGATATCCTTCGGGCACGCGCTCGATGTCGGCACCGAGCTGTTTCAGTGCGTTGATCAGGTCATCGTGCGGACGCTCGAGCAAGCGTGGGATGCCGGTGAGGATATGCTCCTCCTCTTCGCGCACGCTGGCCCACGCTAGCAGAAAGCGGAAGGTGGTGCCGCCCGCGCCGCAGTCCATCACACGCGGCGTGTTCTGGAGCAACTCGCGCATCACGCGGGTGTCGTCGCCGTCGCTGAGCTCTGAAACGAGGTTGATGTCGCCGCAGAGCGAAGCCATGAGCAGTGCGCGGTTGCTGATGCTCTTGCTACGGGGAAGCGCGATGGTGGCCTTGATGGGGCCGTTCGGACGCGATACGGTGATGGATGACATGGGCGGCAAAGGAAGAGCACAAGGTCCATCTGGTCCGCTGTAAGCGGACAAAATCCCACGCCTGACGGCGCATCGGCCCATAGACATAGAACCACGGATGCACACGGATACACACGGATAGAAATGCCCTCGTGCAAATGGAGGCTACACAATGACTTCTGCTTATCAGGCTCTCATCCGTGATAATCCGTGTGCATCCGTGGTCGCATGAACTCGCAATTGTGCGCCCACTAGGCGCACGAGCCCGCGTATAGCGGACCCGACAACCCGGATTCACCCCCGCACCAGCAACCGATAATACTCCAAAGCTTCCTGCACTTGCGCAGCGGTGATGGCCAGGTCAACCTGCGCGCTGCCGATGCCCGTGAGCAGCGTGAAGCGGAATTGCCCGGCGCTGTTCTTCTTGTCGTTGCGCATGAGCTCGATGATGCGGTGGTCCTCATCGCCTTGCAACGCGTAAGGCTTGTAGAGCGAGAGCAGATGCTCCGCGATGCGATCACAGGCCGCGCGCTCCAGCAGGCCATGGCGCCAGCTCAACCATGCCTCGGCGATCATGCCCAGCGCCACCGCTTCGCCATGCAACAAGGCGCGCTGCCCGCCTTCCCATGAGAATGCTTCGATGCCGTGGCCGATGGTATGCCCGAAGTTGAGCAGCTTGCGCGTACCGCTCTCGCGCGGATCGGCCGCAACCACTTCGGCTTTGATGGCCGCGCTGCGCTCCACCAGAGGCGTGAGCACATCAAGGTCATGCAAAGGGGCATCGCGCAGTGCTTGGTAGTGTGAAGTATCACGCACGAGGCCATGCTTCACCATTTCGGCTACGCCGTTGAGCAGCTCGCGTTTGCCCAAGCTGCGCAGGAAGGGCACATGCACATACACGCCTACCGGATCGTGGAAGACGCCCACCATGTTCTTCACGCCGCCGAGGTCGATGCCGGTCTTGCCGCCGATGGCCGCGTCCACCATGCCCATGAGCGTGGTGGGCACGTGCATGCAACGGATGCCGCGTTTGTAAGCGCCCGCTATGAAGCCACCGAGATCGGTGACCACACCGCCGCCGAGGTTGATCAGCATTGCTTCGCGGTCCGCCGCGCGCACGGTGAGGTGCTGCCAGATGTCCTGGCATACGCTCAGGCTCTTGCTGCCCTCGCCCGCTGGCACGCCGATGGTCTCGGCATCGCGCAACCGCGGGGCATGCGCCAACAGCTCGGGAAGGCAATGGCGCAGGGTGTTCTCGTCGCCCAGGATGAAGAGCGCGCTGGCATCGGCTTCTTTCAGGTCCCGGTCGAGCGCGCGCAAGGCATCGGCACCGAGCACCACCTTATGGCGGCCCGCATCAATGACATTCGCTTCGATGCGCTTCGGGACCATGGCTAATATTGTCGGCCCTAAAGAAGAGCCTTCGGCCAAAGGAACGAAGGAAGCTCTCATGCCGATCACGGCCCCCGCCTCCACCACTGCGCCCAACTTGGGCGATACCCGCATCGCCTTCCGCCAGTACACCGACCGTGGCCTGCTGCGCGCGTACTGGCTCTTCCGCATCATCGGCATCCCCTGGCTCAATGCCACCGGGCGCGCCCTCACGCAATTCGCGCTCGCCCTGCACCTGCCCATCAAGTGGGCGGTGAAGGCCACCCTCTTCAAGCATTTCTGCGGCGGCGAAACGATTGATGAGAGCCTGCAGACCGCGCAGAAGCTCGGCGATGCCGGTGTGGGCACCATCCTCGATTACAGCGTGGAGGGCCAAGAGGACGACGACTCGCTGGACCACACGCGCGACGAGATCCTGCTCACCATCGCAGCAGCGCAGAAACGGAAGGACATCCCCTTCAGCGTGTTCAAGGTCACAGGGCTCTCGCCCACCGCATTGCTCGAGAAAGTGAGCAATGGCGAATCGCTTGGCGCGGAGGACGCGCACGAATGGGAGTTGGTGCAAGGCCGCGTGCTCAGCATCTGCCAAGCCGCGCACGATGCGGGCATCCCGGTGCTCATCGATGCCGAGGACAGCTGGTACCAGCCCGCGATCGATGGATTGGCTACGCGCATGATGGAGCGCTTCAACCACGAACGCGCCATCGTCTTCAACACCATCCAACTCTACCGCCACGACCGATTGGCCTTTTTGAAGGAATCGCTCGCTGCAGCCGAGCGCGGTGACTATCACCTCGGCGTGAAGCTGGTGCGCGGCGCTTACATGGAGAAGGAGCGCGATCGCGCGGCGGAGAAGGGCTACCCCTCTCCCATCCACGCGGACAAAGCGGCCGTTGATCGCGACTATGACGATGCCTTGCGTTTCTGCATCGCGCACATCGACCGCGTGGCCGTGATGGCCGGCACGCACAACGAACAGAGCTCGCTCCTGCTCGCACGCTTGCTCGAGGAGCATGGCATCGCGCGCAACGACCGCCGCGTTTGGTTCGCGCAACTGTTGGGCATGAGCGACAACATCAGCTACAACATGGCCGATGCGGGCTGCAACGTGGCCAAGTACGTCCCCTACGGCCCTGTGCGCGCTGTGCTGCCTTACTTGATCCGCCGCGCGCAGGAGAACACCAGCGTGGCCGGGCAGATGGGAAGAGAGCTGCGGCTGATCGTGGAGGAGAGAAAGCGGCGGGCGAAGGCTTGAAATAGGAACGGCGACCCGATGGGCCGCCGTTCCAGCAATACATATCGGGCTACCTGCCCACCTTCACGGCGCGCTTCACCACCGGCTCGCCATCGAGCAGCAGCGTCACGTAGTACACGCCGGTTGCGAGATGCTCGGTGCTCCACTCGTATTGGAACTCGCCCGCTTCGCGCTGGCCTTCGGAAAGCATGCGCAGATCGCGGCCATCGGAGCTGTTCGCCATGAGCTGCATGCGGCCCGCACGCTCCAAGGTGCAATAGAGCGTGGTGCGATCGGTGAAGGGATTGGGCGCGATGCGGAGCAGGCGCTCTTGGGCGGGGGTGAGTTTCTCTTCAGCCGGTACGGAACCGCTGCGCTGATCGCTGTCGGTGGGTGGGGCTGCGCAGCAGGCGGCGAGTTGTTGTTGCATTGCAGCGATAGTGGCGTTCTGCGCGCTGATCTGCGCCTGTTGCTCCTGCATGCCCGCCACCAGTATCGGGATCAGCCCCACGTAGTTCAGGGTCTTCACCGTCTGTTCAGGCACAACAACGTTGCCTAAGGAATCGATTCGGCCAATGAAGGTGGTTTGCCCAACCAATTCGGGCAACACCTCTTCCACTTCCTGGGCGATGAAACCGAATTGATTGCTGGAGGGGAGATTCGCTTGCGCAATTGCATCCGTGTTGAAGTGGTAGGTGGTCGGCCGCAATTCACTGATGATGGCCAAGCCTTGGGTAAGATTCTCAATGTCTGTCTTCAGGGACTCATCCGAGGTCCATGCCATATTGGTGCAGGAGGCATCTCCAGTGATGTGTACGTTGCCCTCAAAGTAGCCCGCCCAAGTATCCCCATCAACAACGTCAGTATGGCCATAGACAGCGAAAAAGCGCTCACCCTGAACATCCTGCTTTTGTATCTGGCCCGCGACGCCGATGTACTTAGCGCTAGGCATGACCCATGTCGCCGGTACTAGCGAAGCATAGCCATGAACCCCAACTTGCAATTCGCCTTCGCCCTGCGCATGGCCTTCAACACCTCTTCTGATTGCACCTCCTCTGCCGAATGCCGCAACACCGCTAGTCCATTGCGCATCATCGTCCGCAATGAACCATCCAGCGTAGCCGGAAAAGCGCGCTCCATGCGTGAATCCCGATACTCCACGAGTTCTGTAGCTGGCACCCGACAAATCGGCACGGAGACCATAATTCCAGTTGTTTGCGGTTATGCCGCTTCCAGAGGCTCGAATGGAAATTCCCCGATTGTCGGCCGCTGGATCGTTGCCTTGTGCCGCACTGATGTTGATGCCGCGACTCATGGTTGTTGCCCCTGACACAAGTAGATCAATACCCGTTGCCGCTGCTGCTGCATTCCCTTGATTGACATGCAACGCATTAGCGAAGTTGGCGGTACGCACGGCCAGCTTGCCGGGCGAAAGCACATTCGTCAGGTTCAGGCCAATCCCCACGGCATCATCGTTGTCCGGGCAATCGTCGCTGGTGTTCACAGCGGTGTACACGTTGTGTGAGACCGCAGGACCCGAGGTGCCGAAATTCTCCACGGTCCAGTCGCACTCGGGAGTCGGAGGCGGTACGATCGTACTCACATCGCGCCACTTCACGACGCCATGTTCGCCGGGTATCAACGGGAAATCCTCCACCACGAGAACCTTGGTGAGATAGTTCGCAGGCGGGTCCGTTGGGAGCTGACGAATACGTAGCCGCCCATCCAGCATGTCCACGCGTTCCGTAGGGTCACCTGCACCCACTTGGGCGAAGTCCCCGATACCGACATTCACCTCGATGTTGTCTCGTGGCCAGAGCCTGATGGCCTCAAGGCCATCCAAGGTGGCCGCACCTCGCGAAGCTGCAGGGTCGTATTCCGTGGTGAACACGAACTTCATCCTGTCCGTGCCCCACGGGCTGCCGCTGGGGTTATCGCTCCACTGCACCACGAAGTCCGTGTTGTCGTTCCCAGCGTACTTGTGCCCGATGTAGCTCTGATCGCTGTTACCCGTGAAGGTGATGCCATTGCGCTGCCATGGGCGGAAGCCATGCTCTTGGGCATATACGACCGGCGCCACACCGCCCACCTGATCGACCAGATGCAAACGCGTGAACGGGGTACGGCTGCCCGCATTCGTGAACGCATCGGGTTGGCCGCTCAACAGGAAGAAGCCGTCGCGGTTCACATTCGGGAACTCGTTGAACGGCCCCATGGCGCTGGTAACGTTGGGGCTCAAGCGTACCCGCTGGATCGCATTGGTGTACCAGTCAATCGATTGGTTGGCATCGTGGCGGATCTGTAGCGGATCGCTGATCATCGTGTTGTCCCAGCCGACGAAATCGCCAGTACTTCCATTGTTGGCTGGCGTAGAGACTTGAGCACGCACTGGCAGCATGGCCAGCACGCAAGCGGCCATGGTCCATGGCCTTAGAACTGTCTGTTTCATGGTCTTCGGTTTTGTTTTTGTCAACTCCTCCAAAGACCGGCTTCCGCTACTCGATCAACACGAACTTGAACGAACGAAACTCCCCTTCCTGCTCCAAGCGCAGCACATATGCACCCCTAGCCCACGCCGATGCATCCATTCGCCAGGTACTGGCAACACCTTCCACCTGCAACACCAACCGCCCGATGCCATCGTGGATGGTGAGCTTCGTACCCGAAGGCACCCCGCTCAAGCCCACCTCGTCGCTCGCCGGGTTTGGGAAGAGGATCGCCGCGTCCAGAAGGTGATCTGGCACACCGAGCGCAATCGGACAACCCTTGGGATCGGCCGTTACGCATACGTTATCGATCAAAGTGTGTGCTCTTGGAACCCAAGGAAAATCCGCGAAATGCAGTGTATCCGTCATCGCGTTGTCGAAGTGGTTCCCGATCATCAGGAACTGGTAGGCACTATCAGCCACGAAGCTGCCGCTCACCAAGGTCCAACTCGCCGTATCGGTGATAAGCCACGGATGATACACGTGCGCGAAATTCCCGCCGGTCGGCCAAGGGTCACTATTGCTCCAATACACTGGCTGCGTGGTGAACAGCATGCCGATGTGACTGCTAGCGAGGTAAACCTGAGGGTACAGGTCTGAACCACCCCACGTTGGACTCCCATAGAAGCTGGCATAGTACTCCTGTCCAACCACCAGCGGTTGAATGAGCTCGATCATGAAGTACTCGCGAACGCCCGTGCCTTGATGATAGGTGACTACGCCAACATAGCACTCACCATCCTGCGGGTACTGGAAAGCCCACGAGCTGAGCGGCACTCCATTGAAGCCCCCGTACGGAATGCAACTCATGAAGTAATCGCCTGTGCCACCTGCCGAGAACCAGCCAAAAGGGCCGGTTTCCACGGTGTAGGCGGTGTTCACCTCCAGGCAATCCGTGAACTCCTCGAAGGAGTGGTTAGGCACCAGGTTCTGTGCTTCGCAGCGCGGAGCAGCAACGAACAACAGGCAGTACACACCTAGTATGAGTGCCAAGCGGCACCACCTGTTGTTCATCGCTGTTGGAAGCATCGTTCGTATTCGTGTGACCGGGTAGCATGTCCGGTCCTCTTGGCCTTCTTGTGATACAGGCATCACGTGGCCGCAGCCGTTTCCACCGTGCCCGCCCATAAGACCGCTTGGGCGGCGGGGGCGCTGCCCGAGCCTTGCTCGAAGCAGCGCCCTACTTTTGCCTAGCTCGTGTTCATGTTCCTATGCCTTAGGGGGTGAATGTTGAGCAACCGGCCCCTGGCGTCGCAAGCGCTGGGGGCTTTTCGTTGTGGCGGGCCATGGGCCTACCTTGTTGGGCTGAAGAAATAGCAAGGCGCAAGGCGCAAGGCGCAAGGCGCGAGAGCAGGAACAGGAGAAAGGCTCAAGGCACAAGGGAGAAGTCGCAAGGCCGAAGGCGCCAAGGACAATTCGAAGCGGGAGCCGCAACTGCTCAGATGAGACGCATGGGTGAGCATGGTGAAGGAGATGAAAAGCGGTTCATTCCGTGTTTCAGACTATGAGCAATAGCGTACTGGTAGTGCGAATCTATTCGCCCATCGGGAAAAAGCAAGCGATCGTGGAAAACTCGAGGCTGCGGCTACTTGCGCTCACCTGAACTGCAACTCATACAGTTTCCTGTACGCGCCCTCCTGCGCCAGCAGTTCCTGGTGATTGCCCTGCTCGATGATGCCGCCCTTATCGAGCACGAGGATGCGATCGGCGTGCTGCACGGTGCTGAGGCGGTGGGCGATCACGATGCTGGTGCGCCCGGTGGTGATGCGCTCGGTGGCCTGCTGGATCAACTGCTCGCTGAGGCTGTCAACGCTGCTGGTGGCCTCGTCGAGCACGAGCACCGTGGGCTTATGCACCGCCGCGCGGATGAAGGCGAGCAACTGCCGCTGGCCCGTGCTGAGGATGCCGCCGCGCTCGCCCACCTCGGTATCGTAGCCTTTGGGCAGTTTCACGATGAAGTCGTGCGCGCCCACTTCCTGCGCCGCAGCGATCACCTCTGCGCGTGTGATGGCGGGATCGCCGAGGGTGATGTTGTTGTGGATGGAATCGCTGAAGAGGAAGACATCCTGCAGCACCACGCTGATGGCGCGTCGCAATTCGCTGAGCTTGTAATCGCGGATGTCGGCGCCATCGAGATAGACCGCGCCCTTCTGGAAATCGTAGGCCCGGCTCAGCACGTTGATGATGCTGCTCTTCCCGCTGCCCGTTGCGCCTACCAGCGCGATCATCTGCCCGGCCTTCGCCTCGAAGCTGATGTCGCGCAGCACGTAATGCTCCTCCTCCGCTTCCACGCCATCGCTATACGCGAACCACAGCCCATCGAAACGGATCTCGCCCTTCAGCCCGTCAGCGCTGCGCGTGCCTTCATCGGTCAGCGATGCGTCGGTATCCAGCACCTTCATTACGCGTTCGCTGCCCACCATGCCCATCTGCAGCACGTTGAAGCGATCGGCCAATTGGCGGATCGGCCGGAAGAGCATGTTGATGAAGAGGATGTAAGCGAAGACATCGCCCAGCGTTGCGAAGCCCGCCAGCACATCCTTCACGCCCCACCACACCAGGAAACCGAGTGAGATGGCGCTGAGGATCTCGACCACCGGGAAGAAGATGCTATAGGCCAGCACGCTGCGGATGTGCGCGCCGCGATGCTCCTTGTTGATCTCTTTGAATTTGCGGTACTCCTGCTGCTCGCGCCCGAAGAGCTGCACCACGGCCATGCCCTGGATGTGCTCTTGCACGAAGGTGTTGAGCCGCGCCACCTGCGTGCGCACATCCTGAAAACTCTTCTGAATGCTGTTCTTGAAGATGTTGGTGCTCCACAGCAGGAGCGGAATGGGCACCATGCTCAGCAGCGCGAGTTTCCAATTCACCACGAACATCACCACGACGACAACCAGCAATTTGAGGATGTCGCCCATGATCATGAGCAGGCCCTGCGAGAAGATGTCGTCGATGGTCTCGATGTCGCTGATCACGCGCGTGACGAGCTGGCCGATGGGTGTCTTGTCGAACCAACGGAGCTTATTGCCGATGATGCGCGTGTACAAACGCTGCCGCAGGTCGAAGGTGACGGCTTGCCCGAGCCAGGCGGTCCAGAAGGCTTGGTAGAACTGCACGATGGTCTCGATGATCAAGAGCACAAGCGAGACGATCGCGACCGCCCACACCAATGGACCAACACCGGCAGCGATCATTTCGGCCACCGCGCTGGCGGTCCATGCAATGCCACGCGCATTGAGTGAGGCATCCTCTGCGAGCCGGAAAAGCGAATCGTAATCCGATGCGACGATATCGACGATCCAGCCCATGAGGATGGGCCGCACCACACCGACGATGCTGAGCACGAACGTGAGTGCCACGCTGAGCCAGAACAGCTTTCGATACGGCTGCGTGAACGCGAACACGCGCCCGAAGAGCTTGCGGTCGAAGGCTTTTCCTTGGGCGGTGGAGCTCATTCCTTAACTGGGCCGCGAATATCGCTCGGCAGGAAGGGGTACACGACATGCTCCAGGTAAAGCCCGCAGGCCGGGGCGCTGCGACCCGCAGCGTGGCGGTCTTTGGCGGCAAGCACCTCGGCCATGTGGCTGGCGGGCTGTTGCCCTTTGCCGATGCGCATGCACGTACCCACGATGGCGCGCACCATGTTGCGCAGGAAACGATCGGCCTTGATGCGGAACACATAGCCGTTGGGCGCTTCTTCCCATCGCGCCTCGCGCACATCGCAGATGCTGGTCTTCACATCGGTGCCCACTTTCTGGAAGCTGCTGAAATCCTGCGTGCCGATGAGCGCTTTGCACGCCTCGTTCATTGCGGCCACATCCAAAGCTGGCTTCAGTTGGTGCGAGAGCTTCGTGAGGAAGGGGTCCTTCAACCCGTGAATGCGATAGCAGTATCCGCGTTCTGTGGCGCTGAAGCGTGCATGCGCATCGTCGGGCACCGCGATCACGCGCTTCACGGCGATGTCATCGGGCAGCAAGCTGTTCAGGCTATACATGAAGCGGTCATCCAACGGCGCATCGCTCGGCCCATCGAAGTGCAGGAAGAATTGCGTGGCGTGCACGCCGGTGTCGGTCCTGCCGCAGCCAATGGCGTTCACTTTGTGCTGGTGCAGGGCGAATTGCAGCGCCCGCTCCACTTCGGCCTGAACGCTGGGAGCATCGGGCTGCCGCTGCCAGCCGCGATAGGCCGTGCCGTTGAAGGCAATCTCGAGGAAATAGCGCGGGAGGATCTCCATGCGGGCGGCGAAAGTACCGGGACATTACTTCGCGTTCCCGCTGAACGGGATGATACACATGCGCATCGGCCTTCTTTCAGACACCCATGGCTGGCTCGACCCCAGATTGAAGGAGCACTTCGCACAATGCGACGAGATCTGGCATGCAGGCGACATCGGCGACCTGAACGTGACCGATGAACTCGCCAAGTGGAAGCCGCTGCGGGCGGTCTGGGGCAACATCGACGATACACGGGTGCGCGCTTCGTTCCCAGAGCATCTGCGCTTCAGCATGGGTGGTATGAAGGTTTGGATGACGCACATCGGCGGCAGGCCTCCGAAGTACGACCGCAACGTGATCGACGAACTGCGCAGCGACCCGCCCGACCTCTTCATCTGCGGCCATTCGCACATCCTCTTGGTGCAATTCGACCCTAAGCTGAATTGCCTCTACCTCAATCCTGGCGCTGCCGGCAAACAGGGTTGGCATGTGATGCGCACAGCCATGCGATTCACTTTGGAAGACGGAAAACCGAAGGATCTGGAAGTGATCGAGCTGGGGAAGCGCGGTGCTGCTTGAGCGCTAGCGCAGCATGCTGAAATGCCCGCGGTACTCCTTCGCGTAAGCGCCCCACTCCTTGATGCGCGCCCAATACACGAACATGCTGGAACTGTGACCGGCGCCATCCCACCCTTCATTCGGGTCGGTGGTACGGAACACCTCGTTGCCCCAGCGGTCCCAAATGGCCAGTTCGTACTCGCGCGCACCCAAGACGCTCGGGCGCCACAGCTCATTCTTATCGTCGCCATCAGGCGTGAAGGCCGTTGGCGCATAGAAGAAATGACCGCTCACGATCACCACGCGCGTGGTGGTATCCATGCAACCATGCTCAGTGGTCACGATCTGCGAAATGATGAATTGGCCCGGATCCAAGAAGCTGTAGGCAAAGGCCGAATCGCTGATCTGATCGCCAGCGATCTGGTAGAGCCACTCGGCGGAAAGCGAACTGTAATCCGTGACCTCGATGCGTGGGTCCATGATGTTCACTTCACTGGGCAGGGCCGTGAAAGCCGCCACAGGCTTGGGGAACACTTCAACCGCGCCTGGCTTGTTGCGCGTGATGGTGGCCACGCAGCCGGTGCTGGTGCTTGCGGTGAGCGATACCGAATAGCGACCGGGCTCTTGATAGATGTGTGAGAATTGGGCCGCAGTGGCCGTGGTGCCATCACCCAGATTCCAGAGCAGTGTGTAGGGCGTGAGAGCCACTACTTCCGCCGCGAACGGAAAGGCCTCTCCCACGCAGGCCAGCGATCCATTGGTGAAATCGACCGTGGGCATGGGGTACACGGTAACCGAATCGGTGTAGCTGGCCGTGCAGCCGAACTCGGTCATGGTGAGCGTTACCGGGAACGTGCCCACCTCCGGGAAGATGCCCTGCACGTTCATGCTCGTTGTCGTGTTCGGGAATCCACTTAGGCCAAGGTCCCAGACAACACTGGCACTGCCCTGCGAACCGCTTGCATTGAGCAAGGCCACTTGCCCAGGGCAACGGATGGGCGGTCGCAAGAAGAACACGTCGGGCGGCAGGTGCACATCGAAGACGCGTGTGGCGGTATCGGCGCAAACAGGTCCGTTGCGCGCGATCAGCGTCACCGTGTGGTAACCCTGCGCTCCATAAACCCAACTCGGCGATTGCTGCGTGCTTGCATCGGCAACGGTCCCTGGCTCTCCGAAATCCCAGAGGTAGGTCGCGGCATCGGTGCTCTGGTTCGCGAAGGTGAAGCCCAGCGTATCACAGAAAGTATCCTGTTCGGCGAATGCGGCCGTGGGTTGCGGATGCACCTGCACATTGGCGCTGAAGGTGCCCGTGCAACCCAATTCGGTCACTGTAACGGTGACTTGCTGAACGCCGATGGGCGCGAAGACCGCCGAAGGATTGGGGCCTGTGGCCGCAGTTGGAGTTGCGCCCGGTCCAAAGCTCCAGGTCACATCAACAGCGTTGCCGATACTGCCACCGATCACGAAACTGATCTCCTGCTCATCGCAAAAGGGCGGCGGCACCGTGAAGCTCGGCTGTAAGGGGGGCGCCACATCGTAGATGGCCACGGTGGTGTCGGCGCATGGTGAGCCGGGATTGGCGATGAGCATCACAGGGTAGCTGCCGGGCCCTGGGTAAGTGTAGCTCGGCGATAGAGCGGTGCTCACATCGTTGGTGGTGTTCGGGTCGCCGAAATCCCAGAGCCAGGTTTGGCCACCGATGCTCTGATTGGTGAAGTTCTGTGTGAGCGTGCAGGCTTGACCGGGGCCTTGATCGGCGATCACCGCGTCAACAGTGGCGTCGCAGGCCACCACACGGAACATGAAATCACGACGAGCCGTGTTGAGCAACGTCCCATTGCGATATTCCTCTACGCACACACCAACAGTGAATGTGCCCAGCAGTGTTGGATGCACCGTCAGCAAGCCGGTGGCGGGGTCGATGGCTATGGGCGGATTGCTGTTGATGGGATTGGCACCGGAGTAACCGGCTGCAAAGTTCACCGGCTGGTAGGGCGGTGGGTCGGCCAAGGGCGCCGGGGCGAAGGCATCGGCACCTTGGAAGGGCGCGCAGAGCGAATACACGAGTTGATCGCCATCGGGATCCGTGGCGCTGTGATCGAAACTCATGTCCTGCCCCAAACAGAGCGCAATAGGCGGTAGATCGTTGAAGCGCGCCGAGCTGTTCGCTTGGTTCGGTGGTCCCGGAATGGTCACAGAGCACGTTAGGCCCTGCTGACCGCTGAGGTTCACCATGGCGGGCGTGCGGCAGCAGCGCTGGTAGCTCACCACATAACCACCTGCTACCGGTGGCAGATTGAAGGTCTGCACATAAGTGGTGGTGCGCACGCAGACTGAAGGCGGCGCAGTGAGGCAGGGATCGTTGAGCGTGACGGGAACGGCTGTCTCTCCCGGGTAATCCACATTCGCATTGGTGAAGAGGGCGCCATTGGCCGTATAGACCGCAATCTGCGCACTGCCGTCGAAGCCGGTGTTGTTCGTGTTGTCCGGACCGCAATCGCGGTAAAGGCGCAAGGTGACTTGGTACTGATTCCCGCCCAGATGCGTGTAGAACATCTCCCCGCCGATGATGTGCGTGGCACCCGCAATGCCCGCCGCGATCGCTGCGATCGCGGTGAGCATCAGGCGTTGCAGGGAGCGCATCGGTCTTGGGTTCAACGGGCCATCAGCGCAGGATCGTCACATGGCCCGCGTAATCACGATCATCCGAAAGGCGCAGCACATAGTAGTAGGTTCCGTCTGGAACACCGTCACCGCGCCAAGTGTTCTTGTAGTTGAGCGTCTCGTAAACCTTGTTGCCCCATCGACCATAGATGGTGAGCTCGTTCGGGTAGTACTGCACGTTCGTGATCTCGAAGAACTCGTTGGTGCCGTCGCCGTTCGGGCTGAAGACGTTCGGTATGTCGATGGGGCCGCCGAGCACTTCGTACATCATGCTGGCCTGATCGGTGCAGCCATCGGCCGTAGTAATGGTGAGCACCACCTCATAGTTGCCGGGCCAACCACCATTCCATTCCGCGATCGGGTCCGAAGGAGCGAAGACGCTTCCTTGCATGGCCCAGTTCCACGAAGTGATCACACCGCCATTGGGCGAACTGGTGTCCGTGAAAATGACCGAGGTGCCGATCTGCTGCGGTGGAAGCGGATCAGCTGTGAAGCTGGCCTCGGGCAATCCGAAATTCACCACGTTGTCCGTGTAGTAGCCGGTGCATCCGTTCTGGGCCACGATCAAGGTTACCTCATGCGTGCCGGGACCGGAGAACTGCACGGTGACGATGCTGTCGGTGCTCGTCTGCGGCACGCTACCGCTTCCCAATTGCCACAGGATACTTGAACCCGCCGGGAAATCACCATCGGCCACCAGCACCACCGGATCGTTCCCGCAGAAGGGCGGCGGCGGGATGACCACCGGGCTCGGAGTGGTGTAAACCAGGTAATCCACGAAGGAGGTATCGGCGCAGGTGGTCCCTGGATTAGCGATCAGCATCACCGTGTAGGTGCCTTGTTCATCATAGACCCAGAGCGGGTTCGCATCCGTGCTGATGTCCGCATCGGTATCCGGGTCGCCGAAATCCCAGTAATACTCCGTGGCCCCGAAGCTGTTGTTCTGGAATTGGATGCCGAGCCCCTCGCAGAAAACCGTTTGCTGCTGAATGGCAGATACTACGGCTGCATCGCAGGCCACCACCTTGAAAAGGAAATCGCGTCGCGATTCGCTGAGCAATTCACCGTTGCGGAATTCTTGCACCCGCACGCCCACATTGTAGCTCCCTTGCAAGGTGGGAGTCAAGGTGAGTTCCCCCGATACTGGATCGATGGCGATTGCCGGATCGGAATCAATCGGATAGGACTCCGAATAGCCAGCGCCCCACGGAACTGGTTCATAGGGTGGTGGAAGCGGCGGATTGGGCTGAGGATTCGTTGCCGTTCCCCCGTTGTACGGCGTGATCAAGGAGTAAACAAGGGAGTCACCATCGGGATCCGTAGCGCTGTGATCGAATACCAGCGGAGAATTCAAGCAAAGCGCCACAGGTGGCAACTCGTTGAACCGCGGCGAACTGTTCACAGGAACACTTTCTCCGGGAATCCGCGTCGTCACTGTCAAACCAAGGTCGCCGGGCGAGATCAAGTTCCCGATCTCATCCGTTCGGCAGCAGCGCTGATAGGTGAGGATGTATCCGTTCGGCGTTAAGGGCAGATTGAAGAGACCCGTGTAAGAAGTGGTCTGCACGCACACATTCGGGGGGAAACTGAGGCAGGGTGTTTCGAGGACAATGGGCACGTCGGACCCTCCGGGGAAGGTGAGCTGCTGGACTTGGAGCAGGTTGAAATTCACGCCATCGAAAACACCAATGACTGCCGTACCATCGAACGGTATCCCGGTGCAATCCCGATACAGCGTCAATGTCACATTGTAGAGTCCGCCACCAAGATGGTCGTAGTAGATCTCTCCTCCAATGATGTGCGTAGCCTGAACGGAGGCGACGGTTCCGAGGGAGAAGGCCAATGCACACAACTTGCGAATCATGCTCATTCGACCGGTTATTGGCCCGCTTGGTTGCCCCGGCGGACCGTGTTCGGTGGTGAATGTATCAACCTTCAGCCAATAGCGCCTCCCATTCCTCAGCGGCGATCGGCTCAAAACGGCCATCGGTGCAGGCAATCATCTCCGCTATCCGGAGTTGTTCCGGGTACTGCGCTCGGGTAACGGCATGGCGCAGCACACGAGAGCCCACCCGCTGCAATTCCACGAAATCGGCCGGGCCATTGATCCGGTAATAGTGCGCGCCGCCCACCATCCTCCGGTATGCCGGGAAGCCAGTAGCGCCAAGTCTATCTTCCGCCGCCATGGAGCATTTCCTGAAGCGCACCGCTGCCTTGCTCCTTGAGCGCCACCAACACGAAATGGACCGCGTGCTGGTGGTGCTCCCGAGCCGTAGGGCTGCTTTGCACCTGCGAAGCTACTTGGCCCAGAGCGCCGACGGTGCCCTTTGGAGCCCCGAGATGCTCGATCCAAGCGCTTTCCTGCAACGGATCGCGGGCTGGAGGAAGGGAACATCCGCCGACCTGCTGCTCCTTCTCTATCGATGCCACCGGGAGCAAAACGGCCCTGCCGCACAATCGCTGGCCGAGTTCCTCGAATGGGCACCAACCACCCTGCGCGATTTCAGCGAGGCCGACAACCACCTCATCAACCTCGACGACCTGTATCGCGACCTGCGCGCCTATCATGAGATCGAGGAATGGAGCCTGCGCAGCACAGAGCCGCTCTCCACCTCCCAGCAACTCGCGGTCAGGCGCTGGACCGAGACCGGCGATCTGCATAAGCGTTTCGTGGCGGCCATGACCGAGCGCGGCTTCGGTACATCGGGGGCTATTGGCCGCGAAGCCGTGCGCCGCGTTAGCCAACCCGATTGGCAAGCACCATGGAGCGCGGTTTGGGCCGTGGGATTGAATGCCCTTGAGCCATCACTGAAGGCTGTGATCCATCAGATCAAGGTACGTGGTCTGCTCAGCACGTGCTGGGATGCCGACCAATTCTATCTGAATGCACCCGATCACGAAGCTGGCCGGTTCTTGCGTGAATCCATCAACGCACTTGGTCCCGGGGAAATACCAGCTACCGATGCCATCACCCGCGAGCCTCGTGCTGTGAAGCTTGTTACGCTGCCCGAACGGATGGCCATGTGCCGCTATGCCGCGCAATGGGCCGCAGAACTGCAGCCGGAAGAACGCAGCCAAGCCGCTATCGTGCTCGCCGATGAGCAATTGCTCCTCCCCTTGCTCCAAGCGCTGCCCGCAGACCTCGCCCCGTTGAATGTCTCGCTCGGCGTTCCCGTTCAGCTGCTCCCCCTTTGGGGATTGGCCAAGCGCTATCTGCTCTTCCACGCGCACACGAGTGATCGCATTCGCATCGTGGATCTCTGTGCGCTGCTCACGCACCCGCTGCTCAACCAAGGCGATTCGACAACACGGTTGGTTGAAGCGCTGCATGCACCCAACTTGCCGCATTGGGATCGCATGCGCATCGCCGACGCCTTGGGCCAAGCAGGACTTGCCGAGGAGTCGCTTTCCGTGCTCCTGCCGAAGGAGACGCCGCCAGAAGACCTGTTGCACGCCTTGTTCAGATGGGTGCTGGCTGTTCGACCAAGCGATTCTTTGGCACGTGAGCAGATCTATCACATCACCTTATTGCAGCGGGAATTGAGCGTGGCCATGAAGCGCATCGAGGCCGGGCCAGCCAACTTGCTTGAGTACATCGCGATCCGCGAACGCTTGATCGGACAAGCGCGCATCAGCTTCTTTGGCGAGCCGCTCGAAGGCCTGCAAGTGCTGGGCGTGCTGGAGACACGGGCATTGTCCTTCAAGCATGTACTCATCGTCGGTGCTTCAGAGGGCATCCTCATCGGCCAGGACGAACCCACGAGTTGGATCCCGTTCGACCTGAGGCGCCATTTCAAACTGCCACTGCGATCCGACTCGGAAGCGGTGGCCTCATACCATGTGCATAGGCTCTTGCAAGGGGCCAAGCACTTCGCGCTGGCGCATGCCCCGGCAGCCGATGGCAGCGGTTCGCCAGCGCGTTTCATTGAGCAATGGGAGCACGAGCTGGTCGCTGTGTCCGAAACCAAGATCCACCACCTGGCCATTGCGGCTCAACAACGCGCGCAAGCCGCACCGGCACTTACCGTGGCGAAGGATCCGCAGGTGATCGAACAGCTGCAGGCCTTGCTGTCACGAGGCCTTTCGCCAACGGCCATGGCCACGTGGCTGCGGTGCCCCATGGATTTCCATGCGGAATACATCTTGCGCATCAAGGAACAAGGCGAGGCATCGGATGGCATGGGCGACGATGTGCTGGGCAATGCGGTACACAAGGCCATCGAACGCATCTATGAAAAGTGGCTCCGTTCGCCCTTAAGTGAAGAGCGTCTCACGCAAGCAGCTCGGACGGCGGAGAGCCATATCCAACATGCGTTGACCGCGGATTACCCCAAGGAGCTACTCGAATCCGGCGACTTCCTGCTGCGCAGTTCCATGGCTGCTGAAGCGCTTCGGAGAGCACTCCAATCGGAAGCAAGGCGCCCTGCGCTGCATGCAACCGTCCCCATTGCGGTAGAGCACATGATGAAAGCAGAGCTGAGGCCCGGCCTCTGGATCAAGGGAAAGGCCGACCGGATCGAACGGCGCGATGGCGTGCTCTGCATCCTGGACATCAAAACGGGCGCATTCCAGAGCAATGAGATCCAGCTGAAGGTGCTGGACCGCGAACATCTCACCGCCGAGAAGCAGAAGGCGCTGCAACTGATGATGTACGCGGCTCTGGCGCTTCTAGAGGACCCGACGCTACAAGCCGTGCAAGCCGGCATCATTCCCTTACGCTACAGTTCACAGCCCGATGCCGCGTGGCTCACCATCGAGGGCGAATCGCTCATCCGCCGGGAGCGCTTGGCCGAAATCCAAGGTCTGCTGCTGCATATCATGGACGAGATGCTCGACCCCGATGCGCCCATTGCGCACGACCCTTCGAGCACCTATTGCCGGTGCTGCGTTGCATGATGCCAAGTTGAATCGCACGTCAGCCGCAGGCATTCAGAAAGCAACGCAAAAAGGAACAGGGGGCCGAAGCCCCCTGTTCCAATGCGCTTTCGAGAACCGGATTACCGGAAAACGATCTTGTGGGTCGAAGTCTCGCCGTTGCGTTTCACCTTCAGGTAGTACACGCCGTTGCTCATGCTGGTGAGGTCCATCTCCTTGCGGTAGGTGCCCTCGAAGTTGCGGAGCATATCGTTGAAGACGGTCTGGCCCAAGGCATTCACGACTTCAATGGTGACATCGGTTGCCGATGCCACGGAGAAGGAGAACGTGAACTGCCCGTTGTTCGGGTTGGGCAGGATGCTCACGCTGCCATCTTCCTCAGCCGTCGCTAAGCCCTTGTAGATGGATCCGGTGAGGTCGCGACCACCGAGGGAGATGTAGTAGTTGGCGTTGCTCGTTGGCTCCGCAGTGAAGGCATCGTTCACAATCTCGAACTCGCCCTTTCCGGTGACCGGAATGGTAGCGATCACAGTCTCTGCGCCCGCAGCCAAAGAGGTCTCCAACTCGGTGAGCGGAAGCATTCCGAAGCCGGCATAGACCTGATAGTTGAAAGCACCTTGCTCACGGATGCCGCCGCTCTTGGCCAAAGGCAAGAACTGCGCAGGCGCACCTTGTTGCTGAATTGCACCTAGACCCGCACCTGAATTGCGGTCCCAGCGAACGGTGAACACAATGCTCGAAACAATGCCGTTGAAGCTTTCGGTGGGCCGGATGCGGACCTCGAGTTTCTCGCCATTGCGGAAGAGACCGATATCGACCGTGCCTTGCGAGAAGGCCGGAGCGATTGCCGCAGCTGCGAACAGTGCGGAGAGGGCGGAACGAAGTTTCATGTGGAGACGGTTGGGGGTGAATGTCCTTCGGTTTCTACAAAGCCGCCGCAAGATAGATGCATGCTCCCTTTGGTGCAAGCGTTGCGGGAATGCAGTTTAATCTTCGACTTCGGACTCCTACAAAACCGAACAGGGGCCCTTGTGAGGACCCCTGCGCGGTAAACCTGCAAGGAATGATTGGAACCAGCCCAAAGTCAGGAAGATCGACCTTGGTTGGAAGGAAGACGGGAGCAGTTGTTCCTGGTTGCCAGAATCCCAGAAAAAATTAAGGCGTGAACTTATACCCCACCCCCCGAACCGAATGAAAGTGCCTGGGAATCCGTGGGTCAGGTTCAAAATACTTCCGGAAAGCAACGATGAAATTATCGACGGTCCGGGTGGTCGGGAACACGTTATAGCCCCACACCTTCCGGAGAATCTCCTCGCGTGAGACCACCTCACCCGCCTTCTCCACGAGCAGGCGCAGGAGCAGCGCCTCCCGTTGGGTCAAGGTGTGCTTCGCGCCATCGATGCCCACCGCCTCGAATGCTGAGAAATGAATGGCGCCACCAGCAAAGCTGAATGAGTCTTGCGCCAATTCTGGCTGCGCACTGGAACGCGCCACCAGTTTTGCCAAGCGAAGCAACAGTTCGGTCAGGTCGAATGGCTTCCCCAGATGATCATCGCCTGCACGCAGCCCACGAATGCGGTCTTCGGTTCCTGTACGGGCGGTAAGGAATAGCACCGGCACCTTGTTGCCTTCCAATCGAATCGTTTCCACCACATTGAAGCCGTCGATGCCGGGCAGCATCACATCCATGATCACCGCATCGAAGTGAGCCCCGCGCAGGCGTTCCAGCGCCTCCGGACCGGTTTGGGCAATTGTAACCGCGTAGCCCTCCAACTCCAGATTGAGCTTCAGCGTACTGCGCAGCGATGGCTCATCCTCAACCAATAGAATTCGTGCGCCAGCCATGCCGCAAAGATGGACAACGGCCTAGCCAAACGCTGGCTGGTACTTTTGGCGCATGCCCTTCACCGCGCGACAAGCCGAACAAGCCAACACCTTCTGCGAGCAGACCCTGATCTCGCATTTGAGCATCCGATTCAGTGTTGACGAGCATGGCCAGTTCTGCGCTACCATGCCGGTTGACCGCCGCACGGTGCAACCGATGGGCCTTCTGCACGGTGGAGCCACGGCCGCTTTAGCCGAGAGCCTGGGCAGTGTGGGCTCCGCGATACTCGTGGGCGCCGAAGGCAAGGACACCGTTGGCGTCGAACTGAACGTGAACCATTTGAAAGGTGTTCGCAGCGGAACAGTGACCGCAAC
>JBATND010000264.1:0-27899 GCA_049290175.1 Flavobacteriales bacterium | reverse complement strand
GCCGTTGGCCGCATGAGTTCTCAACAAGAACGCCGAGTTATGAGTCCCCTGGACCCCATGAAAACAACAGCACCAAACACATTAACCTTGTCTGAATCCTGTCCAGTTCAACCCGACCACCTCACTCTTCTGCCCGGTCAGGTCGCGATTGAATGACTCACGCGGTCCGATGGGTTCTGTTGACATGGTCCCGCTATATGATGTCCATGCAAGAGCTTGAACACACATGTACAATTGCAACTGGTAGTTGGATCCGCGTTTCACGTTCCCCCCCAATCCAAAATCCAATTCGAAGCGCGAGAGTTTCCCTGAGGTTCGCCTTGTTAGGTCACTGGGCACGATGACACCGGAATACACTTTTGATTCCTCAACATGGCATTCGGCCACGTTGATCCCGCAGGAAACGAAGACAGAAGGCCCGAACCAGAATGAGGCTCTCCCGCCCAATCCATTGCCTAATCCAACGGCGACTGCAGTTGTATTGATTGGCTGGTCGAAAACAACCCGGTCCACACCACCGTGCAGCCCAATGCTCAATTGCTGCTGCGCGCTGGCCACTGACCCTGCCCCGAAACAGAAGCAGTGAATCCCCAATACCAAGGCAATGTGCGCTCGGGGATTACGCGGCAATTGAGATTCAGCCCCCTCGCTGCCGCGAGTCTGCGACTCGTGGCCTTTACTCCTCATGGCAATCATCGAACGAAGCTAAGGGTTGGCCTGCATTCGCCGAGAGGGCGAGCTGCCGCATCTGCACGCCACGGTGCGCGGCGCAGGCGCCAACGATCTGGTGCAGAAGCCCTACGACCAGGAAGGGCTGATCCACAGGATGCGGCGGTTGATGGCGGCGTGATCTCGGTGCCGATCTACTCCAATAGAACTTTTGCGTGCCACACCGCCTTTGGGCTGCTAACCTTGATCAGATAGCTGCCCGCGCCGAAGTGTGATAGGTCAATCTCGCTTGTGCTCAGGCCGGGCGGCAGCGATCGCTGGACGAGCAATTTCCCCAACGCATCGTACACGCCATAGGATCTTGCGGTGGTATGAGGCTCTGTGAATGTGATGGTGAAACGGCCGTTGTTTGGGTTGGGGAACAGGACTATGCCGTTGCTCGCATTTTCAGCGATGTTCATGGGCGAGCATAGCCCTGGAACACCTGCAGGCCAAATGCTGTCGTTGTGCTGCATGCAGGCTAGCGATTCACTAATCGAGATCGTGAGGGAGCCGATGGTATTGAACAACCCGCCACTACCGCCAACACCTTGCAACCAATACTGAGTAACGCCCTGCCCGCCGATCAATGCCGCATCACTCATTACTCCTATCAGGTTCCATGAAGTCCCGTTGGCGTTTGTAAGCGACTCAACCGTTGCAACATGCATCATTTGCACTGAGGGGTCGATAGCCCCGAGCGGGTCGCCTACCCAAACAAAAAGGGTATCGCCGACGGCTGGATTGAAATGGTAAAGCAAGTACTCAGAAGACCCATTGGCTGGGTACAGATACACGCGGCTGTCGATGTCCTCGCGCACTCCTCCGCAGTAAAAGCCAGCTTGATTGAGCAAGCCGCTCCAAATCGTACTATACCAATTGCCGTCGATGAGCGTGTCATGATTGGTCGCTCTCATGTGGTAGCTGAAGGCATACTGAAATTGAGGGCCGTCAAATACTTCCATAATCCAGAGCGCATTGGAGTCTGGGAAGCTCGGGAACTGCGCACGCGCTTGACCAACGGCGAGGCAAAAGAGAAGTGCAGTATGGAGTATGGCGGTTCTCATGGCTCAAGGATGAACTTGGAGTGATGGGTCGTACCATCTTTAAGCACAACTTGCACGAGGTACATGCCCGCAGGCGTGTGTGCTTCGAGGGAAACCTCCAAGACCGAAGAGGATTGACGCCAGTTGAATGGAATTCTGCGTCCCTGAGTGCTCAAGAGTTGAATCTCTTTTGCAGCCGCCGAGTCATCGGGAAGATGCACTAAGAACGCGCCCATGTTGGGGTTGGGCACCACATGGAGGATTACATCTTGCTTGAGCCTCGCGATATTGTCCTTGACCAAAGGATAGCCAACACTGGGTGAGGACTTGAAGCTGTTACCAGCCCTATCGCACGGATGAATGAAGGCATGAAAGTCACTTCCTTGCTGCGCGTGGAATCCGGGAAGCAGGCGGACTTGGTTTCCTGCGCGGTATGTGACATCCAAGCCAGCGGGAACAATCGCGGTCGATGTGATATCGTTGATAGCCTCTTTGAACGCATCCGCCGTGTACGTGCCGGACTCGTTCCAATCCGGTTCAGATGGACACCATAAGTCGTGCTCCCAGACGCCACGGCCGGACATGCCAGCCCTGATCTTGTTCGCCTTGTAGCTGATTTCTAAGCCTGCGCATGATCTGTGAGGAAGGTTTGCCCCCAATAGCTGCCAGCCCGTGCCATTGCCGAGGAACTCATTGTTCGTAAAGTAAACGCCTAAGTCGGTCGCTACATAGATGCCGCCATTGCTGCCCCGCTCAAGGGCCATCGCCTCCGATCCAATACCTGTATTTGGGAGCGGATTCGATGTCGATCCAAAAGCGGTCAAATCAACGACACTTGCGTTTAAGGGGTTTGCGGGGTCATTGTAGATGACCTTGAACACCATGCCGCTTCCAGCAGGCACATCTTCTTGCATCACCTCAGATGAATAGGCGAAGTAGAGCACATCGGAATCTGTTGGATCGAAGTCGATGTCCGAGATGAAGCGGTCAATGCGCGGCACATGAATTTCGCTCCAGCTTTGCCGAACAGCAGCAGCATTCCCTCTTGCCATTCGAGTGCGGAATACTCGTTGGCCATTTGGGAAGTGCACGAGAAGATCGTTCGGATCATAAGGTGAGGAGTACAACCGCCACACCCCCATCCTTCCTAAACCCATGATGCTTTGGAAATCCGAGATTATCTCCCAGCTTACACCACGATTGAAAGACCGCTTGATCTCGGCGGGAACATTCGCGGCGTTGCAGGGATTGGGAGATTGCGAGGGCCATCCCGGGAAGTATATGGCATTGGGGTTCCCGTGATCCATGGCTGCCATCGTCTCCCATTCGAGTGAAGCGCAAGACCATGCCGATATTGACGAAGCACTAACCCCATAATCGCCGGATTTTCGCCATGATGAGGACTGTGAAGACCAGTAGACCCAGTTGCCCTCATCATGCTCAATCATAGGTTGTTGACCATCCGCGCCTCCAAGTTGAAACCACTCCGGCTCCCAACCTGGCTCATAGGAGCCAACTGTAAGAACACTCGCGTCGTGGAAAAGCCCGGTGATTAATCGGTCGGGTTCACTATGAGAATTCTTCATTCGATAAACCTCGGCCACTGCTAAGCCTCGCCCTCGCCACTCCCAAGTGGCGCCAAAATCGCTGGAGCGATGTATGCCACCGTGATTGGCCATCCAGACTACGCCTTCCACTTCAGGGTCACCCACAAAGTCTTCAACATCTACGTGGTACTGTAAATAGTTCCCCGCACTCGAGTAATTCGTCCAAATACCATTTATGTAGGTTGCGTATCTGCCAATGCTTTGATTGTGATCGAGGTAAACATCCGTGCCATTATGTTGATCCACGCCGAAACCATTCCCTCCCCCATAGGTCATTATCAATGTTGTTCTCAAAGGTGGCTCCCAATTGCCCGAAGTCACACTAGAAATCTTAAAGAGAGCATCCTGGGCCGGGGTCGCCAAATCATAGAACACATACAGCCAATCAGCATTGGCCTTGGTCGTCTCAATGGTCATTAGGTTTGAGTTTGACATGCGAACCCCTTGGACTGCCTGCCCATCAATCCAAACAGTGATGGTCGAAGCATTGAAAGGATGGAGTGGTTGGTTTGGCATTTCGGACCAAGTGGCACCGCCATCCTGCGAACGCATCAGACGCCAGAAGTGAACTTGCTGTGAAGGCCCCGTTAGCTCGCCATCGAAGCGAACAGTCGCATACAAATTTGCGCCATTCAGCGGGTCCACTTCGAAGTCATAGACGTTCCGGCCATCGTGATAGTAGTAACCGCTATTGGTGCCATAGATTGGGTGCGCGCTGACGCTAGATGGAAGTGGTATAGCCACCTCATACCATGTTGGATTGGGATCATTCGCATTGTCGGTACGCCATAAGCGGTGTTCCGTGGCCACATAAAGTACATCAGGGTCTTCATGGTTAGTTGCCAGCTTATTCACCTTGGTCCAGACACCGCCGCCATTGGCGAAGTCAGCCTGGTCCGCGATTACTTCCCAGTTCGCTCCGTAGTTGGTGCCCCGCAGTATGGCACCCGAATGGAAGAAATAACCCGAATTCGCAGCATACCACGTCGAAGGGTCGCCCACTTTGAAGAGGCCATCTCTGCACCCCGTCCTCGCCCAAGTGCCGCCGTCACTCCCACCATTGGACCATTGCAAGCCTTGGTTGTCCGTGTACCAGAGTCCTCCGATCACGGATCCGCAGAGCATCTTGTTGGCGTCCACATCGCTGAATGAGATGAAATGTATGGGCCCAATGCCCGGCTGGGATCCCTGCCCTATGGTCGTTTGCCCTAGGCTAGGCTTATCCTTAGGACCTATCTCGTGCCATGGGTCGGTATTGCCCGCTGCTCGGCTCTGTCTGTCGGCAATGGCGAATGCCTCTGCACTGAAATAATCAGAGAAGTTTGTCCCGGTCCTCAAGCGCAAAGACCAGTATTCGCGCCAGCGTCGGTATTTGGAGTACGGCCCCCCTTCGTGGAATGCACTGCTATCACCAGAAGCCGCAAGGCTGTCGTAGTGGTTCTGCAAGGCAGCACTGAGTTGAAAGAAGGCCTTGCCCTCAAAGTCGATATCGAACTGAGCATTGGACTGCACTAGAGCGCAGCACAAAGCAACGAGGCACGCGAAGCGTTTCATGGCGGTTAGCGTTTGGTGCTCGAAGCCTCCTCAAGCTGCTTCACCCGCTCCTCCAATTGAAGGATGTACAGCGCCTGCTGCTCCATGGTTTCTAGCATACGGCGTTGCAGATCGCCCACCTCAATACCGCCCTTGGCTTCCACGTCCGCTGCCGATGGGATACCTGGCAAATGGCTGTGGCGTTTCACGAATGCTCGCAACTCGTTCAGTGGGAGCAGGCGATAGTTCTCTTGGAAGACATAGTCCGGCCAGTCACCAAGCTTCACCAGCACATCACGTGTGGCAATTCCATCTTCTACGTAGAGCCGGTATTCATCAACGGCTCCGGCTGGTGGCTCCGTGCCAATGCCCACCTTGCCAGTTGTGGTGATGTGGATGCGTGTTTCCCCGCTGGTGATGAGCCGCACATCATGCGCGCTGAGGGACCCGAGCAAGGGAATCTCTTCGGGGCACAGGGTGGTGAAATCGTTGCCGCGCGTTTCCCAATAGGGCCAGGAATCGAGCAATCGGCAGAGACCCACCGGCATCGGTTCCAGGTCCGCTCGGAACCCACCACGGAGCAAACCATTCTCGTCGATATGGATCGGCCCAGCGCTCAGCAATGGACTGCTCAGTTTTATTCCGCCGTCGCTCAACAATCGGAAGCGTTCCAGCCCATTGCTCTTGAGCACGACATCCTGCGCATCGGCGGTTCCGAAGAAGTGCTGCTCCGCGTCCGTGTTGGAGTTGCCTTCCATCGTCCAGTCCTTTCGCTCGGGCTGGGTGAGCAGCAATTTCTCGGAGCGCTCCTCGCAGCCATTCGCGTCGGTTACCACTACTGCATAGCTGAGGGCGCCTAGGCCGCTCCGGTCTTGGGTGTACACCTCATCACCCCAGTTGTAGGTGTATGGCAGCACCCCGCCATGCACAGTCAGGTCGATGCTGCCATTGAAGCAATCGTGGCAGCTCACGTTATGGCCATTGGGGTATTTGAAGGGCTCGGTGCGCACCTTCATCTGTCCCGGCTCGATCAACGTGACTTCGGCCGTGCCGACCTCGCCAAGAGCGTCCGTGACGCGTAGGATGTACAAGCCGCTCGATAGCCCGGTGACATCCTCGGTCTGGGCGCCGTTGGACCAACTGTGCGAATAGGGTGCTGTGCCGCCTGCGATGGTGGCATCAATGGCGCCATCCTTTAACCCAAAGCAAGAAACGTGGTAGCCGTTATAGTCGCTCGGGGCAAGCGTAACGGTGATTTGGGCGCTTGCCATAAGTGCGAAAAGGCCAAGCACCGCCAGCACCAAGTGCCTTAGAGCCGTGAACTGTGAACTGTGAACTGTGAACCGCAATCATGGGATGTGGTAATTGGAAGAACGAAGTTGAGCGAACGAATCGACCCCTCCAAATTTTCAGGGGGGTTGTTTACGACCCCCTCCGCAACTTCTGTCCTTCATAGGTTCCGCAGAAGGGTGACGGGTCCTGGTGCTTCTTCATGCCTGTTTCAGAGGGTTTCGTTTGCGCCGCTCCCTATTCCGCGCATGCCATTCCTTGCTATTCCTTGCTGGTCGCGCAATCACCGCTGGGCATGTGCGGTTCAAGCTGCAAACACAACCGCAATGGCAACCGTGCATGAAACCGGCCACGCCAAGAACGTCGCCAACTTCGAGGACCTCATCTCCTTCGCCACCGGCTACGGCGCCACCTACAATCCCGTCAACCCCGCCATCGCCTTGGCGGGCCTGAATGCCAAGCACGCCGCCGCCGTCGCCGATCTCGCAGCTGTCAATGCCGCCTTCGCTGCCTGGGTCACCGCCGTCAATGCGCGCGATGCCCTCTTCGATCCGCTCTCGCGCCTGGCCACCCGCATCATGAATGCCGTTCAGGCCTCCGTCGTGGACCCCGAGGTCGAGGCCGATGTGCGCACTGTCGTCCGTAAGCTCCAAGGCAGCCGTGCCAAGCCGAAGTCACCCGATGTGCCCGACGATCCTTCCACCCCGGAGGACGAGAGCCGCACCAGCAGCTCCGCCTCGCAGATGAGCTTCGACAACCGCATCGGCAACTTCGACAAGCTCATCCAGCTCTTGGCAGCGCAGCCGGGCTACGCCCCCAACTAGGCCGATCTCGCCGTTGCTGGGCTCACCGCACTGCACACCAGCATGGTCGCCGCCAACACCACCGTCGTTGACTCCTACACCGTCCTCAGCAACGCTCGCATCGCTCGCGATAAGCAGCTCTACCGCCTCGGCACGGGCATGGTCGATGCTGCGCTCGATGCGAAGAGCTACATCAAGAGCCTCTTCGGCGCCTCCAGCCCGGAGTACGATTAGGTCAGCGGCCTGCGCTTCACGCGGCCGCGCTAGGCGCATCCTCCGGAGGGCGGCAGCGTTCTCCTTCAATCGCCGATCGAACGCGATCAGTGCATCAAAGAACGGGCAGAGGGCTCAAGCAATCCCGCGAAGGACATCCTTGATCTTGCGGAGCGCATCAACGGACGCGTGGAGTGCCTGGGTGTTCTTGCCAAGGGCATGATCGAATTGCTGAAGGGCCTCAGCGAACTGCTGAAGTGCTTCAATGAACTCCTGAAGGGCCGCAATGTTTTCGCGGAGGGCATGATTCAACGCTCAGAGGCAACGAGTGTTCCCGCAAAGCGGCTCGCTCAACAGGCGAAGCGCTGATCGACCATCCCCTCCACTTCGTTCAACCATGTGGAACGGAGGGCCGCTGGAAAGACCCTTCTTGCGCGATCTTCGCGCATGCCCTTCACCCACGATGCCATCATCATCGGCCATGGCATGGCTGGCACGGTGCTGTGCGAGACGCTCATGGGGCGCGGTCTGCGCGTCATGGTCTTCGATGCGGACCTCGATGGTCGCGCTAGCTGGGTGGCCGCCGGCGTCGTGAATCCGATCTCGATGCGCCGCACTGTTCTTGCTTGGCGCGCCTCGGAACTGCTCGCGATTGCTGGTGCCTTCTACCGCGAATTGGAACTCGACTACGAGACCGAGTTGTGGAAGCCGCTGCAGATGGCGGAGATCTTCCCCACCGCGCAAGAGGCCGCCATCTGGCAACTGCGCATGCGCGACCCGGAGATCAGCCGCATGATCGGCAACGGCCCGCTGCATGATCCTGGCCTCGAGAAACTCCCGCAGCCCTATGGCCACGGCATCGTGCTGCGCAGTGGCTGGCTCAACATCCGCGCGATGATCGACGCGCAGCGCGCGCGCCTCCGCTCCGAAGGATCTTTCTCCGATCAGCAGGTGCGTGACGAGGACATCCGCCACATGCCCGATGGCATCGCGATCCACGAGAGCAGCGCGCCCTTGCTGATCCATTGCAGCGGCGCGTTCAAGCTGGTGCCGGGCGTGGTGCCCGTGCGCGGCGAAGGCATCACCGTGCGCTTGCGCGGCTTAGGCATGAATTGCCTCTTGCATCGCGGCGCCTTCGTGGTGCCGCGCGGCGATGATGTGTATCGCATCGGCTCCACCTTCGCTTGGGACAACGTGTGGAATGGCCGCACCGATGAAGGCAAACGACTGATGCTTGACCGCGTGGAGCGCCTGTGGAATGGCGAGATCGATCTGCTCGATCACTGGGCCGGTGTGCGCCCTGGCTCCAAAGACCGCAGGCCGATCCTCGGTCGCATCGGTGAGCGCGAAGCCGTGCTCACTGGCCTCGGCTCGCGCGGCGCGCTTTTGGCGCCTTGGTGCGCCGAGCACCTGGCTTCACATCTGCTCGATGGCAAGGCGTTGGATCCGGAAGTGGAGCTGACGCGATTCGCCTAGCCTTTCCGTCTATCGCGCCCCAGTGACACTTTGAAGTCGTCGGGTGTGCCCACCACCTTCACGTTCACGAAGCGCACGCGCTTGTCGGCATCGCGGTACTGGATCGCATCCACCTGGTCGGGGTCGATCTCGTCCTTTCGCTTGCCGCCGAAGAGCTTGGTGGATGCCGCTTGCGACACCAGCGACCACGGGATCCGTATGTAGTACTCCATCTTCAGGTCGAGGCTTTGCTTGCCGCTCAGTTCGATGTAGCCCAACGAGCTGTTCAGGTTCATCGCGGGGATGTCGAGCACGCCGTCTTTCAAGCGCAATGTGTTGCGCAGCGTGTCGAATCGCACGAGGTCGAGGTTCTTGTCGGCGAAGAAGTCGGCCATGGCGTGCATGGGCGCGAAGTTCACGAGGCTGCCGTCCACCACTTCGATATCGAGTTGCGCTTCGCCCTTCTCCATGATCGGCGTGAGGTCGGCGTGCATGGGCCAGGTGCTCTTCACGGTTCCGCTCACGCGTCCATGCAGGTTCTTGTTCAGCAGCACGTCCTGCCCGAAGTTGTCGAACTTGATCATGAGCGCATCGAGGTCGATATCGCGCGCAGTGACCGTGCTCGTGAAGCGGATGTCGTATGGGTCCTTCGCCGTGAATTTCCCGCTCAGCCCGATGCTGCCCATGGCGATGCCGACGCTTAGCGTGTCCACCTTCAGGGTGTGGTCGGGCTTCAGGTGCAGCACCGTGCGGAAGTCCTTCAGCTCGTAGCGGTGGTACTTGAGCGCACCGATGTCCGCCCTTAGCTCCATGTCGGGGAAAGGCAGCGAGAAGATGTTGAACACGCTGTCGTGGTTCACCTCTTTCTCGGGCGCGTAATTCATCAGCGCATCCAGGTCGATGAAGCTCGACCGCAGCGCGAGCCGATCGGGCCAGGGCCGTTTGGCGGTGCTATCACCGAGGAATATGCGCAGGTCGCCAGCGAGGTCGGTGCGGCCCATGCGCCCACTGAAGCCATCGATGGTGAGCTTGTCCTCCTCAACATGCAGGTGACCTTTGAAGTCCTCGAGCTTCAGCGGATGCACCTTCATCATGCCGGTGAGCTTGCTCAGGCGAAGGTCGGCGAAACGGAAGCGGTCGTCGGTGAATCGCAGGTCGGCATCGGCGTGGAAGCGCGCCTCGCGCAGCACTTCGTCGCGGTATTCCTGCGGCAGGTAGTTCTCGCCCTGGTAGGTGAGCAGGTCGTGCAGGATCAGCTGGTCGCTACGGAAGTCGATGGCCACATGCGTTTCGCCATGCTTGCGCTCGCCGAACCACAGCGCGTGGTTCTCCACAGTGCCGTTCAGATGCAGGTCGCTGGCATCCACCACGGCGGTGAGGTCCTTGATGCGAAGGCTCTTGTCAATGATGATGATGTCGGCATGCACATCGTGCAGCGCGTGCGGGTAGTGCTTCGCCTTCACGCTGAGGTCGTCGATGAAGAACTCGCCGATAGGCAGCGGCTTGTGGTCGAGCAAGCCATTGACGGTGGTCACGAAGCGCATGCGTCCTCGCAGGTTGCTGAACTCCTCGTTCTGCGTGCGAGCCAATGCGGTGTCGTGTGCGAGCAGCTCGGCCAGCTTGAGCGACCGGCTGTCGATGTCGAGCTTCAGCTCGATCGGCTTGGCGTGGTGGTGGAAGATCGCGGGCAGGTCGCTGATGCTGCCGCGTAGCCGCAGATCACTGGTGGCCATGCGCAGGCTGAAGGTGTCGATCTCCACGAAGCCCTTGCGCATCTGCGCGTGTATGTCGAGGTCGTCGATCGCATGCGGATGGCCGGGGATGCGCACATGCAGGTCACTCACGCGCAATTCGCTGTCAACGCCCTGCTTCAGGCGCGCGAGGTTGCGTTCCGGTGCCGCGATGTCGATCAGCTCGGTGAGCTTCATCTCCACTTCGATGCGGCCGCCCAGCTCGTTCAGCACTTCCACGTTCAGGAATTTCCCCACGAAGTCGAGGTCGAGATCGCAATGCAGGTCAACATCGACGAAGGGGTCCACGAAATCGATCACGACGAAATCGCCGCTGAACACGCCGCTTCCGGGCCGCAGGTTCAGGTCGAGCAAATGGAACTCGGCATGCTGCAAGGTGGGGTCGGCGTTGTTGGTGAAGTGGCCGTTGAAGGCGAGCTCGTCCACGCGTTTGCCGGTGGCGGTGTTCTCGAACCACCCATTGCTGCAACTGAAGCTGATATGCACATGCGGCGTCATGCCCAATGCGCTGCGTCCCTTCACCGTGCCATCGAAGACGATCTGCCCCGCGTTCTTGAACTGCCCGAGGAAATCCGCCAGTTCGTTGGGCGCGAAGGCCATGAGCAGCGAGAAGTCGGGCTTCTCGCCGTGCACGTGCAGGTCAAGGTCCACCTCCTGGCTGATGTCGATGCTCCCCTTCGCGGCGAACTCGATCTCCTGCAATTTCAAGGTGCCGTGCGGCATCAGCAGCACCTGCGTGGCCATGTCGTAGTCGAGGTGCGTCTCCAGCGCGATGTGCTTGTTGTAGAAGAAGCTCGTGTCGCGCTTGCCGATGATATCGAGGTGCATGTCGGCCTTCAGCTCCGACGCGATGGAGTCGCCGATGCTGCGGAAGTCGGCCTTCAGGCTGTGGATGCGCGCGGTAATCTTCTGCCCGGTGCTCTCTTGCAGATGCGTGAAGATGAAATTGCGCACTTGCAGGTCGCGCAGGTGGATGTGCAGCGCCGAATCATCCTCCTCATCCGCCGTAGCGAATTGCTTCGCGAGCAGCAGGTTCAAACTGCCATCCTCGTGCAGCACCAGATCCAGGTGGCCGCCATCGGCATGCACGCTGCGCACATCGATGTAGCCACGCAGCAGGTCCCAGATGCGGAAGCAGAGGTAGAGGTCCTTGAAAGCGTAGATGGGCGCCTGCGTGGTGTCGTCGGTCGCACGGAAGCGAACATCCTCCAGGTCGATGCAGATGAGTGGGAAGGCCTCGAAGGGCGCGATGTGGCTGCCGCCGATGCTGATATGCCCCGCCATGTCGCGATTGATCTCGTCGAGCGCCATTTGCACCAGCGTGCGCTGCTTCGCGTAGGCCACGATAAGCACGCCGAAGAAGAGCAGCACCACGGCAAGCGCCGACCATAGCAGGAATTTGAGGGCGCGGCGGAGCATGTGCGATCGTGGCCGCCAAGGTATCTCGGTGTGCAGGAGCGATGGTCCCATACATTCTGAACAAAGCCCTGGTGGAGAGTGCTGCTGAGTTCGGCTGCATGCGATGCCGTGCTTCGCGGGAGCCGAATAGCATAGGCATGGAGAATGAGGGCCAAGGGCCCGACGCGATACCATCCGATGGCGTAGCCATCGGATGGAGCGCCCCTCGTAATTCGAGGGCTGAAGGCCCGACACGCAAGTGAAATCAATTCCCATCGGCCATTCACCGCACGAACCCCAGCTTTGCATCGTTCCCGAACCATGACCGCCGTGCCCCGAATCCTCCGTGTCCTCTTGCCCATCTTCTTGCTCGCGCTCGTTGCTGCCTGCCGAAGCAAGAAGCCCCTAGCCTCAACCCCCGACCCGCGCTGGGCCGTCATCGATTCCCTCGCCGGCATCGGCCAATATGCTACCGCGCTGGAGCACACCGACGCGCTGCTCAACGAAGCCAAGGCCGCGAACGATTGGCGCGCCGAGTTCAAGGCGTGGATGCGCCGCGCGGGTTTTCAAGAGCTCACAGGCATCGAGCAGGACAGCATCATCAATCCGATGGATCGCAGGGCGGCGGAGGCGGACATGCCCTTGTCGCAATTGCTGCGCACCACGCTCATGGATCGCTGGTGGCGGCGCTACCAGAACAACCGTTGGCAGATCATGGAGCGCACAGAGCTCGACGGCTCCTTCGATGCCGCGGATCCTGAAACGTGGACGCAGGGCCGCTACATCGAGCGCGTGATCCGCGAGGCGCGCGCATCGCTAGAGCCTTTCAGCGAGTTGCGCAATATCCCTGTGGGCGAGTTGGGCGAATTGCTCGTGGGCGATAGCGCCGCGCGCTACCTGCGACCAACGCTTTACGATGTGCTGGCCCATCGCGCCCTGCGCATCTTCAGCAACACGGAGACGCGCCTCGAGGAGCCTTCGTGGCGCTTCACGCTCAACGACCCCAAGGACTTCGAGCTCTTCGAGCCCTTCCTCTTCCGTCCGCTCGAGCACCGCGACAGCACCGCGTGGGAGTTCCAGAGCATGCGCATCTACCAGCGACTGGAGCGCGCGCACATCAACGCCGACAAGCTCGATGCATACGTGGATGTGGTGCTGCAACGCTTGGCCTACGTGCGCGAGCGCAGCGTGCTTCCGGAGAAGGACAGCCTTTACCTCGGCGCGCTGGAATTGCTGCGAACTCGCTTGCCACAGGATGCCTGCGAGGCTGAAGTGATGGTGGCCATCGCGCGCTGGCACGAAGAGCAATCAAACAAGTACGATCGTTTGCGCGGCGTTGATTGGAAGTGGGAGCGACGCACAGCGATTGAGTTGTGCAAGGCCGCCATCGCCAAGTGGCCGAACACCTTCGGCGCGCGCAACGCCGCGGCATTGCTTACCCGCGCGCAGCAGCCAGCGTTGAGCATCGCATCGGAGCAAGCGGTACCGCCCGGCAAGGACTTCCTCGCACTGGTGAAGTATCGCAACAGCACCAAGGCCTGGCTGCGCATCGTGAGCGACCCCGAGCGCGACGAGAACGATGGCCGCCATGAACCCGATCCCTACACCTGGCTGTTGAAGCAGAAGGCCATCAAGGAGTGGAGCACCGAGCTGCCCGATGACGGAGACTTCAACGAGCATGCGGTGGAGGTCGCCATCGATGCCTTGCCGCTGGGGCGGTACGCGATCATCATCTCCAATGGTGCTTCGTTCCAACTCGCCAAGGACGAGATCAGCTGGTGCGAGGTGAAGACGACCGAGCTCGCGCTCGTGCATCGCGATGATGGCATCGCGCATGAATTGCTCGTGCTGAACCGAATAACCGGCAAGCCCATCGAAGGCGCCACGGTGCGCGCGATGATCGCGTCGTGGGAATCGGGACAGCAGCGGAAGAAGGAACTCGACAACGCGAAGACCGCTGAGGATGGCTCCGTGCGCTTCAACCTGGGCCAGCAGCGCGGCAACATCAGTTTCCACGTGAAGCATGGCGATGACCAATACGCGAGCGGCGGGCATTACACCTACTACAACGAGCAACAAGGAAGCGATTCGATACGCACCTTCCTCTTCACCGATCGCGCGATCTACCGGCCGGGACAGGAGGTCCGCTTCAAGGGCATCGTCACCGTGAAGCGCGGCAAGCGCACCGAGGTGCTGCCCAATTACGAGACCGAGGTATGGTTGAGCGATGCCAACGGCGAGGAAGTGGACACCATGACCGTGACCACCGATCGTTTCGGCGCATTCCACGGGCGTTTCACCATTCCGCTGGGAAGGCTCACGGGTTATTGGTCGCTGGAGGCCGATGATGGCGAGAAGGGCATTCGCGTGGAAGAGTACAAGCGGCCCACTTTCGAGGTCGTCTTTGATCCCGTAAGCGCCACGCCCAAGCTTGGCGAAGAGGCCACGGTTACCGGTGTGGCGAAGAGCTACGCAGGCGCACCGCTTGATGGCGCTAACGTGAAGTACACGGTCTCGCGCAACGCCATGATGCCATGGTGGTGCGGCTGGCGCTGGGGCGGATTGCCCTGGGGCCGTAGCACCGAGATCGCCAACGGCGAAGCCACTTGCGATGCGCAGGGCAAGTTCACTGTGAAGTTCAAAGCGGAGGTGGATCGTGCATTCCCGCGTGGCGCTGATCCAAGCTTCAATTATTCGGTGAACGCATCCGTCACCGACATCACCGGCGAGACACACGATGCGAACACCTCGCTTGTCGTCGGCTATCGCAGCATCGATCTGGAGCTGGGCATCAACAACGCCATCGATCGCAGCACAGCCGACAGCGCGCTCATCCGCGTGGTGAACCTGAACGGACAGGAGCAGCCCACGCCCTTCAACCTGCGCGTCACGAGACTCACGATTCCCAGTGGCGGCGTGAAACGTGAACGCGTTACGGATCGCCCCGACCGTTTCGTGATGGTGAAGGAGGAATTCGCGCGGCGCTTCCCGCAGGATCAGTACGACAACGAGCGCGACCCCGAGACCTGGGCGCGCGGCGCGGAAGTGATGCGACGCGATTCGGTTAAGGCAGGAGGCAAACGCACATCGCTACGTGGCATCCGCGACTGGGAAGTAGGCACCTACATCATCGAGATGGAAGCACTCGATCCATCAGGACAACTGGTGAAGGCCAGCAAGGTCTTCACGCTCTTCGACCCCGAGATCCAGAACACGGGATTCGAGAACGAGGCCTTCCATGTGCAAGTGCTGAAGGAGCAATGCGAGCCGGGAGAGAAGGCCGTGCTGCTGCTGGGTTCATCGCTGCCTGAATGCCGCGTGCTCATGGAGGTGGAGCGCGATGGACGGATCGCGGTTGTGCGTCCTTTCCAATTGAAGCGCGGCCAGCAACGGGTGGAGCTCCCGGTGATGGAGGATGATCGCGGCGGCTTCTCGGTGCATTTCGTGTGCGTGGAGCGTGGTCGCCAGCATGTAGAGGTGCAGCGCATCGAAGTACCGTGGACCAACAAGCAACTGAAAGTGGAATGGATGAGTTTCCGCGACAAGCTGCTGCCCGGCGCGAAGGAGGAATGGCGCCTGAAGATCACCGGACCGAAGAAGGAGCAAGTGGCGGCGCAGGTGCTGGCCACGCTATATGATGCGTCGCTCGATCACTTCGCGATGCCGGAGTGGTGGATGAGCGTTTGGGGCTCGAATCAGGAGCGGATGAGTTGGGGAAGCGCACGTCCATTTGGTGTGGCGGGTTCGAGGAAGATGGTCAGCGGATACATTGGAGTCTCGGATAGCACGCGGAGTTACTCGGGGCTACTTGAAGATATATGGAGCGGATATGGAAGCCGCTATCGTGGACCTCGCTTCCGATTGGCGGCCTCAGCACGCAACGCCGATTTGCAGTATGTCCAAGGCGTCACCACGCCGGCGCATAGAGAAGAGGAACGCGTATTTGGTTTTGCTCAAGCCGAGGATGCCGGTGTCGCGCTAGAAGCAGTAGTGCTTCATCATAGGCCAGCCCCAGAGGCATCGGCTCCCACCACCGCTCCCTCCCCCCTCCGCACCGACTTCCGCGAGACCGCCTTCTTCTTCCCCGACCTCCTCACCGATCGTGACGGCAACGTGGTGCTGCGCTTCACCATGCCCGATGCCCTCACGCGCTGGAACTTCATGGGCCTGGCGCACACCACAGACATGAAGTCCGCGCAGTTCACGCGCAGCACCGTCACGCAGAAACCCTTGATGGTGGTGCCCAACCTGCCGCGCTTCTTGCGCCAAGGCGACCGAATTACGCTCACCGCCAAGGTGAATGTGGTCGAGGGTGGCACGCTCAAAGGCATCGCGCGCTTGGAGCTCTTCGATCCTGTCACGAACAAATCCGTGAATGAACTCTTCACCATGAAGAAGTCCGAGCGCACGTTCACCGCTGCGCCGGGCAGCAGTGCAGTGGTCTCGTGGAGCATTACGGTGCCGGAGAAGTTGGATGTGGTTGCCGTGCGCATCACCGCAGCAGCCGGTTCACTCAGCGATGGCGAAGAGCGTCCGCTGCCCATCCTCACGGATCGCGTGCTCGTCACCGAGAGCCTGCCCATTGCCGTGACGAAGGCTGGCACGAAGACATTCGAGTTGAAGGGCCTCTTGAATGCGCAGTCATCGACGTTGCGGCATCAGAGTTTGAAATTGGAGTACACGCCCAACCCCGCGTGGTACGCTGTGCAGGCGCTGCCCTACCTCATGGAGTTCCCGCACGAATGCGCGGAGCAGGTCTTCAGTCGCTACTACGCCAACCACCTCGCCACGCACATCGTGAAGCAACGTCCGCAGGTGAAGAAGGTGTTCGAGGTTTGGAGCAAGAAGGCCGCTGTCGGTTCGAGCGGAGCCGAGAACGAGGCGGCCTTCTTGAGCAACCTCGACAAGAACCCCGAGCTCAAGGGCATCGTCCTCGAAGAGACGCCCTGGCTGCTCAATGCCAAGGACGAAGGCGAGCGCAAGCGGCGCATCGCGCTCTTCTTCGATCTGCACCGCATGGCCAACGAGGACGCCGCATCGCTGAAGAAACTCGGCGAGATGCAATTGCCGCAAGGCGGATGGGGCTGGTGGAGCGGCATGTTGCCTTCACGCTACATCACACAGCACATCGTGGCGGGCTTCGGGCACTTGCAGCAGCTCGATGCGCTCGACCTCGATCCGGACACCGACGCGCGCCGCATGATCAAACGCGCCATCGACTGGCTCGATCAGGAAGTGGAGCGCGAGCACAAGCGGCGCTTGCGCGACACCAAGGCCGACAGTTTGCCGGATCCTTCGGCGGAGGACATCCACTACCTCTACGCGCGCAGTTGTTTCCCGCAGCATGAGCTCGATCGCAAGAAGGGAAGCGCAGCGGAGTTCATGCTGGAGCGCGCGCGCCGCAACTGGCTGCACTACGGATTGCAGGAGCAGGCCATGATCGCGATCATCCTGCACCGCATGGTGGACGAAGAGGACTCGCAGTTGATCACGACTTCGCTTGGGCAGCGCGCCACCCTGAGCGAGGAGTTGGGCATGCATTGGAAGGACTTCCGCGCGGGCTACCGCTGGAACGAGTTCCCCACCGAGATGCACGCGCTGATGATCGAGGCCTTTGAACTGGTTGCGCGCGATAAGGAGAAGGTGAATGCGCTGCGGCAATACCTGCTCAAGCTGAAACAGACCACCGACTGGAAGACCACCAAGGCCACGGCCGATGCCTGCTACGCGCTATTGCTCACCGGCGATGATTGGCTAGAGCCGAAGTCGCCGCCCGTGATCATGGTGGGCAACGAAGAAGTGAAGCACGCGAAGAGCGAGGCCGGCACGGGCTACTTCGAGCGCAGCTGGAAAGGCGAGGACGTGAAGCCCGCGATGGGCCGCGTGACCGTAACTACCGCGAGTGACGGTGTGCAATGGGGCGCGCTGCACTGGCAGTACTTCGAGCAGATGGACAAGGTGAAGGCGCATCCCGGCTCGGAGGCCGGGACAAGTTCGCCTTTCAGTTTGCGCAGGCAAGTGATGCTGAAGGAGCAGACCGATGCGGGCGCGCGCTTGATCGAGTTGGACAAAGGCCGATCACTGAAGCCCGGCGACCGTCTCACCGTGCGCGTGGAGCTGCGCACCGACCGCTGGCTCGACTACATCCACCTGAAGGACCTGCGTGCCGCCGGCCTCGAGCCTGTTGATGCACTCAGCGGCTACGAGTGGAAGGGCGGCCTCGGCTACTACCGCAGCATCCGCGACGCGGCCATGCACTTCTTCTTCGACCGCGTGGCGCCGGGCACCTACGTGTTCGAGTACGAGCTCAAGGTGACGCACGCTGGGGAGTTCAGCAATGGCATCACTACCGCCCTATGCATGTACGCGCCGGAATTCAGCTCGCACAGCGAAGGGCTGCGGCTGAAGGTGGGCGAATAGGCCCGTTAGGACGATATGTGGCTAGTCCCGTAGGGACAACATATGGGTAGCCCCGTAGGGGCGATATGTGTGTAGCCCCGTAGGGGCGACATGTGGGTTTGCCGATTCATCCGTGCCATATGGTTCAGCTCGCACAGCGAAGGGCTACGGCTGAAGGTGGGCGAATAGGCCGGTTACTTTCGCGCCATGCGTGCCACCATCCTCTTCTCATCCGCGCTGCTCTTCGCCGCCTGCAACGGCGGTGGCGAAGCGGAAGCCACTTCGGAACAGACGCCAACCGTGACGAGCCTTGCGGTTGATCTCGCCGGCCACGACATCCCCTTCTCCATTGAGCTGGGCGATGCCGCCACCTTAGGCGTCGATAGCCCAACGGTGCGCTGGAACGAGGAATTCGGCCACATCTCCGTGCAGGCCGGCGATCGCTTCAGCATCCTCATCACCGAAGAGCCCGGCGACATCGCGCGGATGAAAGCCGATTTGAACCGCGACCAGTTGCGCACCAACAGCGTCGTGGAGGAGCAGCCCGACCGCATCATTTGGCGCTCCGCCTTCCCTGATGAGGATATCGTGTTTGTCCACTTCTACCGCGTTGTGGAGGTCGATGGTCGCTCCTTCGTGGTGCAGGACGATGACCGCGGCCGCTTCAACGAGGCCGATGCCGCGCGCATGATGAACAGCGTGCGCACCAAGCAGCCGGTTTGATGCGATTGCTCGCCGCCTTGCTCGGGGCCGTCATGTGCCTGGGCCTTTCGGCCCAAACCGACGAGCGCGCCTGGGCCGATAGCCTGAGCTCTTATTGGGAGCGCATCAACACCAACTACCGCAACGCCGACCATTCGCCCTTGCTGCCGAAAGACCGCGAGCACTTCACGGAGCTTGAGCGCTTCGCCTCGGATGCGCGATTCCGGGTGCAGGCCGCATTCAAGCCTAAGGCCGGCAAGCCCTTCGGCATGAAGACCACCACTGACCGCCTGCCGCAATACCAGGCCGTGGGGCAGTTGCGCTTCACCGTGGCCGGGAAGAAGGAGCGCCTCACCGTGTTCCGCAACATCGATCTGGCCAAGAAGCCCGGCTACGAGGACTACCTCTTCGTGCCCTTCACCGACCTCACCAACGGCGAAGAGACCTATGGCGGGGGCCGCTACATCGACCTGCGGGCGCCCTTGGGCAAGGTGGTCCAGCTCGACTTCAACCGGGCATACAATCCTTACTGCGCTTACGGGGGCAAGTATTCGTGCCCCATCCCGCCGCTGGAGAACCATCTAGAACTGAGGATTGAAGCCGGTGTGAAGGCTTTCGACCACTGATCGGCCCGAACCCAAGCCCCCGTCTGCCGTAAACACGGCCCGCTTGCCCCTTGGGGGGGCGGAATCCGCGCCTATCTTCGCCAGCCGTAGTACTACCACCATGCGCCTCTCAACCGTTTTCCTGGCCTCTTTCCTCGCTGCGCCTGTATTCGCAGGCACCATCGTGATCGAAGGCAACTACCAAGGCAAGAACCTCTTCATTCAGAACCCTTTCTCCGAAGCGGGCGTGGGCTTCTGCGTGTTCGAGGTCACCGTGAACGATCAGATCGCCACCGACGAGATCAACTCCAGCGCCTTCGAGGTGGACATGGGTAACTTCGGACTGAAGATGGGCGATGCCGTAGTGGTGAAGGTTCGCCACAAGGATGGCTGCACCCCGGTGATCCTGAATCCTGAAGTCCTCAAGCCCAAGAGCACCTTCGACATCGTGAAGCAGAGCGTTGCCAGCGATGGCACCTATTCCTGGATCACCAGCAACGAGACCGGCGAACTCCCCTTCATCATTGAGCAGAAGCGCTGGAACAAATGGGTGAAAGTGGGGGAGGTGCCCGGCGTGGGCAAACCCGGTGAGAACACCTACAGCTTCAAAGTGACGCCCCATAGCGGCGAGAACACATTCCGCGTTCGCCAGGTAGATCTCACTCGCAAATCGCGCTACAGCGAGTCCGTGAAATTCACCGACCCCAGCGTGCAGCCCGTGACCTGGGGCCCTGCCAAGCCGAAGGAGGAAATCGCTTTCAGCGCCAACACGCTGTACGAGATCTACGACCAGTACGGCAACATCGTGAAGCGCGGCTATGCCAGCAAGGTGGACATCACTGCCTTGAAGAAGGACCTCTACTACCTCAATTACGACAACAAGCTTGGCGAGAGCTTCCTGAAGCGCTGAGCAACCTCAAACAAGTCTGATGAAGCCCTCCGGTCCGGAGGGCTTCGTCGTTTAACCTTGTCGCATGGAACACCTCATCCGCATCGAGCACATCGGCATTGCCGTGAAGGACTTGAATGCAGCCGAAGCGCTATACGCCAAGTTGTTGGGCACGGCCTCCTACAAGCGTGAGGAAGTGGAGAGCGAGGGCGTAATCACCTCCTTCTTCCGCACCGGGCCGAACAAGATCGAACTGCTGGAGAGCACACGGCCCGATGGCCCCATTGCAAAGGCCATCGAGAAACGCGGCGAGGGCATCCACCACATCGCCTTCGAGGTGGCCGATATCCGTGCGGAGATGGCGCGCTTGAAAGCTGAGGGCTTCACCCTGCTGAACGAAGAGCCCAAGCGCGGCGCCGACAACAAGCTGGTGTGCTTCGTGCATCCGAAGAGTGCGGGCGGCGTGCTGGTGGAGCTGTGCCAGGAGATCAGCTGAGCAATCCAAGGCGCTCCGCTAGCTCAAGGACATCTTCGTGCTCCAGCTCCAAGTGCTCTGCGCGCAGCCCTGCCGCCCGAGCGCCAATCACATGCTGAATACTGTCGTCGATGAAGAGCGTGAGCGCAGGGTCAGCCTTGTGCCGCGCCACTACATGCTGGAAGATGTCGGCGTTGGGCTTGCGCATGCCCAGTTCGCAGCTGTAGTAGGCGCCGTGGAAGAGCGATCGGAAATCGCTGATGCCGAGGTCGCGCGCGATGATGGCCTCGAAGGCGGGCACATGGATGGCGTTGGTGTTGCTGAGCAAGAGCAGTTGGTAGCGCTGCCTCAGCTCTTGCACGAGCGCGATGCGCGCTGGCGGAATGGTGCCGAGCATGGCGTTCCAACCGGCATCGATGTCCGCATCACAGAGGTCGGCCTGCAAGATGGCTCGCACCTCAGCCCTGAATCCTGCGGGAGTTAGCTCGCCGGTCTCGAAGCGGTCGAAGCGGTCGCTTTGCTTCGCCTTGGAATAGAGCGCATCGAAGCCATGGATGCCGAGTGATTCGAAATGGCGCGCGGTGGCGCGGTAATCCACATCGATGAGCACGCCGCCGAGGTCGAGGATGAGGGTATCGAAATCTGACAGCGCCACGAGGAATCTCAATTCATCCGCACAGTGATCGCGCTGCCATCACTGCGCAGCCCACGCACGAGGAGCGGCCCCAGCGAATCCGGCGCGGTCCATTGTCCGCCGGATGGAATCCTGAATCGATCGATCAAGCGGCCATCGAAGCCGAGCGCTTCGCAAACGAGATCTCCGTTGCCGCGCCATTGCACGGTACGCCCGTCGAACAACGGCGCATCCGCTGCGTCGATCGGCTTCACTTCCAGCGCCAAGCAGCCCGCCAATGCGGTGCCCGCCAGCGCGGCGTAAACCTCTTCCTCCACCCGGTAGAACGCACTGCTGGTTCCCAAGGCATAGCTGTTCCCTTGCGTGTAGCCGTTGCTGATGAGGACCAGCGCGAAGCGGCTCTGCGGGTCGAAGTAGAGGTCGCTGATCAGGCCGTAGGCCTCGCCCGCATGCCCGTGCATGAGCGTGCCGGGGAAGACCACGTCGCCGCCAGGCTGCGCGGTGATGCGGTGCGCACCCAGGCCCCACGAGCGGAAGAGCCCGTAGTAGTTATTGCCGTTGCTGCCGTTCCAGGTCCATTCGTTGGCGAGCAAGGCCTGCACCGTTGAAGGCTGCAGGATCGCATTGCCATCAATCGTCCCCTCGTTCAGCAGCATGGAGGCCACGCGCAGGAGCTCCAGCGCAGTGCAGCGCAAGCCGCCTTGCGGCGCGAAGTAGAGGCCGTTGCTGCCGATCGCATAGCCGCTCAGGTCGGGGGGCGGAGGCATCACGCCGTTGTAGTTGTCGGCCTGCGGCGCGCTGTTGCGGTAGAGCACGCTCAGCTGCGCGATGTCGTCGAGGTCCTGTACATTGTAGGAGCCGTTGATGCCCATGGGCAGCAGCACCTGCTGGCGCATGAATTGATCGAAGCGCTGACCGCTGTGCGCCTCGATGAGCGTGCCGATGATGCCGTAGGCCGCATTGCTGTAGTTGAAATAAGTGCCCGGCGCCTCGGTGCGCCACATGTTGGCCGTGTATGAGCTGCCACCTGGCACGAGCAATTGCGAGATGGGCGGCGGAGGAGAGCTGGCATACGTGGCCATAAGGAAGCCGCTGTAGCCGGTGCCATCCTGCACGCTGGCCCGGTGGGTGAGCAGCATGCGGTAGGTTATGGCGGTGCTCGGGAAGGCCGGGTTGCGCAGGTTGAAGCCGAGGGCCGGGCTCACGTCCTCATCGAGCTGGAACGCGCCCTGCTCGTGCAGGCGCATGAGGCCGATGGCGGTGACCAGCTTGCTAATGGAGGCGATGCGGTATCGCGTGGCATCGTTCACCGGCAGGCCCAGCGCCAGGTTGCGCTGGCCCACATGCACAGCTTCCGTCACCTGGCCATCGCAGGCGGCCACAACGCTCATGCCGATGATGCCGCGCTGCTGGGCGATGGCCGCGAGCTGTTGTTGGAGCGGCTGGCCTTGCCCATGAACGTGAATGGCCAGGGCGGCGATGATGAGCAGCTTGCGCATGGCGCTAAGGTATCCGCTGGCGCGCAGCCTACCGGCACACACTGATGTGATAGCAGGCCTGCTGCTTCTCCTTGGTGGCGAAGATGCGCGCGTCCTTGGTGCAATGCGCGGCGATCACTTCGGCGAGGGTCTCTGCCAGGAAGACCTGCTGGCAGGCCTTCAGCTCCAGGAACCCGCCCTGCTGATCAACGAACTTCATGTAGGAGAGGTCCATGCTGGTGCCATGCGTGTGCGGCGCCAGCTCATCGCGGGTGGCGTTCACGTTGCCGCGTCCGAGCTGCTTCTGGTCGCGCTTGGTGCGGAAGAGGCTCGTTACCCGGATGCGCGCGTCGGCGAGATCGGTGTCCGCGATGCGCGCTTGGAAATCGCGCGCTATGGACTGGAGTGTCTCGGCGGCTTTTGGCGTGAGGTAAGGAGAGCCATGATCCATAGGCGCGATCCACATCCGCTCATCGCTCTCGACGCGCACCAGCTTGGCGGTGCCTGCTTCGAGCGTGCGCTTCAACGCATCGTCATCGGCGATGGGGCGCACGCCAGCTTTCAGCGAGAACGACTTGTATGCGGGAAGACGCGCGTTCAGCTTGGGGCTGTGGTGCTTGAAGGGGTAATCGGCGCAGGTCATCACCGGCTTCGGCTTCACCGGTGGCGGAGGCGCAACCGCGCGCGTGGATTCGCTGCTGGCCAAGAGCCAGACCGCGAGCACGGGCAGGCACAGGACCAATCCCACCTTGCGTTTGCTGATGCGGCGGCGCTTTCGGCCTGCTTGGCTATTGGGTGTGTGTTCTTCCACGCGGAATCCGGTTGCGCAAAGAACAGCGCCGATACATTTGGCGCCCGCTGCGCAGGAAGACAGTTATTCATGCGTGGCGGTGAACGACCGGGCCTGTAGCTCAGCGGTCAGAGCAGGGGACTCATAATCCCTTGGTCGCAGGTTCAAATCCTGCCAGGCCCACGGAGGGAAGCGGCGAGTGCTGTAGCGGCAAGCTGCAAGTTGGGGAGCGGCGAGTTGGGCAGTTGCCCCAGCCTCAATATTGGTTCACGGCGTGTACGCGCATGAACACGTCGTCGATCATCACCTTCGATTGGCGGTCCTTGTCCCAGATGTAGAACTTGAGTTGATCGCCAGGCTCCAGCGGCGGTACGGGAATGCGGAATTCGAGCTGCTCCCACACGCCGGCCTTCGCGGGCATGGGGTTGAAGGCGAAGGGCTCGTAGAAGACCACGGATCCATCGGCATGGCGCAGGTCGGTTACCCCGAGCAGGTGGTGCGCATCGCGGCTGTGCTCCTCGCGGCGCTGCAGGCCCACTTCCAAATAAAGCGCACGACCGGTGGGAAGCACATCGGTGCTCGCCTCGAAGCCAAGGCCGAATTCCTCCGCGCCATCGAACACCGCCGCATTGCCCCCGCTGTATGCGTCGTCGCGGTGGCGAACGGCGCTCCCTGCCCAATGCGTGCAGGCATGCTCGAAGTCGCAGCTCTCTTCCAGCACCACGCTCATGCCTTTCGGATGGAAGGGCGGGCCTTGGTAGTTGCCACCGAGCGAATACCGATAGGAATCGTCCCAGCGCAGGAAGGTGTAGGCGTATTTCGCGCGGTCCATGCTCTCGGGATGAAGGATGCCTGCGCTGTATTGCCACATCTGGAAGAGCAGCAGCATGCAGCATAGGCCGATGAATGCCCGTGATGGGATGCGCCAGAACCCTCGGCTTGCGTGAAGCGCAAAGGCCATGGGCAGCGCGAGCACGGGATAGTGGTCGATGAAGACACGGCTGCCGAAGCCGCTGCCGTAGTACCAGATCCACCACGCGCTGATCACGTAGATGTTCGCTGCCAGGTAGATGGCCATCGACACACCGCGCAACCGGTCCTTCGCCACGAGCCAAGCGGTGCCGACGATGGCGAGCAGGAGCACAGGCGCCCAGAGGAAGAGGCCGCGCCGAAATCCGAAGAGCACCTTGAGCACTTCCGGGCGGTCCCAATGGAAGCCCTCGCCGGTGTAGCCGTATGCGTACCAGTTTCCGGTTTGCGCATGCCAGAGCAGGGGTTGAATGGAGACCACCACAGCACCAGCGAGTACAGCGAGCGCGAGCCATAGCGGTTGCGTGAAGAGGCGCTTCAGAACGGGAAGCGTCTGATCGCCAAGAACCACCGGCAGCGCGAGCAGCACCAGCCCATTCACCGGGCGGATGATCACGATGAGGCCGAGGAGCGCCGCCGCAGTTACCAGCCACCACGGCGACCCAGCGGTTCCGAAACGATGCACGGCAAGCAGGAATACGCTCACCGCGCAGAACGAATACACATGCGACCAGCCGGGCTGCAGTGCGCTGTACTGCATCAGCTGCGTGCCGAAGCCGATGGCGATGAGCACCCAAGCCACGGAGCCTTCCGTGAACCCCATTCGCCGGAGCAATGCGCGCAGGGCCAATAGTCCGATGAGCAAGTAGCACCAGGCACCGATGCTCAGCGCCTTCATCTCGTAATCGCTCAGGCCATCGCGCGGCGCTTTCGGGTCGCTCAGCGCCATGTCGTGGCCGATGAGGAACCAAGGCGCCATCATCACCGCCGTGCCGCAGTAATACTTGTTCAAGGTGCCGGTGGGCGTGTGCCGCACGTATTCCCACACGGCTTGCTCGCGGCCGAGGTCCTTGCGGATGAAGAGCGCTTGCAAATAGCCGTAGTAGCCTTTCACATCGCTGCGCACCACCGCATCGGCAATGCCATTGGCAGTTCCCGGCCACAGCCCGCGCACGCTGATCACGGCATTCAGTATCACCACCGCCAGGACAACGAGCAGTGATGGAGTTAGGCGGCGCATGCGGTGGAATCGGGGCCGTGAAGATGGCAATTGGGGTACTTTGCGCGTGGGCACATTGCGCAGCATGCATCACACCACGCTCGTCCTCCTCGCTGCTGGCCGCAGCACGCGCTTCGGAAGGCCGAAGCAATTGGAGCCGATCGGTCCGCATGGCGAGACCATCATGGAACTCACCCTGCGCGATGCTTTCGACATGGGCTGCGAAGACGCTTGCTTGGTTGTGCGACCGGAGCACGAGGCGATCATGCGCGAGCGCTATGCGAAGGATGAGCGCGTGCGGATCTCTATTCAGGCACAAGCGCACGGCACCGCGCATGCAGCGCTCATTGGGATGGAGGACGCGCCGGGCACTTGCATCGTGGCCAACGCCGACGACTACTACGGAAGGGAATCGATGCGCTTGGCGTGCGAGCATGCACGCGAAGGCGCCGCCGATGAGAGCGCATTGGTCGCCTTCGAGTTGGGCAAGACTCTCTCGCCCAATGGCCCGGTGAACCGCGCGCTGTGCAAGGGCTCGTCCGACCATTTGCGCAGCACCCAAGAAGTGCTTGGCCTGCGCCGCGATGCGGATGGCGCGATCCGCGATGCTGAAGGGAGCGAGCACGAAGCACACGCGCTGGTGAGCATGAACCTCTGGGTGCTGCGCCAGGGATTCAACCATCTGGCCAAGCGGCTCTGGCAGGAGCGCAGCAAGGAGACCGTTGGTGAATTCGGCCTGCCCGATGCCGCCCGGTACGCCATGCAGCACAAGCACGAGATCCGGATCCTGCGCACAACTGATCGCTGGTGCGGCCTCACCTTCCCCGCCGATGCCGACCTTGTGCGGCAACACTTGGCCGAACAACCATGAGCGAGACCCGCACCCCGGTGCTCAGCACCATCTGCTCCGCATTCGGCATCGCGCTGAATGGGCACGACTGCGTGCCCTTCGGCAATGGCCTGATCAACCAGACCTTCCTGCTGCGCAACCGCCATGGCGACGACCATTGGATCCTGCAGCAGGTGAACACATCGGTCTTCAAGCAGCCGCAACTCATCGCGTACAACAACTACCTCGCGGCTGAGCACTTGCGCAATCATCATCCGGAATACCGCTTCATGCGCGGCCTTCGCACCACCGATGGCCGCGACCTTTTCATCAGCCCGGAGCTAGGCGCGTGGCGCGTGTTCCCGTACTTCCCGAACACAGTGAGCTACGATGGTGCCGTGACGCCCGCGCAGGCCCGCAGCGCGGCGCAGCAGTTCGGGCGGCTCACGCGCAACCTCGATGGCGTGTACGTGCAGGCCTTCAAGGAGATCATTCCCGGCTTCCACGACCTCGAGGCGCGGTACAATGCATTCCAGAAAGCCGTGGCTCAAGCGCCAGCGGATCGATCAGTGCGCGCCAAAGAGGCTATCACGTTCTATAACGGACAGGCGTCCATCGTGCAGGAGTACCGTGTGGCCATGATGGATCCCGAGGTGCGCACACGCATCACGCACAACGACACCAAGGTGAACAATGTGCTCTTCGACAAGGACAGCGGCGAGGCGGTGTGCGTGGTGGACCTCGATACGCTGATGCCCGGCAAGGCGCTCTTTGACCTCGGCGACATGATCCGCACCTTCATCTCGCCGGCACCGGAGGATGATCCTGATCCTTCGCATGCCGAAGTGAATGAGGATGTCTTCGCTGCGCTGGTCGAGGGTTACTTCAGCGAGATGGCGCCGCTGATGAGCCTGAGCGAACGTGCGCTGGTGCATTGGTGCGGGCAGATGCTGATCTACGAGCAGGGCATCCGCTTCCTCACCGATTACCTGAACGGCGATCTCTACTACCGCATCGACCGCCCCGACCACAACCTGGATCGCGCGCACAACCAGATGCACTTGCTGAAGCGGTACACGGCGTTGCGGCGTCCGCTGAATGACCGCATCCGTCACCTGATCGCCTAGGCCATGAGGAAGTCGATCGTCTGCTTCGTGCTTGTGCTCTTCGGCGGCTCAAGTGTCATGGCGCAAGAGTGCGAGGCTGCCAGTCATGAACTGAAGTGGTTCCAGGACGCCAAGCTGGGCATCTTCATACACTGGGGC
>JBATND010000263.1:0-2070 GCA_049290175.1 Flavobacteriales bacterium | reverse complement strand
CCCTTCAGGCATCGTGTAGAACGTCGGGTGCCGATACACCTTGTCATCAGCAGGGTCGAAGAAGCTCTCGGCGTCCTCGGGACGCGAGGCGTGGATGTGCTCGCTCTTCACCACCCAGATGCTGCTGCCTTCCTGGCGGCGGGTGTACACATCGCGGGCATTCTCAATGGCCATTTCGGCGTCGGCGGCGTGCAAGCTGCCGCAATGCTTGTGGTCGAGGCCGCGCTTGCTCTGGATGAAGATTTCCCAGAGGGGCCATCCTTGTTCATTCGTGTTGCTCATTGTCTTTCGGATCGCGGTGTTCGTTCGATGGGTCGAGTCGGCAGTTTGCAGTAGGCAGTTGGCAACGACGGCGGAGGCCAACTGCCTACTGCTTCTTGCGGACTGCTCACTTCATCATGCTGCTTGCTTCTTCTTGGACATCTTGGCAGCGTAGGCCACGGCTGCTTCGCGCACCCATGCTCCTTCGCTGTGGGCCTTGTTGCGTGCCGCGAGGCGTTCCTTGTTGCAGGGTCCATTGCCCGCCACAACGTTGTTGAATTCAGTCCAATCGATGGTGCCCCAATCGTAGTGCTTGGTCTCCTCGTTCCACTTCAGGTCGGGGTCGGGAATGCTCAGGCCGATCACTTCAGCCTGTTGCACGGTGCGGCCGATGAAGGTCTGGCGCAGCTCGTCGTTGCTCTGGCGCTTGATCTTCCACTTCATGCTCTGCGCGCTGTGCGGGCTGTTCGCGTCGGTGGGGCCGAACATCATGAGGCTGGGCCACCACCAGCGGTTCAGGGCATCCTGCGCCATTTCCTTCTGTTCGGGTGAGCCCTTCGCCAGCACGGCCATGATCTCATACCCCTGGCGTTGGTGGAAGCTCTCCTCCTTACAGATGCGCACCATGGCGCGGGCGTAAGGGCCGTAGCTGGTCCGGCAGAGCATCACCTGATTCATGATGGCGGCACCGTCCACCAGCCAGCCAATGGCCCCGATGTCGGCCCAAGTGAGGGTGGGGTAGTTGAAGATGCTGCTGTACTTGGCCTTGCCGCTCAAAAGATCGTCAATGGTCTGCTCGCGCGAAGTGCCCATGGTTTCCACGGCGCTATACAGGTAGAGACCATGTCCGGCTTCGTCCTGCACCTTGGCGAGCAGGATGGCCTTGCGCCGTAGGCTCGGTGCGCGGGTGATCCAATTGCCTTCGGGCAGCATGCCCACCACTTCGCTGTGTGCGTGCTGGCTGATCTGGCGCACCAGGTTCTTGCGGTAAGCATCGGGCATCCAGTCCTTCGGCTCGATCTTCTGCTCGGCGTCGATCTTGGCTTGGAAGATCTCCTCCAGGTTCTTCACGTCGGTCATTGCACGCGCTTGTTTTCGGTTGGCGAAAGTAGGGGCGGGGCCTTCAACGGTCCTGATTGGCATCAGGCGGCGAACGATCGGCACGGCTCGCTGGTTCGATACTGCGCGACCAAATTGGCCGCGTCTATTTTTGCCCGCTTTCCGATGACCAACAACCGCATGGCCCATTTCCACACGCTGAAAGTCGCAGAGATCCACCAGGAAACGCCCGAGTGCATCGTGGTGGGCTTCGAGGTCCCTGCGGATCTGCAGCCTGAGTTCGCCTTCCAGCATGGCCAATACGTCACCCTCAAGCTCACGGTGAACGGCGAGGAATTGCGCCGCTCCTACAGCATCTGCAGCAGCCCGCTCGACAAGGGGCGCTTCAGCATAGCCGTGAAGAAGGTGCCGCAGGGCCGTGCGAGCACGCAGCTGGTGGAGAAGCTGAAGGCCGGCATGAGCATCGAGGTGATGTCGCCCATGGGCAACTTCACCACAGCGCTCAATCCGTCGAAGAGCCGCCATTTCGTGGCCTTCGCGGCGGGCAGCGGCATCACGCCCATCCTCAGCATCCTGAAGACCGTGCTCCGCACCGAGCCGCAGAGCCGCTTCACGCTTTTCTATGGCAATAGCGATGTGGATCGCATCATCTTCCGCCAACGGCTGGAGGAGTTGAAGCTTCAGCACGAGGGCCGGCTGGAGGTGCTGCACATCCTGAGCAAGGGACTCGATGAGGACAAGCTCTTCAAC
>JBATND010000262.1:0-20306 GCA_049290175.1 Flavobacteriales bacterium | reverse complement strand
GCGGAACCGGATGCTATCGATGCGAACGGGCACGAGCGCCAAGCCATTGAAGATCACGCTATGGTCTGGACCGGGAGCGAAGGGCCAGCCTGCAGTGTAGATGGCGTTATCGGCCACCGATACCGGCAACGGGCAGGTCTGCACACCGATCCAAGCGGCATTCGTGCCCATGAGGCCGCCTCCCGAAGCATCAGGGATGTTGCACGCGCTGCAGCCTGCATCGCAGTTCAGAATCTCGCTGCACGGGAGATTTGGCCAACGGTACTCGATGCGGTACTGCTGCGCGAAGGCGTTGCAGGCCAGAGCGATGAAGGCGATCAGGGAGAGTCTTTTCAGGTGCATTTCGGAGCGGTTTCTCACGTCGGTGCTCGACGTTCGGGGCGCTCCTACGATATCAGCTGGGCGAAGGTTCACGCCCGACCATCATTCGGGATCACTCGTCGGACGAACCCGGCGCGAAGAGGCATTGGTACAGGTGCCGCTCGAGCAAATGCCCCATGGAGGGCAGCTCCTTGTAGGCCGCATCGGCATGGTGAGCCGCCAGCTCCTCGGCAAGCTGGCGCAGATTCTCCGGCGGCGCGATCGCATCGCATTTCATGGCAGCGATCAACCCGTTCAATCGAGCTTCGGCGAGTCGAGCGCGCTTGCGCATCAGTGCGCGCTCCTCGCTGCGGTATTGCGCGGCTGTGGCTTCGCCGATGGCCTGTTGCGCCAGCTTCACATACGGCAGGTTCTCCTTGTAGAACTGCGGCAGATACCCGCGCAAACGCCCATCGTGGCTCTGCTGATCGAGGTCGATGGCGCGGAATCGGTACTGCACCTGATCCACATCGTGTATGGCATCCACCACGAAGTTGTAGGCCCTCATATCGCCGAGCAGTCGCACGAAGCAGCGCTCGTTGAACTTCACGAATTCCTTGCACAGCCGCACGCTGTTGAGCTTGCCGCCATAACGCGCCGGGTCGGCAATGAAGGCATCGCCGGGCACGCCTATGATGTGCTCCTCCACGAGCGTAGGCCCATCAACGAGGAAGCTGATGCGATAAGGCGATAGCAGATGCTCGAGCTCCAGGCCATAGACCCGGTTGGCATCGGTGCGCTTCACATAGAAGTAGTCGTGGTTGTCGTTGATCTGGTTGATCACCTTCACCCGGAAGGGCTGCGAATTGCCATACGGGCAGAGGTCCACGCCGCCGATCCGCAGGTGCTCGATCCGCCTTCCGTCGGCCACCAAGCGCTGGTAGGTCTCTACCAGGCGCTGGTCAAGCTCGTCGCGATCGCTCGGGCGATAAAGCACCGTTTGCCAGAGCGTGTCCTCGCCATCCGGCCCGCGCCGGGGCATCACGCCATCATGCCGCGCAAGGTCCGTGTAAGCAATGGGCAATGCCACCGCGCGGCCGCCTTGCTCGAGGTATGAGCGCATCTCGGGCCCTACCGCGTAGAGCAGCTTCTTCAGCCCCGCGCCCAGGAACGAAGGCTCAGCGAACGACATGGAAAACGCGCGTGCCCAGTTCGGCGCCGCCTACCTCCGTAACATGCAGGGTGTAGGCTCCGGGAGCAAGCGCGCGCGTATCGAAGCGCAGTTCGGACGATGGCTGACGCAAAGCGTCGATCACGATCCGGCCACGTGCATCGATCACCTTCACTTGCACAGCGCCATTCGGCTTGTCGCGCATGCGGATCTGGATGGACTCATCGGCAGGCACCGGGAATACCGCGAAGGCCGCTTGCGCATCGTGCTCTTCAACGCCGATGGCCCCATTGGCCTTCGCAAAAGCGTATTGGCCTTTGTGCAAGGTGTTCACATCGATCCAGCCGTTGCCATTGGTGAGGCTGCCTGCGGTGATCACCTGGTCCGGGTGTATCTGCCATGGCACGTCGGCGTTGGGCCGCCACACCATCACCATGCCCGTCTCGTCGCCATTGATGAGCGCATGATCGAACTGGCTTGGCGTTGCGCCCAAATACATGAAGCGCGCGCGCAAAACCGTGCCTTCGGGCCAAAGGCCATCGACATTCCAATAGTGCGTGCCGCTCACCTGCGCTATGCTCCAGCCGATATCGTCCTGGTCTGCGCCGCTCCAGATGTGCTCAACGCGCACCAAGGTGCTATCGGTGAGGGTGGTGGCGTAAAGCCTGAATTCAACGCGCGGCAGGGAGCTGGCGAAGCTCACGCCAGGCACCACCGTGATCTCATGATCCATGCGCGCTTGATTGAGGTGATGGCCGCGGTTCAGCACCGCCATCTCCGGCTCGAAGGGACAGGCCACATCGATCTCGGTGAGCAGTCCGGAGGCCGTGATCATCTCCTCATGCACCTGCCCATTTGCGCCGAGCAGCGTGAGTTGGAGCGGCGTATCGCCATGCAGGCCCGTGGTGCCGTAGAGCTTCTGCCCGATGCGCAGATCGACCAGCCAATTGACGTTGCCTTCCTGCGCCGTGAACGACCGTACCTCGAATACTGAGTAGCCGGGCCTGAAGACCCAGTCATCGAAGAAGGGATGCATGTCGCGTCCGGTGATCCCCTCCAAGGTATCGCGCCACATCTCCGGGGTGATCACGGTATCGGCCAAGCGCAGCTGCGATTCGCGCATGGCCTCGCGGAAGAGCGTGTCGCCGAGGTAGCCGCGCATGTTGTGCATCACGGCGGCACCCTTGTAATAGGTGTGCGTTCCGTAGATGTGCTCGTCGGGCATGGGCGAGAGTGCTTGGAAACCATCGTCGTCGCCGTGCGCTGTCGTGAGGATGTCGAGCAGGTTGTCCTTCACCATGTTCACCATGGCAGTACGCCCATTCAGCCATTCCTCGAACAAATGGCCGCTGTATTCAGCAGGCCCTTCCTTCAGCCACATGTGGTTATGCACGCGCGGCGTCACCTTATCGCCCCACCAGTGGTGGCCCAACTCGTGCGCGTAGAGCTTGCGGTTGCGGCCCAGCGGCTGGCCGGGCATGAAATCCGGGTAGGCGATGTTGGTGACGATCTCCAGCGCGCCATCGGTGGTGAGCACATAGCCGATTCGGCCATAGGGATAAGGACCGTACCAATGCTCCAGTGCATCGATGCACGCCCCGAGGTCGCCGAACTTGCCCACCATGGCGGTCAGCTGCGTGGGCTTGGCGCGCAGCGAAACAGGGATGTCGCCATAAGCCCCGGTATGCGTGAAGTTGTTCTCGGCATAGTTGGCCACGGCGATGGCGCTCACATGCGTGGGGATGGCATGCGGCAGGTCGTAGCTGCGGATCACGGTATCGCCGCCGAGCTGCACCTCGCCGATGAAATCGCCTTGGCCCAGCAGCCAGCGGCCGCCCGCGCTCTTCACATGGAAGGTGTACGCGGCGCGTTCCACGAAGCTGTCGAAGCAGGGGTACCACACCTTGCCGAAGTTGGGCGGCACGGTGGTGAGGCCGATGCCGAGGTTGTAGATGTAGTTGCTCGCGAAGTAGAAGCCGCCCCAATAAGGATCGCGCACCGGCGTGCCGTGGTAATGCACGGTGAGCTGCTGCTCCTCTCCTACCATCGCTTCTTCTTCCAGCTCCACGCGGAGGAAGGCTCCATCATGGGTGAAGAGCAATGGTCCATTGGGGCCGGTCACCGAGTCCACCGTGAGCGCTAAGAGATCGAAGCGGATGGAATACTGGCCGGTCATGCGCGCCGTGTAGGTCACCGTTGTTGCTGCGGTGATGCTCTGCCCGGTGTAGTCGGTGACATCGAGGCTGATGTCGTAGTGCAGGATATCAAAGGTGTCGCTGCGCGCGATGGTCTCATCGATCTGGTCGCGCTCCAGCGGCGTAAGCGCCAGCGGACGTGGCGGTGCTTGGCCATCGTGCAGCACCAAGCAGCCATGCATGCGCGGCTGGGCGTGAGCAGAAACGGATGCTGCAACGAGCAGCGCGGCGAAGAGTACGCGAACGAGGTGCTTCATGGTCTAATCAGGGTGCCCGAAGCTAAGGCAGCTCGCGAACCGATCAGCCCTGGCCTTTGCTGCGGAAGAAGCGGCGCAAGAGCCAGAACGCCCCAAGCGCAAGCAGGATGATGCTCCAATTGCCCGCGAGGAACAGGATGAAGCGCAGCAGCATGCGCCATCCTTCGGCGACGGCACCGGCCAGCTTGCTGAAGAAGCCCGGCTCGTAGCGCGCGATGTTGCGCTCGTTGGCCAGCATCTCATGGCGCACGGCCTGCCGCTGGTAGATCTCGATCGCGATGGTGCTGTAGCTGATGCGATCCTCCAAGCGCAAGGTGCTCAGCGTGGCCTCGTCGGCCTGCTCCTGCCGCCGCAGCAGGGCATCCTGTGCATCGGCCACATCGCGCAGCTTCTTGCCATGCTCATCAACGGCCTGCTGCGTGCGCCGCGCATGTTCCGCGATCCGCCGCTGCGCCAAACGGTTGGCCAGGATCATCAGGCGGACGTCCTCGGCCTGCACCGTCCGGTGGTCCATGAAGTCAACGAATCGCGCGAGTGATTTCAGCGCGGTATCGAGTTGGGCCACCGGCACACGAAGGGTGGCGCGATTCACCACGGTATAGCGCGTGGTCTCCAGCACGCTATCGGCGCTCACGGGCGTGGTATAGCGGTGGTCCACATTCGAGCTGAGGCGCGTGTGCTCCACGAATCCGCCGAACCCGGCGATCAGGTCCTCGATGGCGTAGGTGGCGCTCACCACATCCTTCACCCTGAAGCGCAGGTCGGCCGTCCGGATGAAGCGACGGATCGTGTCGCCGTTATGCACGGCGGCGCTCGAGCTCATCGGCTTGGGCTTCGCCGGCATCGACGAATCGGCAACAGAGGTCCAGTTGTTCGCTGCCAAGCCCTCTGGTTGCGCTGTCTTGAACAGCGGAGCCTCTTCCACTGCATCCCCTTCGGACGTAGCGCTCATTGCCGCATCCCTTTCGGGTGCTCGGCTGCAGGCGACCATTAGTGCAACGGCTGCAAAAGCCGCAAACAGGGTCTTCTTCTGTAGCATAGTGGTGGGGGTAGGATTGTGGTGCGGTACACGGCCGCACGCCGCGCGTTCACCGTGCTCCAACGGCGATCATCACCGCATTCGCATGATGATCGCTCAATTCCTCCGGCAATCTGGTGAAGCCCCAGCTCATGATGGCCTCATCGTGCAGGATGTGGTCGATGCGGAGCTTGGGCAATTTGCCGATGTAGGTGCCGCCCAGCCCCTGCCCGCTCTCGGCGAAGGCATCGCGCTTGTCACCGCGCAGCAGCCGGTACGCGTAGCTCATGGGCACGTCGTTGATGTCGCCGCAGAAGACCACCGGGTGCGGACTGGCGCGCATGGCACTGTCGATCAGCGCGGATTCTTGCGCGCGCCGCACCAAACCATTGCGGAGCAAGCCGAGCAACCGGCCGCCCCACTCCTTCACCAGTTCTGCACTCGGGTCCTTCGACAGCGAATCGATGAAGCTGTAATCGGCATCGCCGAAATGCATGCTCGCCAGATGGGCGTTGAATACACGGATCGTATCGCTGCCGAGCACCACATCAGACCAGATGCAGATGTTGTTGGTCTTGCGGCCGAAGGGCACACGGCCGCGAGCAGCGATAGGGCGCTTGCTGAAGGTGGCGATGCCATAGTGCTGATCGTAGCGCGCGGTGTGCGTCCAGGCCATGTGCTCCGCGCGGTAGCCGAGCTCGCGCATGATCGCATCGCGCGTGCGGAAGTAGCGCTTATCGGTGCTGTGGAAGAACTCCTGCAAACAGAGGATCCCGGCATCCTCGCGCTTGAGAACATCGAAGATGGCGTCGCGCGTGCGATCGTTGTCGTCCCAGTTGTAGAGGTCGAAGAGGCGCACGTTCCAGCTGAGCAGCTTCACGGATTCACCCGCGTTGCTAGGCGGATCCGACTGCCCGAAGAACTGAACATGATCGGTGAAATGCCCGAAGCCGATCAGCAGCGCGAGGCCGGAGAGCAGCATGCGCTTGCGGCGGAAGAACAGCCAGTAACCGAGGAAGAAGGCATGCACCACCAACTGGAACGGATATGCGAAGGCCAGCAGCGCCAAGGGCCAGAAGAGCTTCGGAGGCACATGCGGCGCGAGGTAGGTGAGCAGCAAGAGCAGCACCGCGAAGCCATTGGCCCACCACAGCGGCAAGTGCCATCGCGAGGGGCGCTTGCGCGGTGCTGCCGTCTTATGCGTCGTCGCCTCCTGCATCGCCTTTACTCGTCCGTTGTCCAATCACGCTCAAACCAAGACGCTGTTTCCTTGTTGCGTGCGCCTTGCACGGTCAACCCAGTGGGTCCACGCTACGGTCGCTTCGCTGACGGCGTCATTTCCCTGCTTTGAACAAAATGTCCTTCTCCTGCTTGCTCAGGCTGTCGTAGCCGCTGCGGCTGATCTTATCCAGGATGGCGTCGATGCGCGCTTGCTGGTCGCGCTTCGCAGCGTTGAAATCGGAATCGCTCCGGCGCTTGCCGCTGAAAGGCTTCTCCACACGCATGCGCGGGCCACGCTTCAACTTGAAGAAACCGAAGAAGCGCTCAAGCCCGTTCACGAAGGCGAGCGACCAATCGCCCGCGCCTCTCTTCCGCTTCAGGGCCATCGATGCCGCGTAGCCGTAAAGCGCGCCGCCGATATGCGCCAGGTGTCCGCCGCTGTTGGCGCTCTCTTGCACGCTCACCAGATCGATGACGAAGAGCACCAGCGCGATCCACTTCAGCCGCACCGTGCCGAATAGCAACAGCCTGACCTCGTAGTCTGGCGTGTATGCCGCGATGCCAACGAGCACGGCCATCACCGAGGCCGATGCGCCATGGATGGTGCTCACCTCCACCGCGCGCGCATACACCGGCAGCAGGTTGTACCCGATGGCATAGAGCGCGAAGCCGCTGAGGCCGCCCAGCAGGTAATTGCCCAGAACGCGCTTGCTGCCCAGCAGGTCCTCGAAGATGCGGCCCATGAACCAGAGCAGCAGCAGATTGAAGAAGATGTGCCCGAAGCCCCAATGCGTGAACATGTAGGAGACCACCGTCCAAGGGCGATGGAGCAACGCACTGAGATTGCTCGTGCTCCACAGCCAGCTCAGGATATCGGGACCGCTCTGGCCCATGGCCCAGAACGGCAGGTTGATCAAGCGCAGCACCAGGAATACCGCCACGTTCAGCAGGATGAGGCGGATCACCATCCCGCCGGTGCGCCATTGCCGCTTCAATTCCTCAAACATGCCGCAAAGTTGAACGCATCAGAATCGCTGCCACGGTTGCAATCTCCTTCGCCAGAGCAGCGCCAGCACCAATCCCGTAAGGCCACCGCCCAAATGCGCGAAGTGCGCGATGTTATCGCTGCCGCTGCCCATGAGCCCGGCGAAACCTGCGTAGGTCTCGTAGGCGGCATAGAGCAGCACGAACCACTTGGCCTTGATGGGCACCGGGAAGAAGATGATCATGAGCTCCACGTTCGGGTACAGGATTGCGAAGGCCGCGAGGATCCCGAAGATGGCGCCGCTGGCCCCCACCATAGGCGTGAACATGATCTCCGCCATCGCATTCATGGCCTCGCTCTCGAATCCCGCGCCGCCGCGCCATAGGTTCACCAGGGCCGCGCGACCGTATTCACGCACTTGCTCGATGCTGTCCTCGCTCATCACGGCAGCGAGTTGATTGAACTCCCAGGCCTGCACGCCCATGTTCAGCGCTGCACCGCCAAGGCCGCAGATCAGGTAGAAGTTGAGGAAGCGCTTCGACCCCCAGTGGTACTCCAACGGCGAGCCGAGCATGAACAAGCCAAACATGTTCATGAAGATGTGGCCGACGCCGCCGTGCATGAACATGTGCGTGATGAGCTGCCACGGCTCGAACGCCGGACCTCCGATGTAGTGCAGACCGAGCGTGGCATTGAGCGGTAACCCGAGGAAAATGCCTCCGCTTATGAGCACAATGCCGAACACGATGGCATTGATGATCACCAGGTTCTTCACCACGGTGGGCGTATGCTGCAAGGGTCCGGTGCGGTACTGCATCAGCGTTCGAAGCGCTCGTTGATGTCGTCGAGGGTGAATGTGAAGAGCACGGGCTTGCCACTGGGCGTGCGCGTGGGCTGCTCACAGCCGAAAAGGCGATCGATGAGGCCGTGCATCTCGGCGATGCTCAGCACGCGGCCATGCCGGATGGCCATGCTGCGCGCCATGCTGCGCGCCAATGCCGGGTGCCGTTCGTTGCGCAAGGCGCTGCCCGCCGATCGCAGCTGCTCGAGCAATTGCTCGATGAGCCGCGCGGGATCCTCATCGGCGCTCTCAGCGGGCATGCCGTTCACCTGCACGGTGCGGCCGCCGAAGAGCTCCAGGTCGAGGCCCATGCAGCGCAGCTCGGGCAGCACGCCTTCCACTAGAGCAAGGTCGGTGGCGCTCAGTTCCACATGGCGCGGGAAGAGCTCCGTTTGCGTGATGCCCGCGCCTTGAGCCAGCAGCTTCAGGTTGCGCTCATAGAGGATGCGCTCATGCGCGCGATGCTGATCGACCATCAGTACGCCGCTGCGCACCTGCGCCACGATGTAGCGCCCATGCAATTGGAACACGGGGCGCTCGCCAACTGCCTCTTCGTCGCGCGAGGGCAGCACGAGGTCTTCCGTAACGGACTTCGCCGTCATGGAGGCCACCGTGGCTTCTTCCACTGGGGAGGCCATGCCCATGTCGAAGAGCTTCTGCCAGCCCTCGGGACTTGGGCGCGGCGGCGCGGTGAATGCGCCGATGTCGGTAGGGCGCCATGCGGGTGTTGCTCCACCACTTGCAGCGATCATGGCTGGCTCCGGCTCGAAATCGAGGCTGGGCGTTATGTTGAAGCGACCGAGCGCGCGGCGCACCGCGGCATGCACGATGGCATACACCGCACGGTCGTCGCGGAACTTGATCTCCGTCTTTGTGGGATGGATGTTGATGTCGATCTGCGCGGGATCGATGTCGATGAAGAGGAACCAGCCCGGATAGCTGTCGGAGGAAACGAGTTCCTCGTATGCGCGGCGCACGGCATGCTCGAGGTAATTGCTGCGGATGAAACGGCGGTTCACGAAGAAGAACTGCTCGCCGCGCGTGCGCTTCGCGAATTCGGGCTTGCCCACGAAGCCTTGCACATGCACGAAATCGGTGCCCTCCTCCACCGGCACCAAGCGCTCATCGTGCTTCCGGCCGAAGAGGCCCGTGATGCGCTGGCGCATGGCGGCGCTCCAAGCCGCATCGGCGCCGCTGGGCGGCAGGTTGAATTCCTCGCGATCGTTGCTCACCAACCGGAAGCCCACTTCGGGGTGGGCCAAGGCGATGCGCATGAACTCGTCGAGCACATGCTTCTGCTCCACGCTATCGCTCTTGAGGAATTGCCTGCGCGCGGGGGTATTGAAGAAAAGGCTCCTCACGCTGATGGTGGTGCCTTCGGGGCCTGCGGCCGGTTCCTGCACGCGCACACGACTGCCCTCGATGAGCACGCGCGTGCCCAGCTCCTGATCGTGCTCGCGCGATCGCAATTCCACTTGAGCGATGGCCGCGATGCTGGCGAGGGCCTCGCCGCGGAAGCCCTTGGTGCGTATGGCACCGAGGTCGTCTGCTTGGCGGATCTTGCTGGTGGCGTGCCGCTCGAAGCTGAGCCGCGCATCGGCGGGGCTCATGCCCTTGCCATCGTCGGAGACCTGGATCAGCGTGCGCCCGGCATCCTTCACTGCCATGGTGATGCGCGTGGCACCGGAGTCGATGCTGTTCTCCAGCAGCTCTTTCACCACCGATGCAGGGCGCTGCACCACCTCGCCAGCGGCGATCTGGTTGGCCACATGGTCGGGCAGAAGCCTGATCAGGTCGGCCATGTGCTTGGGTCCAGGAGCCCGAAACTCCTGATGATGAAATAAAGGATGAGGAGCACCATGCCCATGATCACCACCAGCCGGATGATGCTGGCGCGGTCGCTGCCCTCTCGCTGCCAACTGTGCCGCATGCGCGAGCGCAAGTCCTCGCGCCGCGCGCCGCTTTCCTGATGGCCTTCAGCACGCAGGCGCTCCAAGCGCTCCTTCCGCTCCTCGGCTGCTTGGTCGTAATAGCGCGGCGCATATTCATAGCCACGCAGCTTCCGCTGGCGGAAAATACCGAACATGGCGGGCAGCTTCGGCGCTTGCATGGCGGCGAAGGTAACGGGGAGGTCATGCACCTTCCTTTCCGCGACCGACCTTCGCCGCCATGAGGATCCTGCTGGTCTGCTTGGGCAACATCTGCCGATCGCCCATGGCCGAGGGCGTGCTGCGCCACCTCGCGCAAGAGCGCGGCATCGGCATCGTTACGGATAGCGCGGGCACTGGCGATTACCACGTGGGCGAAGCGCCCGATCGGCGGGCCCAAGCCGCCATGCGCAAACAGGGCATGGAGATCGGCGACCTGCGCGCGCGGCAATTCACCGCTACGGACTACGAGCGTTTCGACCTGCTGCTGGCCATGGATGCCGACAATCTGCGCAACATGCAACGGCTCGCTCCAAGCGCCGAGCACGCGCGCAAGGCCATGCTGATCATGGATCACGCCCCTGAACATCCGCTGCGCGAAGTGCCCGACCCCTACTTCGGCGGCGATGAGGGATTCGATGAAGTATTCAGCATGCTGATGGATGCCTGCAACCGGTTGCTCGATGACCTTGCCAAGCGCTGACCGGGGCCGTCTCTACCTCATGCCCGTGTGGCTGGGCGATCACGGCGGCATCGAGCAATTGCCGCTGGAGAACATCGAGCTTGCCTCGCGCATCACGCTCTACTTCTGCGAGCACGAGAAGACCGCGCGCCAGATGCTGCGCCGCATGGTGCCGGGCATCGATCTCGCGCGCATCGAATTGCACAGGCTCGATAAGGACACCACCGCCGCCGAGGCCGAATCGCTCCTCAAGCATCTATCCGATGGCCGCGATGGAGCCATCCTCAGCGAAGCGGGCATGCCGGGCATTGCCGATCCGGGTGCCTTGCTCGTGAGCGCCGCGCACCGCTCCGGTGTAACGGTGATCCCGTTGATCGGCCCTTCTTCCCTCCTGCTCGCCCTCGCCGCATCGGGCTTGAATGGGCAATCGTTCACCTTTCATGGCTACCTGCCGGTGAAGCCCGCTGAGCGCAAGCAGGCCATCAAGCGCGTGGAGCAGGATGCCCAGCGCACCGGCGCCGCTCAGCTCTTCATCGAAACACCTTACCGCAACGACGCGCTCCTCGCCGATCTGCTGGCCACCTGCTCACCCGGCACCACGCTTTGCATCGCTATCGACCTGACGCAGCCCGGTGGCAGCGCTGCAACGCACCGCATCGGCGATTGGCGCAAGCGCGTGCCGTCCTTGGGCAAGCGCCCAGCGGTCTTCATCATCGGGAAGTAGTAAGGTCTATCCGTTGGGCTGCGCGCACGGCAAAGACTCGCCGCTGCCCGGCGCGTGCGGACCATTCGCCTTGCGCTTGCCCTTGCAGAACGGACTGCGATTGATGAGCCAGCGCAGGCGGAAGTAGAAATCGGCAGCGTGCATGTCGCGCTTGCTCACCAACGGGCCAAGACGATCGGTCCCCACCACGATGCCATCGAAGCGGAGCATGAGGCCAAGCGCAGGTCGCCGCAGGTCGTACTCCTCGATCACCAACGGCATGGCCACTTCCATCCAACGGGTCTCATAGCGCGCATTGAACGCGATGCTGTTGGCGCGCCGCAAACGAAGGCCGCTGCGCGCGCTCAGTTGCTGCACCACCGCAGCGCTCAGGTACGCTCCACCGGTTATGCGCTTATCGAACTGCACGCTGGCCGCCGTGGGCAACCCGATGCGAAGCCCATCGCTGCGCGTCCATCGCGTTGCCGAGGCGAGCAGGCTGTCGAGGTCGCTTTGATCCGCGATCGGCAAGTCGTTGTAATCGGCGATGTCCAATGCGCCGGTCTCGATCGCACCGGACTGCGAATCGCGGAAACGCATGCCGCCGAGATCAACGAGCGAGAGGCCCACGCGATAGTTGTAGCGAAGCGGTGAGCAGCCACCGCTGCTGCGGTGCGGCATGTAGCCATCGGCCTCCTTGTCGGTGCGGGTGTAGCTCATCCCCAGGTCGGCGCCGAAGCCGCGGCCCGCATTCGCCGCTGGCGTTGCGAAGCCGTACCGTGCCGTAACCGTATGCACGCTCACGCGCGCAGTATCGAGCACCGTGTAGTCGATGCCCTCGAGTGAAAGCGCTCCGCCGGCATGCGCTTGCAGGTAGCGCGCGTTGATGCCAGCGCTGAGGATACCGAAGCCCTGCGCGCGCAGCACCTGCCCCAGGTTCAAACCGAATTCCGTCCATGCAGCACCCACTGCGCGCACGCCTTCATCGCCATACCGCACATCGCGCTGCGGCGCATAGTCGAGGCCATGGAAGATGAAGTTGCCCATGGCCGGCGAGAGGCCCGATGCGCTCACGTGCGCACGGCTGCGCATGCCGATGCCGATGGTGGTGCGACCAATTGCCAACGAGGCACCGGGGCCGGCGATTCCCGCCGAAACGATGGCGCGATGATTCGCACTCGGCGATGCTGATCGCATCACCAATCGCCCATGGTCCATGCCTTGCATCACTTCACCCATGAGCCGACGGTCGCGACCGCTCCAGGCCACAAGGCTGTTCCATGCATGTACATCGGCGCCAACTATCTGCACATCGAGCCACGGCCATTGGCCAGCCGAGCGCGCAGGATTGAGCCATGCCGCATCGGCGCCGGCGTAGTTGCTGTGGATGAGGCCGTGACGCTCTTGCGCATCGGCGCACAGCGCAACGAACAGCAAGGCCAAGGTGGAGAGTGTGGCGCGCATGTGTCCCTTCCCGCAGCGGCGGGCGGGCGCTCATACGTGCGGCGCGATGCGATGTTCAGTTCACCTGCTCCCGGAACACGCGCAATTGGTAGCGCACCGGCATGCCCGGTTCGAGGGCTGTGCCCACGCCGCGCTCGCCGAAAGCCATGCTCGAGGGAAAGAGGAACTCGCCTTCCTGTCCTTCGCGCAGCAGGCTTACGGCTACCTCGAGGCCGCGCAGCAATTGCTCGGGCGTGCCGTAATGCCAGATGAAATCACCGCCATTGCGGGCCGTTGCATCGATCGCTCGGCCATCGGCCAAACCGAATCCCTCCCAACGCAATCGCAACGTTGTGCCCACCGCCCAGCGCGTAGTATCAAGTGCATCGCCCGTGATGCGGTAATGCAGATCACTGGTGCCCCAGCGCATCCAAGCCGTGCTATCCGTGGCGATGTAGGCCTCGATCAGCATGCGCTCGAAGCCTTCCGGGTCGTTGGCCTTGAAGCGCTCGCGGCGCTGCTCCATGTCCGCTGGAGAGAGCACGTCGAGCAGCAGGAGTTCCATGCGCAAGGTCAGCGTATCTGAAGGAGCTGGGAGGTCCTTGCGCAGCAGCGCGGCCCAAGGCCAACGCGAGGCTGGGGCGATGAGGCTCATGCTGTCGCCCGCATGCAAGCGACGCATGGCGGGCAACAAGGCGCCATTGCGCAGATCGGCTGCAGCATACCAGCGCTCGGTGCTCCAGAACGAGCCGGGATCCGCGTTCAGCGCCGAGGCACGGAAACGGAGCAGCAGGCTATCGCCATCGGCCGGTACGCGATCGCCTTCACCAAGCACGATGTAGCGCAGATGCACATCATCGCCCACCACCTTATAGCCTTCGTGCGACGAGCGCGTGCAAGCGGACAGCAGGCATGCAGCAGCGAAGAAGCAGCACAGCGCACGCATGCTATTCACGGATGCCCGCCATTCCGATGCGATACACCACGGTGCTGCGGGGCGGCACGCGGTCCATATCGCCAATGAGGCCATGCGCGCGGTAACTGGGGATGATGATGATGGCGCTATCCCCCGGGGAGAGATGCTGGATGGCCTCGTGCAGGCCGCTTTCCACATTGTCCTCTTCCACCAAGAAGCCTTCCGGACCCGAAGGATCGCTGGTGTACGCCGTATCGCCGTTGAGCAATTCCATGCGGTAGCGCACCAAGGCCCATTGGCCGGGTTTCACCGCAGCGCCGGGCTCATCGCGCAGCAACTGGTGCCGCACGCCGGTGCCGCTTCGCTGCGGGTCCAAGGCATACCGCTCGATGTAGAGGTTGATGTCGCGATCCTCCAAGCGGATGGCATCACGATTCCCGCGCACCAGATCCTCAGCATTCATAGGCTTCTGCTGCACGGGCGCTGGCGACGGGCCATTGCAGGCCGCAACCAGCATGAAGAGACATGCGATCCTCATGGGTGCTTGGCCATGAAATCAGGAAGCAGCGAACGGAAGCGCGCAACGGCATCGGCGAGCGATTCCTTGGTTTGGCCGCCGGCCGCGTTGCGGTGCCCGCCACCGTTGAAGTGGTCGCGCACAAGGCCATCGACCGGCAATTGCCCTTTGCTGCGCAGGCTCACCTTCACCAGATCGGGCCGCTCCACGAAGAAGGCAGCGAGCCGGATGCCGCGCATCGAAAGGCCATAATTCACGAAGCCCTCGGTATCGCCTTGCTGGTAGCCGAAGCGGTTGAGGTCGGCCATGCTAAGGGAGATGATCGCGGCGCCGAGCTCGGGCAGCACCACCATGCGCTCGGTGAGCGTGAAACCCAATAACCGCAGGCGATCATACCGGTTGTCATCCATGATGGACTCATGCACATCGGTGATGGGCACGCCGCGATCCATCAGGCTCGCGGCCACGCGCATGGTGTGCGGCGTGGTGCTGCCAAAGCGGAAGCTGCCGGAGTCCGTCACGATGCCGGTGTAGAGGCAAGTGGCCGCTTCGATGCCGATGAGATCGCTCCATCCCATGGCTTCAACGATGTCATGCACCATCTGGCTGGTGGCGCAGGCCTCGGGATCAGAGAATGAGATTGCGGCGAAACCTTCCGGTTCCTGATGGTGATCGATGAGCACGGCATAGGGCGCCTTCCGCAACTCTTCCTCCAGCGCCCCCACGCGGTCGCGCCGGTTGAAGTCGAGGCAGATCACCGCGTCGGCGGAACGAATGGCCGCTACGCACTGGTCACGCTGCGCGTCCGCGGCGATCAGCTCCTGGTAGCCGGGCATCCAGCGCAGGTATGCCGGCGCTGAATTCGGGAGCACCACCTGTGCTCCATGCCCGGCTTTGCGCAGCACATGCATCAGCCCGAGCGATGATCCGATCGCGTCGCCATCGGGGTTGTAGTGCGTTACCAGTGCGAGCCGTTTCGGTGTGCTGAGCAACTGGCGCAGGGCATCAATCGCTTGGCGCGACAGGGAGGGAACAGCGGACATGGCTGGCAAGATAGCCGCGCAGGAAATGGAGGAGGCGCGACCTCAGAAACCGATGCCCGGCGAAGGCATGTGCTCGATGAGGATGCCCACGCATCCGATGTCGATGTCGGCCTTCTTGCCTTTGCGCTCCGCAGCTCCTGGTGCATTCACTTCAACAGCTACGCGCTTGGTGGCGGTGCAGCTGAATTCGATGCTCGGAGCCATATCGTGCTCGGTATTGTCCCAGAGCACTTTCTCGGTCTCCACCATCTCGCCTTTGTTCCCGCCGGGCTTCGCGGTGCGGATCTTCTCCACCAAGCGGATGGCGAGGTCCTCACCGAGGACCTTCGTGTCGTGGCACACGCTGATCCGGTAGTCCTGTCCGCGGTACACGATGATGTTGAGCTCGGTCTCCTCCCCGATCTTCACCATGGCGCTGCGGCTCTGCCCATTCACGGAGAAGCGCGCATCGCCGGAGCGCTCGCAATTGAAGCGATGGTAGGTGGGGCACTCGGAGACCTGCGCACTGGCCTGCATCGGCAGGAGCATGGTGAAGGCGCAAGGCAGCGCAGCGGCGAGAAGCAGTGGACGTAGCATGTGCGTGGGTCGCTTACGAGTTGGTGGTTTCGCCTTCGGGCTTGGTCCATTCCGCGCGCAGGCGGTCAATGGCCGAAGCCAATTCCTGGTACTTGGCCTGCGTGAGCTCGATGGTGACCTCCTCACCGAGCACCATGCGACCGGAGGGCGAGGTGCCCTGCTGAGGCGTGCGTTTCACTTCGAGCTGGTCGTAGATGGCGCGCACAGCGAGCAGGTCGGTGTACACCGCTGCCACGTCCGGCTGATCGCGCGTGGCCTCCATCATTCCCAAAAGGTGATCGAGGGTCACCTTCTGCTCGGCCACGCGCGCCATGAGGGCATCGCCGCCGCCGAAGGCCTCGATCTGCCGGATCACCAGATGCATGCTCTCCATCCAGCCGCCAGCCAGCACCATGTGCAGCACAGCGCTCATGTTCTCCAGCTGCATGCGCTCGTAGGCGCGCTGGTAGGCCTCGTTGCTGATGATCTCCAAGGAGTCGCCGCGCGCCAGGTTCGATTCGAGGCGAACGAAGTCGGCATCGGTGAATGCAGCGTCGAGGCCGAGCGAACCGGCGAGCTTCTTCGAGGTGAGGTAGTAGCGGGCCACATCAACATTCAGCTTGAAGCTGCTGGCATAGACCAGGTCGGTGGCGTACACGCCGAAATTCACGGCGCGAGCGCGCAGGCTCACATAACGATCCACGTTCGAGGCCGGGTTCATCAGGCGCCGGTGCCCATCGCCCGCCATCTGGCGTACCAGCCCGAAGAGCTCGTTGGGCGTGGGCATCTGGTACATGGCGGTCACATGCACATCCTCGCCGCCGATGATCAGGCCATCCGCTACGCCGTTCTTCGGACTATCGCCCCCACACGCTGAGAGCACGACAACAGGGAGCAACCAAATGAGCCGGAGAGTTCGCATGGAGATAGGTGCTTCAGGAAGCGGCAAGGGCCGCCTTCGGGTGGCGCAACGAAGGAAGAAGCATGCGACCCCGCGATCGGAGAAGGTGTCCGATTACTTTTGCGCCGCTTTTTCAACAACCCACCGGCCGCGCCAAGGCGATGGCCCGACCACAACCCCGAACGACGAGAACGCATGGCGACGAATAGGACCTTCACGATGATCAAACCCGAGGCGGTAGCCGCCGGCAGCATGGGCAAGATCCTGGATATGATCATGGACAATGGCTTCCGGGTGGTGGCCATGAAGTACACGCGGCTCTCGCGTCAGGAGGCCGGCACCTTCTACGCCGTGCATAAGGAACGCCCCTTCTATGGCGAACTCGTGGAATACATGGCCAGCGGCCCCATCGTTGCGGCCATACTGGAGAAGGAGAATGCCGTGCAATCGTTCCGCGACCTGATCGGCGCCACCGACCCCGCTCAGGCCGCTGAGGGCACCATCCGCAAGCGCTTCGCCGAGAGCAAGGCCAAGAATGCCGTGCATGGCAGCGACAGCGATGAGAACGCTGGCATCGAGGGTGCTTTCTTCTTCAGCGGAAGGGAGCAGTTCTGAGCAAGCTCACTGCACCACTACTTCTTTCACCACCTCGCGACCGGCCCGCTCGTTGAGCCGCGCGAGTATGTCGGCGCGCAGGTAACTGAGCTCATGCCGTAAGGGTGCGCTGTCAACGCTGATGCGCAGGATGGCGTTCCGCAAGCGGATGGCGGTGGTATGGCGCGCCACCATGGCACCGGCCACTTCGGGCCACGCTTCCGTGATCGCGGCCTCGTCGAGGCGTTCGCGCATGCCTGCGCCATCGACCAGATGACCGATGGCCTCAGCCAGCGATTGCTCGTTGCGGCGCTTCACGGTGTATGCCTTCGTGGGTGAGATGGAAGAAACGGGTCTCGAGGTCGAGGCCGTCGAGCGCGGCGTGCAGGCGCAAAGGATCGGTATCGGTGATGATGACCTGGCCGAAGCGATGGTCGCTGAGCAGGCGCAGCAGGTGGCGCATGCGCTGCGGATCGATCTTGTCGAAGATGTCGTCGAGCAAGAGGATGGGACGCTGTCCGGCGCGCTGGGTGGTGAGCTCGAATTGCGCCAGCTTCAGCGCGATGAGGTAGGTCTTCTGCTGCCCTTGCGAACCGAAGCGCTTCAGCGGCTGGCCATCGAGGGTGAAGAGAAGGTCGTCCTTGTGGATGCCGGTGGTGGTGTGCTGCGCGGCACGATCACGCTCCCAGCTCGCGGCCAGCAGGTCGGCCATGGCGGCATCGTTCAGCGGCGATCGGTAGTGCAGCGCCACTTCCTCGGGTCCTGAGCTGATGGCCGCATAATGCTGCAACAGCAAGGGAGCCAACTCGCCGATGAAGGCGCCGCGCGCTGCATGGATGGATGCGGCCAAGGCGCAGAGCTGCTCGTTCCACGGATCGAACGCCGATGCCGCTATGCCGCCGCGCTCGGCCGCGTGCTTCAACAAGGCGTTGCGCTGGGTGAGCGCTCGATTGTACCGGATCAGCGATTCGAGGAAGGGCTTATCGAACTGCGCGATAAGGCCATCGATGAAGCGGCGGCGCACCTCGCTGCCATCGAGGATCAGCTGCCCATCGTAAGGCGTGATCATCACCACCGGGTAGCGCCCCACGTGATCGGCGATGCGGTCGTATTCCTTGCGGTTCCGGCTGAGCACCTTGCGCGCCCCGCGACGCACGCTGCATAGCACCGCATCGTCGCCCTCCTCCCCTCGCATCACGCCTTGCACCACGAAGAGCTCCTCACCATGGCGGATGTTGTGCTGGTCCTGCGCCTCGAGGTAGCCCTTGCCCAACGCGAGGTAGTGAACGGCATCGAGCAAATTGGTCTTGCCCACGCCGTTCGGACCGGTGAAGCAGTTCACCTCGGCGCACAGGTCGGCCTCCGCTTCGCGATGATTGCGGAAGTTGAGCGCATGCAGCCGCGCGAGGTGGAAGGCCATGCCGCGAAGCTAACCGCAGCGCGCATGATCGATGATCGCCGTGCTTTTGCCGAACATTCGCGCTTCTATCTTCGGCCCCGCTTCCAGCCACCCTTCCCGCCATGCAATCGCAACCCATCGCCAAGCCCTCGCCCACGCTCCACGCCACGGGCGCGGCAGGATCGCGGCCCGTTTCCGCCTTCATCGAGAAGCATTACTTGCACTTCAATGCCGCAGCGCTGGTCGATGCCGCTAAAGGCTACAAGGAACATCTCGGGAAAGGAAGGAAGATGATGATCACGCTGGCGGGCGCCATGAGCACCGGCGAACTGGGCAAGATCCTCGCGGAGATGATCCGCCAAGGCAAGGTGGACATCATCAGCTGCACCGGCGCCAATCTCGAGGAGGATGTGATGAACCTGGTGGCGCACGATCACTACGAGCGCATCCCCAACTACCGCGACCTCACGCCCGAACAGGAGCGCGCGCTGCTCGATCGCGGCATGAACCGCGTGACCGACACCTGCATCCCCGAGCACGAGGCCTTCCGCCGCTTGGAGAAGCACGTGCTCGACCTCTGGAGCGCCGACGACAAGAGCGGCAACCGCCGTTTCCCGCACGAGTACTTCTACGAGATGATCCGCAGCGGCGTGTTGCAGCAGTACTACCAGATCGATCCGAAGGACAGCTGGATGGTGGCGGCCGCTGAACGCAACCTGCCCATCATCTGCCCCGGTTGGGAAGACAGCACCTTGGGCAACATTTTCGCCGGGCATTGCATCACCGGCGACTGCAAGCCGCAGATGATGAAGAGCGGCATCGAATACATGATGTTCCTGGCCGAATGGTACACCGCCAATTGCGGCACCGACGGCATCGGCTTCTTCCAGATCGGCGGCGGCATCGCGGGCGACTTCCCCATCTGCGTGGTGCCCATGCTGCACCAGGACCTGCAGCGGGAACACATTCCTTTCTGGAGCTACTTCTGCCAGATCAGCGACAGCACCACCAGCTACGGCAGCTACAGCGGCGCCGTGCCCAACGAGAAGATCACTTGGGGGAAACTCGACACCGATACCCCGAAGCACATCATCGAGAGCGATGCTACTATTGTGGCGCCCCTCATCTTCGCCTACGTCCTCGACATGTAACCCACCATGCAGCGCCTGATCCGCTCCTTCAACACCTTGACCGATGAGCTCAAGGAGACCTTGCAGGAACAGTATCCTGACGGGATCGACACCTCGCACATCAAGACCATCCCCACCGCCAAAGGCGAGATGCTGCGGGTGATCGAACTGCGCACGCCCGAAGCCATGTACCTGATCAAGATCAACGCGGAGAGCCGTGCGGAGATCGATGAGTTCCTTGATCAGGACAACGACGGCGCGGCTGGCGGAGACGATGCCGACGATGAAGGCCTCGATAGCGAAGGCGCGGAAGGCGCCGACGACTTGGGCGGCGATGACGAAGCCGACGAGGATGATGACATGGATGCCGACGACGACGCGGACGATGAGGATGACGATGATGAGGAGGACGATGCCGGCGGTGACGACGAGGATGAAGAAGATGAAGACTAACAGCCACCCCTTGTGGCGCTGACCGAAGGCCCTGGAGCATCGCGCTTCAGGGCC
>JBATND010000261.1:0-18263 GCA_049290175.1 Flavobacteriales bacterium | reverse complement strand
CTCTTCGCGCAGCTCGGTGGGTCGCCCGATGCAGGAGGAACATGGAGCGGTCCTAGCGCCGTTGTCGGCGGCAACTACGACCCCGCCACGATGAACCCCGGCGTGTACACCTACACGCTGGCAGCGGTAGCGCCGTGCGTGGGAAGCAGCGCCACGGTGACGATCACCGAGAACGCACCGGCCGATGCGGGCGCCGATGGCAGCGTGACCGTGTGTGATGTCGGCGCGGCGGTGAGCCTCTTCGCTCAGCTCGGCGGAACGCCGGATGCAGGCGGAGCATGGAGCGGGCCTTCAGCAGTTGTCGGCGGCAATTACGATCCGGCCACGATGACGCCGGGCGTTTACACCTACACCGTGACTGGTGTGGCGCCATGCACCAACGCGAGCGCGACGGTGACCGTGACTGAGACCAGCTCGCCCAACGCTGGCACCAACGGCAGCGCGACGGTCTGTGGCAACGGCGCAACGATCAATCTCTTCGCGCAGCTCGGCGGATCGCCCGATGCAGGCGGAACATGGAGCGGGCCAAGCGCGGTTGTCGGCGGCAGTTATGATCCTGCGACGATGGCACCAGGCGTGTACACCTACACGCTGGCAGCGGTAGCGCCTTGCGCTGGCGCTAGCTCGCAAGTCACCATCACCGAGGAGCAGCCTGGGAATGCTGGCACAGGCGCATCCATTGACTTGTGCCCCGGCAGTGCGGCCGTGAACCTTTTCAATCTATTGGGCGGATCGCCGCAAGCAGGTGGTACATGGACACATCCGAACGGCACATCGTTCAACGGTGTGTTCAATCCGGCCACGGACCCAGCAGGCGCGCAGACCTACTCCATCGCTGGAGTCGCATGCCCGACAAGCACGGCAATCATCACCGTGAATCTGTTGCAAGGCCCCAATGCCGGTGCCAATAACAGCATCAGCGTTTGCAGCACGCAGGCGTCCTTCAACCTTACAACGCAACTCGCCGGCACGCCCGACGCCAATGGCACTTGGACAGATGCCCAAGGCAATGCTGTTGCTTCCACCTTCAACCCAATGAGCCAAGGCAGCGGCATATTCACTTACACGGTGCCCGGTATCGGCAACTGCCCCGATGCGCAAGCCACGCTGAGCATCACGGTGAATATCGCGCCGCTCGCAGGCACCAGCGGCACCCTTACGCTCTGCGCCAGCAGCGCTCAGGAATCACTCTTCGATGGTCTCAGCGGCACGCTCGACGCTGGCGGCACATGGACCGCACCGGGCGGATTGCCCCATGGCACCGTCATCGATCCCGCGATCCATCAAGCAGGCATCTACACGTACACGGTTGCGGGCATCGCACCATGCGCATCGGCTAGCTCAACTGTTACAGTCACCATCAACCCTGTGGCACAAGCCGGCGATGATGGCAACCTCGTGCTCTGCACCAGCGGTCCTCTGGTCGGCCTCTTCGCAGCGCTCGGTGGAAGCCCCCAACCCGGCGGCATATGGACCGACCCCAACGGCATTGCCACCGGAGGAAGCTTCAACCCAGCTACCGGATTGCCTGGTGTGTACACCTACACCGTGAGCGGTACCGCGCCATGTATTGACGATGCGGCCATCGTTACCGTTGCGGTTGTTACCGCTGGGAATGCCGGCGCGGGCGCGGCACTCACCTTCTGCCCGGGCGACGATGCCGTCGACCTCGTTACAGCGCTCGGCGGTAACCCTGATGCGAATGGTCAATGGACCGATCCCGATGGCACGCCGATCCCGAGCATCTTCGATCCCGCAACGGGCGCATCGGGCTTGTACACCTACACCATCACGCCGCCGAATCCTTGCCCACAGGTGAGCGCATCCGTTAGCATCTCGGTGGTTTCACCGGCTGTGGCCGACTTCACAGCCGAGAGCGCCGGTGAATGCGTGCCGCTCGAGGTCAGCTTCTCGCATGGCTACACCGGCAATGGCACATGCACCTGGATCCTGGGCGATGGACAGACCATTGAGCAGTGCGAGCCCTTCACCTGGACCTATAACCAGCCGGGCAGTTACAACGTGACGCTCATCGTGGATGCGGGCAACGGGTGCGGCGCGGATACCGTGACCATTGCCGACGCGGTGGTGGCCTACGCGCAGCCGACGGCATCGTTCGACATGCTGCCCGAGGTGATCACCACGCTACAGCCGGTGGGCTTCTTCACGAACACCAGCTCGGGCGCCAATAGCTACGCGTGGTTCATCAACGAGCAGCTCGTGGGCAATAACGACGACCTGCGCCACACCTTCCCCGCGCAGATCGGCGATGCTTATGGCGTATGCCTCGTGGCTTATGCGAGTGCCCTTTGCGCCGATACGGTTTGCCGCACCATCACCTTGGAAGATGGCATGGTGCTTTGGGTGCCGAACACCTTCACACCGAACAACGACAACAAGAACGAGGGTTTCGGGCCGATCACCTTCGGCATCGATGAGCGCTACTACCGCTTCGAGGTCTTCGATCGCTGGGGACTGCGCGTGTTCCTCAGTGAAGTACCGGGCGAGTTCTGGGACGGGCGCTTGGCGAATGGCTCAGAGGCGCCCATGGACGTTTACGTCTGGCAGGTGCGCGTGAAGGATGCCTACAGCGGCGATCGCATCGAGCGCATAGGTCATGTGAACCTGTTGCGCTAAGGGTCTTCCCAGCCTGCTGTCCGAGGGTATCTTCGCCGCGCTTTGCCCGAACGCCTCGTCATCATTCCTACATACAATGAGCGCGAGAACATCCGCGAGATCATCGCGCATGCGCTCAGCCTTGAACCGGCGTTCGATATCCTCATCGTCGATGATGGATCGCCCGATGGCACGGCAACACTCGTGAAAGAGGCCCAAGCCAATGCCACGGGACGCATCCATCTGTTGGAGCGCAGCGGCAAGCAAGGGCTGGGCACGGCGTACATCGCGGGCTTCAAATGGGCGCTGGAGCGCGGCTATGAGTTCATCTTCGAGATGGATGCCGATTTCTCCCACAACCCGAACGACCTCGTGCGACTGTGGAAGGCTTGCGCTGATGGTGCCGACATGAGCGTGGGCTCGCGCTACGTGAAGGGCGGCCAAGTGAAGGACTGGAGCTGGGACCGCATCCTGCTCAGCTATTGCGCATCGATCTATGTGCGCGCGGTGCTCTGGCTGGGCGTGCGCGATACCACCGCTGGCTTCGTGTGCTACACGCGCCGCGTGCTCGAAGCCTTGCCGTTGGATGAAGTGCGCTTCATCGGCTACGCCTTCCAGATCGAGATGAAGTACCGCGTGCGGCGCAAGGGCTTCCGCATCGCCGAGGTGCCCATCACCTTCATCGACCGCACCAAGGGCACCAGCAAGATGAACACGAGCATCTTCCGCGAAGCGATCATCGGCGTGCTGCAAATGCGTTTCGGGGGATGGATCAAATAACCGAACGATGAAGCGCTTCGTGATACGTGATGCACGCGTGGTGAACGAGGGAAGGATCTTCCCCGCTGACGTGCTGGTGGAGGGCGACCGGATCGCGCGCATCGCAGAGGAGGGCATCGGCTCCGCTTCTGCTGCTGAGGATGTGGATGCGAAAGGCCGTCATCTGCTCCCCGGCGCCATCGACGATCAAGTGCATTTCCGCGAGCCGGGCCTCACGCACAAAGAGGACATCGCGCATGGCAGTGCTGCTGCGGCAGCAGGTGGCGTCACCAGTTTCATGGAGATGCCCAACACGGTGCCGCAAACGCTCACGCAGGATCTGCTGGAAGAGAAGTACCGCATGGGCGCGGCCAGTAGCGTGGTGAATTATTCCTTCTACATGGGCTGCGGCGAGCGCAACATCGAAGAAGCGGTGCGCACCGATCCGCGCACGGTATGCGGCCTCAAGGCATTCCTCGGCAGCAGCACCGGCGACATGGTGATCACCGATGAACGCGCGCTCGATGTGCTCTTCCAGCGCGCCCACATGCTGCTCGCCATCCACGCCGAGGATGACCCCACGATCAAGCGCGAGCTGGAGCAACGCATCGCACGTTACGGCGAGGACATCCCCATCGAGGAGCACCCATTCATCCGCAGCGCCGAAGCATGCTACAAGAGCAGCAGCGCGGCCGTCGCACGGGCAAAGGCGTTCGGAACGCGCTTGCATGTGCTGCACATCAGCACGGCGAAGGAGCTGGAGCTCTTCGAGGCCGGTCCGCTGGAGAAGAAGCGCATCACCGCGGAAGCCTGCGTGCATCACCTGTGGTTCACCGATGCCGATTACGCCAGCAAGGGCTCGTTGATCAAGTGGAACCCCGCCGTGAAGACCGCCGCCGATCGCGACGCCATCCGCAATGCCGTGAACGAAGGCCGCATCGATGTGGTGGCCACCGACCACGCGCCGCACACGCTCGAGGAGAAAGCGCTGAAGTACAAGCAATGCCCCAGCGGCGGCCCCTTGGTGCAGCACGCATTGCCCGCCATGCTAGAGTTAGCGCGCGAGGGCGTGTTCACCATGACGCACGTGGTGGAGAAGATGTGCCATGCGCCCGCGCGCCTGTTCGACATCGCCGATCGCGGCTACGTGCGCGAAGGCTACAAGGCCGATCTCGTGCTCGTTGATCTGGATGCACAATGGACCGTAACGCGCGATGGCCTCCAGAGCAAGTGCGGCTGGTCGCCCTTCGAGGGACAACGCTTCCATGCGCGTGTGCTGCGCACCTGGGTACACGGCACAACCGTGTTTGCCAACGGCCAAGTGGATCATGCCGTGCGCGGCGAACGCTTGCTCTTCAACCGATGAAGCCCTCGCTCATCCTTCTGCTCGCTTTGCTGACGGGCTGCAATGCCGAAGCCCCTTCAACACAAGGCGTTCTCGATCGCGAGCGCTTCACCGAAGTGCTGGTGGGCATGACCTTGCTTGAGGCGCGCATGAGCCAATCGATGCTGGTGGCCCCCGCCAACTTGCCGCCGATGGGGAGCTACTACAACGAACTCTTTGTAGAGCACGGCACCGACAGTGCGGCATTCAAGTACAGCTTCGACCATTACGCCGAGCGCCCCGAGGAGATGAAGGCGATCTACGATGAGGTGGTGGAGCGCCTGCGCCGCATGAAGGACGAATGGCCTCAGCCTGCTGTCGCGAACGACACCACGTTGGCTACCGATTCCTCCAGCGTGCGGAACTGATGCCCGAGCAGCGCCTTCACCTTGGCATTGCTGTAGGCCCGCTTGTTCAGTGAGCTCGCCGCCGTGGCCTTGGTCACCATCGGCGATGCCCCGGTGAGCAAGCCGCGCAAACGCTCCGCGCGCCAGGCCAAGCCCAGCATCCAAGGCTGCGCTTCCGAACGCGGCGCTGGATGGCCGAAGGCCGACGCCAGCAACGCGAACAAGCGCTGGTAGCCGACGTTCTCGCCCACGAGCAGATAGCGCTCGCCGGTGACGCCTTTATCCATGAGCGCCAGCATGCAGGCCGCCACATCGCGCGCATCAACGAACGCGTTGGTGCCCGATGTGTACCAGCGCGTGCCCTTGCGCAGCCGATCAACGATGGTCATGCTGCTGCGGCCGCGCTGGCCCGGCCCCAGCACCACGCAGGGATTCACGATCACGGCCTCCAGGCCTTCGGCAATGCCGCGCTGCACCTCCAGCTCCGCCCAGTGCTTGCTCCGCGAATAATCCGAAACGCGCTTGTGGTCGGACCATGGCAGGGCCTCATCGCCCATGGCGCCGTTCGCTGGCGAGCCGATGGCCGCTGTGGAACTCACATGGCAGAGCCGCTTCACACCCGACTCCAGTGCCGCGTTCACCACGTTGGCCGTGCCTTGCACATTCACGCGCAGCATGGCGTCGCCCTTTCGCGGATCGAAGCTCACCAAGGCAGCCGCATGATAGACCCGATCAACACCTTGCGTCGCATCGGCCAGTGCGCTCACGTCCATCACATCGCCTTCGACCCATTCGATGCGCGCAGCAAGCTCCCCGTGCCCATAGTGTGAGAAGATGCGCTGAACAATGCTGCGATCCGATCCTTCGCGATGCAGCGCCCGAACGCTATGCCCAGCGCGCAGCAACTCGAGCAGCACATGCGCGCCAACAATGCCAGTACCGCCGGTTACAAGGTTCACGGCGCGCAAGGTAGGCGGGGGGTGCTCCTCACTCCATCACGCACCGCCCGTGCATCACTCTCCCCTGTTCATCCATGGCGCGCACCACGTATGCGCCGCGAGGCAATGCAGAGACATCGATGCGAACCGTGCTGCTCGTCGTTGTGCTGTGCAAGACCGCACGACCGAGCGGATCGAGCAGCTCGATGCTGCGCAGTGACACTTGCGGTGTTTCGATCAAGAGGAAGCCGCTTGCCGGATTGGGCGCAAGGCGAAGTGCTGCGCTTGCGATGCCGCCAACGTGCATCGGCTCCATGGCCATCAGCTCACTGGTGTTGGTGCGTATGGGCGGGTTGAAGTCGAAGTAGATATCCGCTGCGTTGCGGTAAAGCGTGCCGGGCAATGCAATAGCGGGCTTCAGCCGGAAGCGCGCGTAGCCATTGCTGCCCACGGGGTCGCTGGCGCTATCGGGCAACTGGATGTTCGGGAAGTCGAAGCGCAGCACGCGGCCGGGAAGCAAGGTGAGCTCCGCGTTGTGCGATGCACCCAGGAATACGAAAGAGCCGAGGTCGAATTCCGCTGCGATGGTGTCGATGAGGAAGACATGCTGCGCAGGTGCCGTGCCCGTGTTCTGGAAGCGGATGGTATAGTCGATGTGCTCGTCGAGCGGGACCAGGTAGTGCTGCGCGCTGGCATCGGAGCTGGTGCGCGCTTGTTTGTCGTTGGGGTCGTAGGCGCCAATGGTGATGGTGCTCAGCGTGAAGACATCATTCGATGGGTCGGCATCGGGCACTGCGCCGCTGATGGTGCATTGCGCGGAGAGCGTTGTGCCGATGAGGCCCGGATCCGGCGGCACTTGAACAACGAAACGGTAGTCCAGCGTGGTGAAGGGCGGCAACGTGCCGATGGTCCAGCTCACGAAGCCGGCACTCTGCGCTGTTGGCACCGAGTCGGACATGACGAAGGAGAGCATGGGATCATACGCGACACTCAGCGTTAAGTCGTTCATGGCGATAGGGCCATCGTTCACTGCAGTGGCATAATAGAGCGCCATGAAGCCTGGGGTGTGGCTGGTCGCGCTCAGGTATGTCGCAGCATCCGGCCCAGAGCCGTAGGTCATGGCCAAGTCGAGTTGGGCATCGGGCGCTGGCACCGTAAGTGTGAACGGCGCAGGGAGCGAAGCCGGGCAGTTGGGATCGTAGCCGGGCGCTGCGATGTCGGCTGCGTAGGCGCCGAGCGGCATGCCACGCGTATAGGCCCCTTGACTGCTGGTGAAGGTGTAGGCGCCAGTTGGCCCGATGGTGATCATCCGATTCGGCAGACCCGGCTCGTTGCCATCCTGGATGCAATCGCCGTTGAGGTCGGCGAAGGCGGTGCCGCTCACCGTGCCGCATCCAGCAGGCAACGTGGGGACTTCCACGAGAAGCGTATCGAAACAAGTCGGGCTCACCGATGGGCTCGCGTAGAACTGATAGGTGCCCGCAGGCATGCCATCGACCTGCACCTGACCTGGCATGGGGTAGCTGATAGCGATCGTGTTGGTGGGGCCTGAGGCCGAGGCCACATTCATCATCACCTCCATATCGAACTGGAATGTGGCGCTGCCATTCGCATCGCCGGCGCAGCTTCCGGTGATCGATTGCAGGAGCAGGTTCGGCGAAGGCTCATCGCTCACGATGATCTGTGTCTGCGCCGAGCAGCCCATGGCATCGCTCAGCACAACATCGTAGGTCTGGTTCGCGCAGAGCGCAGACATGCCGAGGTAGCCCCAACTCATGTTGTACGCGCCGGGGGCGAGGCCCCCAACGGAATAGGGAGCGCCTGCCGTGCCCGCCGAACCGGGCATCGGAATGCTCAGCAATGTGCATCCTCCATCGCATGCGATCACCTCGTATGCGCTGGACCAAGCAACTTGCAACGAAGGCACCGTGAGCACTTCCGCGCTTTCGGTGAAGACTGTGCCCAGCGCGTCGGTAAGGGTGAACGAGTAGATGCCTGCAAAGAGGTTGTCGATCACCAGTGCGAGTGTATCGCCGCTGGTTACGAGACCCGTGCTCCATTCCGCCGTGTAAGGGAGATTCCCTCCGCTGGTGATCATAGCCGTGACCTGGCCATTGCCATTCCCGCAGGCATCGTGCACCACGGCGAGATTGATGGTCTGTGCCTTCGACACTACAAGCATCGAAAGGGCAAGTCCGAAGAGCGGCAGGCGCAGCATGTCAATGGGTTTGGTTGGCAAGGCAAGGTATCCGGTTGACAGTCCGAATGGTGCATGCGTTGCCCAAAGCACGCCCTTCTACCTTCGCCGCGCTTTTACCGGAACATGAAGAACTACATCTCCGAGCTCCGCTGGCGCGGCCTCCTGCACGACAGCATGCCCGGCGCCGAGGAGCAACTGGCCAAAGGGCCTCAGCGCGGCTACATCGGCTTCGACCCCACGGCCGACAGCCTGCACGTGGGCAACATGGTGCAGATCATGATGCTCGTGCATTTCCAGCGCTGCGGCAACACGCCCATCGCGCTGGTGGGCGGCGCCACCGGCATGGTGGGCGACCCCAGCGGCAAGAGCAGCGAGCGCAACCTGCTCGACGAGGACGCGCTGCGCCACAACCAGGCCTGCGTGCAAGCGCAGCTCGAGCGCTTCATCGACTTCACCGGCGCCAACGCCGCCGAGCTGGTGAACAACTACGACTGGTTCAAGGACATGGGCTTTTTGCGCTTCATCCGCGAGGTGGGCAAGCACATCACCGTGAACTACATGATGGCCAAGGACAGCGTGAAGAACCGCCTGGAGACCGGCATTAGCTTCACGGAGTTCAGCTACCAACTGGTGCAGGGATACGATTTCTACTGGCTGTGGAAGAACAAGGGCTGCAACTTCCAGATGGGCGGCAGCGATCAGTGGGGCAACATCACCACGGGTACCGAGCTGATCCGACGCATGGGCGGCGAAGAGGCCGTGAGCAATCCCGCATTCGCCATCACCACGCCGCTGCTCACCAAGGCCGATGGAAGCAAGTTCGGCAAGAGCGACCCCGGTTCGGGGACCGGGGTGTCAGGCAACGTGTGGCTCGATGCCAAGCGCACATCACCCTACAAGTTCTACCAATTCTGGATGAACGTGGGCGATGAGGAAGCCGCGAAGTGCCTGCGCATCTTCACGACGTGGGAGCAGGAGCAAGTAGAAGGCGTGCTGGCCGAACATGGCAAGGCGCCCCACCTGCGCATCGCACAGAAAGCGCTGGCAGAGGAGATCACTCGGCGGGTGCATGGGGAAAGTGAGTTGAAAGGCGCACAGCAGGCGAGCGAGATTCTCTTCGGCAATGCAACGGCCGATGCGCTCACTCAACTCTCCGACCAGCAGTGGCTCGATGTGTTCGAGGGCGTGCCGCAAGCGGAGGTCTCACGCGATGCACTGAGCGGAACAAGCATCATCGACCTGCTCACCGACCGCACCGGCTTCCTGCAGAGCAAGGGCGAAGCGAAACGCGCGCTGAAGGAAGGCAGCATCAGCGTGAACAAGCAGAAGGTGGATGAGCAATGGACGGTTCAACTCACCCTGAGCCGCTTCATGCTTCTGCAACGCGGGAAGAAGAATTACTTCTTGGTAAGGATTGTCTGAATCAGCAATCAGCAATGGTGGTTCATTGCTGATTGCTAATTGCTGATTGGAAGCTGCTACGAATCGACCAGGAGATTACACCCCCTCGCATCGCTGTTATCAAATCGCCCGAGCACCTCGAATGATCCATCGGCGTGCATACGCCCGAGGTCCTGTGTGCTGATGAAGGGGCAGCTGGCGATGTTGGCCAGATCGATCACATCGATGCCGCCGGTGCGCCCAACGGGAACGGAATCGAACGGATCATTCACCTCGCGCAGGCGTACGCGCATCCACGGCGGGCAGCGGTAGAGGCCATCGCCGGTGCTCCACGCCTGTGAGAGCAATTCGGTCATGCCGTATTCGCTGTGGATGGAAGGCACTTGGAACGCGTGCTTCAGGATGGCGTGCAGCTCCTCACGCACGATCTCCGGTCGTCGTCCTTTCATGCCCCCCGTTTCCATGATGGTGGTGCGACGCAGCGGCATCGGGAAGTGCTCGGCGAGATCGAGCAGCGCGAAGGTGACGCCCAGCAGGAGCGTCTTGCGGCCTTCGGTTTCGGACTGTTGCAGCGTTCCAGCCAAGCGATCGAGATCGTGCAGGTAGAAGCCGCTCAGCGCATCGCCGGTTGCCGCGATGAGCTTCTCGGCCATGTACACCAAGGAGCTGCCGGTGCGCTCCAAATACGAGGGCAGTAGCGCCAGGATCCGCCATTCGCGCGGGTCGCCATAAACCGCTTGGAAGGAGGTGAGGAACGAGCGCTCGTAATGCTCCGGCCAAGGCACATGGTGCGTGCTGGTGACATTGCCGGTGGTGCCGCTGCTGGTGAACGAGACCATCGGCTCCAAGACATCGAGCAGACAGCGCTGGCTCCGGAAGAGCGTGATGGGCAGGCACGGGACCTCCGAAACGCCCGCGATGCCTTGCGGATCGACGCCCAAGGCCAACAGGTAACTGCGATACACCGCGTTGTGCACGGCATGCAGGCGGAAGAGTTCCATCGCCAACGACTCGAACGCAGCGGCGTCCTTCACCGAAAAAACGTCGTCGCGCAACTGGGCAACGGCGTGGGCGAGGGTACTGGGCATCCTACTTTTGGGACCATGCACAAAGGCATGCGCGCAAGGGCGAAGGTAGCCGGGGCCATCGGCCTGCTGCTCGTGGCGCTATCCGGCTGCCGACCCGAGAAGAAGTTCCCGGCAGAGCCCGTGATCGAATTCAAGTCGTTCACGCAGTACGGCGATTCAGCCTCGTTGGTAATCAACTTCACCGATGGCGACGGCGACATCGGCTTGGGCGAATCGGACAGCCAACCGCCCTTCGATACGGGCAGCACCTACTACCACAACCTCTTCGTGGAGTACGACACCTTGGAGAACGGCATTTGGCGACGCGTGCAGTTCCTTCTCCCCCTCTACTACCGCATTCCGCGCATCACACCCACCGGGCAGAACAAGACCTTGGAAGGCGAGATCGCCGTGGCCCTGAAGCCATGGCCCTTTATCACCTACCCCGTCGGCTGGCCTGCGGATACCGTGCGCTTCACCGTGACCTTGGTTGACCGTTCGCTGAACGTCAGCAACGCCGTGGAGAGCCCGCCGCAGCGCATCGTGTACTGACTACGTCTCGCCCGCAAGCGCCTCGCTCACGTTGATGAGGTGATCGCCCACCTTCTCGCAGCTGCTGAAGAGGTCGTGATAGACCAGTCCGCTGCGCACGTTGTAATCGCCCCCCTCAATGCTGCGCCAATGCTTCAAGCGCAAATGATCGCGCATGGCATTGATCCGCTGCTCCGCTTCCACCGCGGCATCGAGCCGCACCGCCTCCTGCTCCGCATCCAGGTTTCCGATCATCACCTCGAAGGCCTGATTGAGCAGGTCGAGCATGGCCATCAGGTCCTGCCGCTGCTCCGGCGTGAACCAGAGCTTGTCGTCGAGCTTGCGCTCCATCGACTTGCTCATCTGGAAGAAGATGTCGCCCACGCGCTCCAAATCGCCCACGATGCTTAGCATGCCGCGGATTCGCCCGCTGAGCTCTTCGTTGCGCGCCTCTGTGCTGGTCTTCGTGAGGTACTTGCCCACTTCCACTTCTAGCCGATCAGTGATCTGCTCGTAGCGCTCGAGGCGCTGCATGAGGCGATCGCGCGCGATGGGGTCGCGCATGGTGAGCAACTGGCGTGTCATGCCCAGCATCTCGTGCGTGAGCTTGCCGAAGCGCGCGATCTCACGCCGCGCCTCGATCAGCGATACTTCGGGCGAGAGCGGGATATCGGCATCGAGGTACTCCAAGCGGTACTCCTCGTCGAGCTGGGTGCGCGCGGGCACCATCCATGTGACGATGCGCTCAAGCATGGGAACGAAGCCCACCAAGAGCAGCGTGTTGGCCACGTTGAAGCCGATGTGCAATGCGGTGAGCGCCCACTTGATGCTCGATGGCTCGGTGTAGGGCGATGCACCGAACTGGAAGGTGATGAGCACATCGATCGCATCGAGCATGGGCCTGAACAGGAGCATGGCCCACGCCGCACCGATGAGGTTGAAGATCAGGTGCGCGCGCGCCGTGCGTTTCGCCCAAGCGCTGGCCACCAGTGCGGCGATGTTGGCGGTGAGCGTGGTGCCGATGTTCTCGCCGATGATCAGCGCGGCGGCCATGTCGTAGCCGATGGTGCCATTCTCACAGAGCACCAGCGTGAGCGCGATGGAAGCGCTCGAGCTCTGAATCACCGCGGCCAGCAAGGTTCCAACACCAACGAAGAGCAGGACGGACAGCAAGCCGCGATCGCTCAGGCCGCGCAGGAAGCTGAGGGCTTCGGCCGATGGCGTCGGCACCGACTGCTTCAGGAACTCGATGCCTAAGAAGAGCAGCGCGGCCCCCATGAGGAACTCGGCGCCGGCACGCGCGCGCGGCGACTTGATGAAGAGCAACGGAAAGGCGATGCCGATGATGGGGATGGCCAGCTTGGTGATGCTCATGTCGGCGAACACCGCCCAACTGAAGAGCACGGCCTTGATCGTGGTTCCGATGTTGGCGCCCATGATCACGCTGATGGCCTGCCGAACGCTGAGCAGTCCAGCGTTGACGAAACCCACCACCATCACTGTCGCCGCACTGCTGCTCTGGATCACACCGGTGCTTACCAGGCCTGTGAGCACACCGCGGAAGCGATTGGCCGTCATGCTCGCGAGCACCGTGCGCATGCGGCGGCCAGCCACGCGCTGCAGGCCCTCGCTCATCACCTTCATCCCGTAGATGAAAAGGCCCAGCGATCCCGCAAGGGTGAGGAACTCGATGAGGCCGAAATGCATGGGTTAGCGGGCGGCGAATCTACCCGTGCCCTGTTTCGGCAAGGTTAAGTCTGCGTGCTGTGGGGCCATGCTGCCCAAGCGGCGCCTAAACTTGCGGCAACAGCCCGTTCATGGATCAGCTCACCACGCGCCAAGTCGCACTGCTCGCCGCGCTCGTGGTAGCCGTAGGGGGCGGACTGCTCGCGGGCGTTTCGGTCGATATCACCGGCTCGTCGCTTGCGCGCTGGTGGCCCTTCATCTGCGCGGTGGTCGTGTTCGGGATCGCTTACGGCGTCTTCGCTTTCGGCATCGAGCGCTTCGTGCATGGGCGCATCAAGACCTTGTACCGCACCGTGCATGATCTGCGGCGGGCAAAACCCGACGCCCCCGCATCGAACGCCGGCGATGAATTGAGCCGCGTGAACGCAGAAGTGGCCGAATGGGCCAGCGAGCGCCGCACCGAGATCCGCGACCTGCAAGAGCGCGAGAAGTTCCGCCGCGAATTCATCGGCAACCTCGCGCATGAGCTCAAGACACCCATCTTCAACATCCAGGGCTACATCCTCACCTTGCTCGAGGGCGGCCTCGAGGATGGCAAGGTGAACCGCGATTTCCTGGAGCGCGCATCGAATGGCGTGGACCGCCTGATGAAGATCGTGGAGGACCTCGACATGATCACCAAGCTCGAGAGCGGCGTGATGGACCTGCGCATCTCGCGCATCGATCTGCACGCAGTGGTGAAGGAATCGATCGAGGGCCTTGAGCTGAATGCGCGGGAGAAGGGCGTGCGCTTGGTGAACGAAGTAGCGCCGGGCACCGAGGTGATGGCCGACCGCAACCGGTTGCTCCAAGTCTGCACGAACCTGCTCAACAATGCGATCAACTACGGTCGCGAGGGCGGACGCTGCACCATCTCGTGCTACCCGCTCGGCGAGCAGATCGCCGTTGATGTGAGCGACGATGGCATCGGCATCAGCCCCGAGCACTTGCCGCGACTCTTCGAGCGCTTCTATCGCGTGGGCAAGAGCCGCGCGCGCAACGAGGGCGGTTCAGGACTGGGGCTCGCCATCGTGAAGCACATCATCGATGCGCATGGGCAGACCATCGCGGTGAAGAGCGACGAGGGCAAAGGCACCACCTTCACGTTCACGCTGCAAGGACGGTAGGGCCGTCGCGACTTCCCTCAACCTTCTCGGGCGACGCATGGGACGCGGCGAAACGGCTGTTGGGGGCGATGATCGTCACATGAACCCTGAACCTTCTCGGGCGACGCATGGGACGTGGCTGCGGCGGTTCATTCGCCTTGGGTGACGCATGCGTAGCCGCTACCGCACCGCATCCTCATACAGCACCACCTCTTTCTCGTTGTTGATGCTGATGCGCGCAATCTCGTCGAACAAGGTGACCTTGCCCGTGACACAGACCTTCTTGTTCAGGAGCCATTGCTCCGGGTCGTAGCTGAAATTGACGCCATTGTTCTGCCAAATGGTGGCGTAGAACTGCTCGTTCGGGCTCTTAGAATCGAAGTTCAGATAGATGGCCTTGGCCTTCACGGTTGTACGCGTGCTAACCACTGTGCCGCATACGGTCACGGATTTGCCCACGTGGTATTTCGCCTGCGCGCTGTTGAACATGCCCTTGGGCAACGGCGCCTTCAACGGCGGCACTTCGCCCGCATTCGGGTCGCCATCGGGATACCAATCGCGTGTTTCGCTCATGCGCTCGATCCGTTCCTCAATGGCATCGTCGAGGGCGGGGAAGAAGTCGATCCCGGTGAGCTTCTCCACGCTATCCACAGGAACGGCGTAGCTGATCACGGGCAGTTCCAGCTTGGCATTGCTCATCACGAAGGCAATGGCTTTGGGGCTGTCGCCATCCAGATCGGCGATCACTTTCCAGAACAGCTCAGGGATGCTCACCTCATTCTTGCGGTCGGGCTTCTGCATGGTGAGCAAGCCATCGCGCAGCACAGGACCCGTGGCAATAAAGAGCCTCCGCTTCGAGTAGTACACGTAACGGCGCGTCCAATCCTCTAACTCAGCCCAACGCCCGCGATTGAAGTCGGCCAGTTGGGGGCTGATGTTCGAGTAGTAATAGGTGGCGCTCAGGGCATCGATGTTCCAGCGCATATCGGCACTCGGCACCAGATGGCCGCGATCGTAGCCGCTGTACCAGTAGTCGGCGGTCACGGCGGTTCCGGTCTTCACCTTGGGGTCGGGAATGAAGGAGTCGATGCGTGCGAGTTTGCCGGTGATCAACTCGGGCGAAGCGATATGCACGGTCCATTTCGGCTGCTCGTGCTTCTCATCATACACGAGCATGTGGCCGGGATGCTCGATCACTTCTTCGCTGGGCAACAATGCCGGAAGCCCCAGCTTCCGGATGTCGCGGCGCATGATGGCCAGTTTCACGGAATCCAGCTTCGCGATGCTCGCGAGTTGCTGGTCTTGCAAACGCTCGTGCTGTTGCTGCACGCGCCGCAATTGCTCATCGAGGTCGTATTGGGCGGAGGCGCTTGCCGCGAGAAGCGTGCAGGCCAGGAGTACGGATCGCATCATGCTCGGCGCAAGGTAGTCGGCGCGCGGCGGAGCAAGAGCGAGGCCAGATCGTACATGGCTTCGTTCAACAGGTCTTCGCCTTGCGGAACCAGCGGTTGCGCGGATCGACGCATCTGCTGCAATGTGCTCTCGAGGTCGATGGCTTCCTGCTTCTGCACGATGAAGCGGCCGGTGCGCGCATGCAAGCGGCCGAGGTATTCCTGCTCCTCCTGCCCCGGTGTGGGTATGATGAGCGCGCTGCGGCCCAATGCCGCTAAGTCCATCAACGTGGTGTAGCCGCTACGCGAAACGACCATCTCTGCGCTCAGCATCGCGTTCGCCAATTCAACACCGCCCATGTGCGAACGCAAGCGCACGTTGCCCCGCTGTTCATCGCACGGTTGCTGCGGCTGCCCTAGCACCAGCAGATGATCGCCCGGCAATGCATGCAGGGCATCGAGCAAGCGCTGCTCGAGTAAGGTGCGCTGCGGCTCCGGACCGCTGATCACGGCGGCGATCGTGTAGCTCAGTGCTTGCCCTTGCTTCGCGGATGACATCCTGCTCACCACCCCGATGTAGCGCGCGTTCGGCGGAAGGGTATCACCATGTGAGAGTTCGCCCGCGAGTCCTGGTGCCTGCGCTTCGTCCATGATCCAGCAGCGATCGAAACGGCTGATATGGCGCAGGTTCAGCTTGCGCAGGGCGCGCTGTGCCATGGGCGTGAAGGGGAAGACCTGATGCGTGATCAGCACGCTGGGCAGCTCGGCGCAGCGCACGCCGAAACGCTGGTCGCTGATCACGGCATCGAGACGCACCTGCTGGCGGAGGCGATCGAAGGCCGCGCGCTCAGCCTGCACACTGCGCACCATTGCCGGGAATTGCCGCGCCATGCTCCAGAGCTGATTGCTGGTCTTCGAGTAGCGCACCTCAACGCCAGGCAGCCGCACGAATTCGAGTTGCGGGAACTCCGCGCGCAGCAACGCCAGCGGACCGCCATCGGCACCGATGATGGGCAGCGCGTTGCACGCCAAAAGGCCTTGGATGATGGGCACGCAGCGCGCGGCATGGCCCAGGCCCCAATCGAGCGGAGCCACCAGGATGCGAGCGCCGTGCAGCATGTTCACCTTCTCGTCTTGCAGGAGCTGCGAAGGTGGTCACGCCGGAGTGAAACCGATGTTACCCTGCGGCTACTTTCGCGCGCCTTTCATCATGGGGAAGAACAAACTCGCTCGCTTCGCCGAGAACCTCACCTTCGAGCATGTGGTGCAGCCCACCTTCACGGAACTCGTGCAGGGCGGCCTTCAACTAAAGGGCCGTTGGAACGCCGACTTCTTCGAGCGAGAAGCACCATTGGTGCTGGAGCTGGGCTGCGGCGGCGGCGAGTACACCGTGGGCCTCGCGCGGCTCTATCCGCAGCGCAACTTCATCGGGGTTGATATCAAAGGCGCTCGGCTCTGGCGCGGCGCCCGCACGGCCCAAGAAGAAGGACTCACGAACGTCGGTTTCCTGCGGACGCATGTCGATCACTTGCTGAAATGCTTCGGTCCGCAGGAAGTGGATGAGATCTGGCTCACCTTCAGCGATCCGCAGATCGGCAAGGCGCGCAAGCGATTGACGAGTCCCTTGTTCCTGAATCGTTACAAGGAAGTGCTCAAGCCCGGTGGTCTCATCCACCTGAAGACCGATAGTCCCTTGCTCTACGAATACACCTTGGAGATGATCGCCGAGCACAAGCTGAAGGTGCATGAGCAGAGCGCCGAGGTGTATGCGGACCTCGTTCATCGTGTGTCGCCAGAGGAGCAGGCCGTGCTGAACATCCGCACCTATTACGAGCAGATGTGGCTGGCCGAGGGCAGGACGATTCACTATGTTCGTTTCAGCCTCCAATGACCTCTGAGCGTATAGAATTAAGGCCATTCCGCCTGAACCGACAGGAATATCTGGAAATCCTGTTACGCGTGATTTGGAAGAAGCGCGGGTGGCTCTACGCACCCATGGTCATCCTTGGCTTGGTGTTCTTGTTTGCTTCAAATGGGCGGGTTTTCATCATGGTTGCTGGAATTGTGAATCTCACATACCCGTTGGTGATAATCATCTCATGTGTCAACCTCACCCGGAAGAAGGCGAATCAATCCGTTTATGAGGAGAGGAGCGTAGCAATCGATTCAGAAGGCATGTCCATCGGCATGTCTGGCGGGGCAGCGAGCACGGTACCATGGGCTTATGTGACGGATGTTGTTGAGTTGAACACTCATACCCTGCTCTATCTGTCCGCGAACTCGTTCGTGTTCATCAATCGAGCGGCATTCCCGGATGCGAATTCCGAAGTACTCTTCAAGCAATGGCTCGAAAGGGGCCGCAAGCGATAAGGCATGGCCAAACGCGTTGTGATAAGCGAAGCAGTTCACGAGCGCGACTTCTTCGCCGACGTGATGGACGTGGTGCGCCAGATCCCGCGCGGACGTGTAACGAGCTACGGCGCCATCGCGAAGTACCTCGGCGCCGCACGCTCGGCACGCATCGTGGGCTATTGCATGAACAACAGCCACACCGTGAAGCCGTCGGTTCCTGCGCACCGCGTGGTGAACACCGCGGGCATCCTCAGCGGCAAGCACCACTTCGGCCCCGATGACCGCATGCAGCGGCTCTTGGAAAAAGAAGGCGTTAAGGTGAAGGACGACCAAGTGGTTGACTTCGCGAAGCGCTTCTGGGACCCGGCTGCGGAACTAGGGCTTTAGCCAAGCGCTTACCTTTCGCCAAACGCAAGGCCATGTCAACCGCAGAGCTCCGCAAGCGC
>JBATND010000260.1:0-4520 GCA_049290175.1 Flavobacteriales bacterium | reverse complement strand
GGCCTCTGCTGGGCAGGTGGAATGGAGCATTCCTGTGCTCGGGCCTTTTCAGCACCAGTGGCTCCATGTGTGGTTGGATGTGCCGCCTGATCCTTCGCTCGTGGGTTATCAGCACTTCCATGCGTTGAGTGCCACCAGCAGCGCCTTCGAGCAGAACCTGGCGAACAACACCTACAGCGGTCAGTCAACGATCGTCTCCAGCTACGACCCCAACGACAAGGTTGGCACAGCGATGCCCAGTGGAAGCACCCAGCAGTTCTTCCTCAACCAGGATCTCTGGATCGATTATGTGGTCCGCTTCCAGAACACTGGCAGCGATACCGCGTTCACGGTGGTGATCCGCGATGAACTCGAAGCGGACCTCGAAATAGAGAGCCTGCAGATTCTCGGTGCATCGCATGACTGTGTTCCCTCCTTCGGCGGAGCGCGCGAACTGGTCTTCACCTTCAATAACATCAACCTGCCCGATAGCACCACCGACCCGCTCGGCAGCCAAGGCTTTGTGGCCTTCCGCATGCATCCGCGCGCTGGCCTGCTGCCGGGCGATGCGATCGAGAACACCGCTGCGATCTACTTCGACTTCAACGAACCCATCATCACCGAGCCGAGCGTGCTGGTGGCGGAGTTCAGCACGGGCGTGGAGGGGGAGCATGCGGAGAGCCTTCTTCTCGCTCCCGTGCCGACCACCGATCGGTTGCAGGTTGGTTCCGCGTCGCTCATGCGCATCATCCGAATCCTCTCGACCGACGGACGCGAAGTGATGCGGCGCACGGTGAACTCATCATCAGCGACTGTTGATGTTTCCGAATTGACGAGCGGCGCCTACTTGCTCATCGCCCGCATGAAGGATGGAAGCGAGGCGCACAGGCGATTCACGAAGCACTGAGCCATGAGAACTATTCTATTCGGGCTCGCAGTGTTGCTGTCCATTAATTCCGCCGCGCTTAGCGTCCAGTTCTTCGACCCTGTTCCAGAGACCTGCGGCAACAGCAATGGCCGGGTGATCGCCAACGTGTTCGGTGGATCACCGCCGTACTCGTACTCCTGGTCGAACGGCGCCACCACCGCCGACCTCATCAACGTGCCAACGGGCAACTACACCTTGACGGTGACGGATGCGATGGGAACGGTGGCCAGCGAGAGCGTCTTCGTGCCGGGCTTGAACATGCTGCCCTTCAACCAGGGCGGTTTGTACTACCCGATGCCGGATGGGCAAGGGGGTGAGATGTGGGGCGGGGCCTGCGCGGGCCAATGCAACGGGCGCATAGGCATGCCGCTAGCGGAGTTCGGCGGCACACCTCCCTACAACATCATTTGGAATGCTTCAAGCACGATTACCTCGTTGGGCTACAGTGTCGAGGGTGCGCCGGTGTACGGCAACTTCTGCCTCGGTGACAATGTGACCTATACCTACACTGACTCATACGGCTGCGCAGGTGCAGGCTCCTTCACGGTGATCGGTGTAGACGAGGTGCCCAGCATTGAAGCGGTGCATGGTGCCTGCGGCGGCGGAGCCAACGGCCGGGTGAACATCCATTGCCCGTTGATGATCTTCGTGCCGCCTAGCCTGAACATCTATCGGAATGGGAATCTGGTGGCCCAACCGAATTACCCTCAACCGTTGCAGCAGACCATCCAGGTGCAAGGCCTGATCGCTGGCGACTATGAGCTGCGCATGAATTGGTACGGCGCCTGCCCCACGGTGGTGCCATTTACCATTCCGGCCTTATCGGTGGCCTGCGGCACGGTGAGCGGCACAGCCTTCCTCGACGACGATCAGGATTGCCAGCCCGGTGCCGATGAGGTCCGCATCCCATATCAAGTGCTGAACATCCAACCGGTGAACGATTGGGTGCTCACCGGATCGAACGGGGATTTCGCCTTCGCACTCCCCAATGGCAGCTACTCCCTGGCGCACGCCGATCCGACCACGGTGCCCCTGTGCCCGTTGCCTCAGCCCGTGCCATTCACGGTGAACAACAACGCCACGGTGATCATGCTCGCCGATAGCAGCACCTTGCCGCTCGACATCGCCACTTACGCGGCAGGGACCATTGCGCGGCCCGGCTTCAACACGAGCCACTTCATCCATGTGCGCAACCTCAGCGCCAAGCTCAGCGGTGCTGTGCAGGTAGTGCTCGCGTTCGACTCGGCCATCGACTACCTCAACGCAACGCCGCCGCCCACCAGCATCGCAGGAAATACGCTCACATGGGAAATGCCACAGCTCGCCGCCTTCGAAATGCAGGCGATCGCGGTGCAGTACAGTGTGCCAGTGTCCACGCCATTGGGAACGGTGCTCGCCACAAGCGTGAGCGCGAGCAGCGCGCTAACTGACAACGACATCACGAACAACGATGCAGTTATCCAGCAGGTGGTCACCGGGAGTTATGACCCCAACGACAAGAACGCGCGCACGAGCTCGGGCTGGAGCGATCAGCTGTTCTACATCGATCAGGACGAGTGGATCGACTACACCATCCGCTTCCAGAACACCGGCACGGACACAGCCTTCACAGTGGTGATCACGGACACGCTCGCGGCAGAACTGGATATGTCGAGTTTCCAGCAGGGCACAGCCTCGCATGCCTTCGATGTGGCATTCAAGCCGGGCCGCGCGGTGGAATGGACCTTCTCGAGCATCCTGCTGCCTGATAGCAACGTGAATGAGCCGATGAGCCATGGTTTGGTGTCGTTCCGGATCAAACCCATGCTGCCGCTGACGCCCGGCACCGTGATCGAGAACATCGCCAATATCTACTTCGACTTCAATGAACCCGTGATCACTGAGCCGAGCGTGCTGGTGGCGGAGTTCAGCACGGGGGTAGGGGAGCGCATCGATGATCAGCCGCGCATCATGCCCAATCCCGGCAGCGATGGCTTCACCGCGGTGCGCGAGGGGGCATTCTCGCTGTTTGTTCTGGATGCGTTGGGCCGCGAAGTGTTCAGGAGCGCAACAGCCAACGAACGGCTCCGTGTGGATACGGCGGCTTGGCCTTCCGGCGCCTACCTGGTGCGGGTTTCCGCGCCGGGCGCCCCTGCGATCACATTGCGTTGGATGAAGATTTAATGGTTGGAAGCAACCCTTTCCGATCGGGCCGTCATTGGAGTGCTCTTACCCGGAACGCATGGACCGCACCCGTACCACCGACCGTACAGCTCTGATCCGCAGCAGCATGCTCCTCTTCGCGCTGCTCGCCATCGTCTCCTTCGCCCTTGCTCGCGTAGTGGGCTGATCGGCCCAGCAAGGGTTGCCGCTTCACAGCGGAACAAGGATTCTAAGGCCGACCCTCGGTTAGCGTTTTCAGGCCGCTCGTCTTGTCCGAGTGCCGAGCGTTCCGCAAGCAGTGCCTTGGTGCCTGTAAGCCCGATATTCCGTGGCTGATGCGGTTTCGCTTCAGGCGCTTACATTCGGACCATGCCTGCCGTAGATCGTGTATGCTTGGAGTGCGGTGAGAAGATCGCTGGCCGAACGGACAAGCGCTTCTGCAGCGATGCCTGCCGCAATCTCTATCACTACCACACCAACAACGCGCCCATCAATTACGTGCGCAACGTGGTGAACGCACTCAAGCGCAACCGCCGGATACTCTCAGAGCTGAACACCGGTCCGGAGGGCAAGACCAAGGTGCATCGCGATAAGCTCATCGAGAAGGGCTACACCTTCACCTATCACACCAACACGCACCGAACCAAGGCAGGGAACACCTACGTGTTCTGCTTCGAGCAGGGCTTCTTGGAATTGGGCGAGAACTGGTTCATGCTCGTGCGGCGCGATGAATACCTGGAGCGTGCCGGTGACACGGCGCGCCGCGATGCCTGATGTGACGTGCCGCTATTAGCTGGCCGCCCAGATCATGAGCACGATCATGCCCAGGATCATCAGGGCGAAGAGCACAGGGCCGCCGATCTCGTTCTGTTCGGCTTCCTCGGGGAAATGTCCTTCGAAGTGGTGGTCGCTCATGGCATAGGCCCGATGTGATGCGGGTCGGGGCCAAATATAGAATCGCCCGAGAAGCGGGATCGGCTCCGTCTGGCTTCTTCAGTTGAGGCTGAATGTGGGCTGTCGCAGCACCATGCGCGCGATCACCGGGCTCTCGTTGGCGCGCATGCGGCTGATGAGGGCATGCACCTGCTCGTCGAGCTCGCGGTCGCTGAGCTTCGCCAGATCCTTATACACCGGCAAGCTGCTCTTGCTCTTGAGGATGAGGGCTATTTTATAGGTGCGTGACATGGTGCTGGTTGTAAGACGGGGGAATACCGGGGTGGGATGCCTGCTGGGTGGTGAAGAGCCGGGGTGATTCGAGCAGCGGTGCCCATAGACGCAGGAACGGCTGGTACAGATCGTTGAGATCGCGTGATTACCCGAGGCGGGCTATCCTCCCGGGGGTGGGCTTCAGAGCAAGTCCTGCTCGCTCCGCTCGCGGGTTTTTCATGCGTGATCGGATTGCCCGAGGCGGGCTATCCTCCAGAGGGTGGGCTTCAGAGCAAGCCCTGCTCGCTCCGCTCGCGGGTTTTTC
>JBATND010000259.1:0-2154 GCA_049290175.1 Flavobacteriales bacterium | reverse complement strand
GCCCCATCAAAGGCGTGAAGCTTATAACCGACGAGACCGAGAACCGGCGCTACGTGCAGATCGACCTCGTCACATTGGCCAAGGAGCCTGAAGCCGTGGAGGAGTATCTCGATGGACTCGTTGCCATATCGCGCCGGAACGAGCCCACCGTAGCGCACGAGGAAGTGATGAAGGCCGTGTACAAACGCGCCAAGCGCAAGTGAGCTACACCATCGAGTGGCTCCGGAGCGCCCGGAAGGAGCTCGACGCCTTGCCCGTGCGGTCCGCGGTGCGCATCGGTGAAGCCGTGGGGCGCTTGGCCCAGAACCCTAGACCCAGCGGATGCAAGAAGCTCACAGGCCACAAAGACCTCTGGCGGATCCGCATCGGCAGCTATCGCGTGATCTATTACATCGGCGATGCGATCAGATTGGTGCGCATCGAGAAGGTCTCGGATCGTAAGGATGCCTATTGAGTTGCGCTTGCAACAGGGATCAGCACATAGGAAGATCAGCCGGGGGATCCAGCGCAAAGTGGCGGAGAACGAGCTAGGAAGCTTGGGGGATGCCCCTACCCTGCTGGGTACAGCGGTAGTGTCCACTCGCTTCCGCAAGTGGTTGCCATGCGTGATGAGCGACATGTGACACAAAGCATTGGCGATCATTCCATTGATGCACCTCCACCCACCCTCGTTGAAAATCTCAACTGTCCGATACTTCCGGACAATCCCCTCACCTTCTTCAACTGCCTACCGCCCTCCCGTAATTCCGCCGCTAACAGCCTATTTCCTACATACGGCCCATCATCGAAGAACACCGCGGATCTTGCCAGGCCACTCTTTTCTCCTCATGCGTCTCTCCCCCATGGCATACACCCGTGTCGCTTCCTCCATGCTGTTAGTGCTTGCATTGGCGGGGCCTTGCTCCATGCGAAGCCTTGCTCAGTATTTCATGCCCGATGCCAACCTGCGCGTGTGGGTGGAGGCCAATTTCCCCGGCGCCATCACCGGCAACTTCATCGACCAGGATCATCCGGGCGTGATGGCGGCAACGGAGGTGTACCTCGGCAATCAGGGCATCGTGAGCCTCATGGGCATGAGCGCTTTCAGCAACCTGCAGTTCTTGAACGCCGAAGGGAACCCGATCAATCCGAACACGCTTGATCTCCCTCCTGGTCTCATGTCGCTTGGCTTGAACAATTGCGGGCTCACCGGCACACTGAACCTCTGCTTCGCATCCAACACCCAACTGCAAACGCTCTCCATCTCGAACAACCAGTTAACGAGCATCACCTGGTGCGACGATAAGCCGAGCGCGGGCCTGAATGCCTCCCATAACCTGCTTACCGGCTGGGTGGGCATGCCGCCGGGGAACATGAGTTACCTGAACCTGTCGCACAACCTCTTCGTGACGCCTCCCGCAGGCTTGTTCGCCAACTACGTGGACATCTCGCACAACTTTCTGAACGTGCCCCCCGAAGCCGCGTGGGGCGTGAGCCAAACCATCATTGCAAGCCACAACCAGATCACCAGCATCACGGGCCTTCCTTGCGTTTCGGGCATCTTGGACCTGAGCAATAACCTGATCACCTACGTGCAACTCGGTCCACAGGAATGCAGCTCGATGCAGAGCCTGAACCTCAGTCACAATCCGCTCACCAACGGTGTCACCAATCTTCCCGTTGGCCTCACCACGCTCACCATCACCGACACGGAGCTCGATTGCCTCACCATGCTCCCGCTCACCCTGCAAACGCTTTACTGCACCAACAACAGTTTCACCTGCATTCCCAACCGGCCGGTCAACCTCAACCTCAATCCGGCCAACTTCGGCTTTACCCCAGTGGTGTGCCAGTACCCGGTTTCGTGTACGCAGCAACCTGCAAGTTTGAGGTTGCGCGCCTGCTTGGGCGGCCCCTGGGTGCAGCAGGACGGACTCATGCACGATGCGCTGCGGCAACAGGGCCTCATCCCGCTCACCGAACCTTACTCAGCCGCCGGTTACACCTACGTCAACAACATCGCGCCGCTCACCATGAACCCCGCACTGCTGAACACCACCGGGCCGCACGCCATCGTGGATTGGGTGATCGTGGAACTACGCATCGGCCCCAACATGCCCGGCCCCTTGCATCAGAGCGTGCCTGCGCTACTGCGCCGCGATGGCTGGGTGATCG
>JBATND010000258.1:0-8066 GCA_049290175.1 Flavobacteriales bacterium | reverse complement strand
TGCAGCTGTTGGTCAAGCGGCTCACGGGCTTGGCATGCACGTATTGGTTTGCTGCAATGGTGCGGCTCTGCCCGCAGCTCAGGTACTGGTTGCCCGGCAGGTCCATGAGCTTGGTGCGTGGGCACTGGGCCTCGGCGCTGTTCACCGTCAAGCGGCAGGCAGGTCCCCAAGGGTTGTACACGCCGTTCACACGGCCGCGCACCTTCGCGTTGTAGAAGCCGCCCTCCACGAGTTGGTTGCCGCTCCAGCCATTGAGCATGAAGTGGCAGGCGCGGGTGGCGCTTGCGGGCAGGCCGTTGCTGGTGCTGTGGCTCTGGAAGCGCTTGAAGCTGTAGCCGCCATTGGGGGCGTACCACCACATCTGGTAGCCGCTGTTGGCGTTGTTCACGTTGTACTGTGCGCTAACAGCCGCGTTGGTGTTCGCCACCACGAACTCGCCGCCGCAAGGCGTGATCTTCCAATCCCGCCTATCGCAGCTGGTCACGATCAGGCGGTCGGTTCCAACGGGCAGGCAGAAGCCCTCGTTGTTGTCGATCGTGCTGGTGCCGCCGCTGGTGAAGCCGCCCTCACCGAAGGTGCCGTAGAGGTTATCGATCAGGCGCACGCTGCTGTTGATCTTCAGCAAGTAGCCGCCGCCCACAATTCCGTCGCCGCCACCGTCGGTTACCACGAGGTAGAAGCAACCGTCAGGCAGGCAAGTGGCCTCAGAGCCATTGCCGATGAGGGAGCCGCCGCCGGTCTGCACCAACGTGTTGGTGCCTTGCTCGAAGAGCTGCCAAGTGAGGTCGTCATTGCCATCGGCTTGGTAAACGAAGTCGAGGTCGGTGGTGCAGGGAACGCCAGCGCAACCGCATGTTGGGCCAACTCCGAGCACATCGAGCACGGTGTTCGGGTTGCCGTCGTCGCAGGCATCGCCAGGGTTACCGTTAGCAACCGAGGGGCACACGTCGCAGGCATCACCCACGCCGTCACTATCGCCATCTTCCTGGCCGGGGTTCGCATCATCAACGCAGTTGTCGTCATTGTCGCAGATGCCATCGCCATCGGCATCAGGTGAGAGTGCTCCGTCAGCAGGTGAAAGGCTCACAACACTGCGACGCGTGTTGGTGGTGGTGTTCGCACCTGCGGGCCAAATGCCATCGGCATCGGTGATCGCGCTCACGAAATTGTTCTGGGCATCGCGCAGCTCAATGCGTCGCACGCCGTTCGGATTGTTGGCACCGATGGGGATCACCAACGCGTAATCACCAGTGGTGCTCGGCGCAATCTGTCCGAGTATCGCGCGGACGCTTGCAGGATGGTTAACGAGGTTGTCGGTGGGCGAGGTGCTATGAGTAGCGATGGCTTGGCGCGTCATGTTCACGCTCAAGGGCGCGCCCGTGCCGGCTACGTTGTCGAAGGCGAGCACGTAACGGCCACCGATGCAGCTAGGGCCGCTGCCGGTGAGGTATGCGCCATCATCCGTGGTTCCACCTGTGAGCGCAGTGGGCGCGATGTCGAGGGAGGTGAAGGTGGCAGCGGTGATGAAGTTGGGAGACGAGCTGAAGCTGAATGCCTGCTTCGCATACTTGATGCGCAGGTTGTGTACCTGGCCGCCGCCGAAGCGCGTGCCGTTGCCGGTGGCCTCCATGAAGACCCACACCGGACCGCTGCTGCCATTGGCATCCGTGGTGAAGGCATTGTTCACGGTGCTGCCGCTGAAAGCCGTTCCGTTCCAAGCGTTGCCAGCACCGAGCACGGTTGCGACATCGCTCGTGAGGCCCATGCCGAGGTCGAGCTTGTACACCTCGTTCGGCTCCAGGTTGTCGAACTGCAGGCAAGCCGAGAGCGGACTGCGATTGGTGTTTCCGCTTGCTGTTGTCTTGCTGCCGATGTATTGCGGCATCACCAACTCGGTGAGCGTGGGCAGCAGGGTGATGAGGATGCTGGGGCTGTTGCCATCATTCAGCCCACTGGCTGTTGCGGTGAGGATGTAAGTCCCAGGCGTGTCGAAGCTGATGCCGCTGAAGGTGGCCGACCCGAGGACGGCGTTCTGCGTGAGCGTTCCGCTGATGGCGCCGGGGCCGCTGAGCACGCTGATGGTTACCGCACCGGTGAATTCGGTGGCAATGTTTGCATCGGCACGCAGCGCATCAACCTGGAAGGCGGGTACCGCTGTGCTAACGATTCCAGAAAGGGGCACGTTGGAGAAGCTCAGGTCCTGAGCGGCTCCAAGTACATCAAAGAGACCGGAAAGTCCGCTGGTGAGCACATCGCCACTGGTGCGCACTGCTTCCACTTCCACATCGGTGTCCGCGATGTCGTAGGTGATGCCGCTGATGGTGATGCTGTTCGTGCCAGCGAGGATGGTGCCCGTGAGCGTTCCGCCCAAGCTGCCGAAGCCGCTGACCAATTGAATGCTCACGTTCGTGTTGGCGAGCACATTCTGAGGAACGTTGCTGCCATCCTGCGCTTGCACGGTGATGCTGAACGGCGCATTCTCGATCACGTTGCCACCGCCGTTGATGCTGGTGATAACCAGTTGCGTGGGCGCTACAGGAGACAGGGTGGACTCGCTGTTCGGGTTGTTGCTTGCGGTGGTGGTGAGGTAGAGCGTCTCGCTGCCAGTGCCGTTGTAGCCGTACACGCGCACCCAGTAGTTGGTGTTTGGGCTCAGGCCGCTCACGCTCACGCTGCTGCCGGTGCCGTTGAAGATCACTTGTTCGCCACTGCCGCCATAGACGTTGTTCGCGGCGGGATCCGTTCCATCCGCCGGTGCCGTGAAGCTGTTGCTGGTGTTGATGATGGCCACGCGGCGCGCGCCGTTGCCGTTGGTCCAGCTCACATCGAAGCTGCTTGTGGTAATGGCTGCGAAGCTCACTTCGCTGTCCTGCACGGTGGGAGCACCTGCGCCGGTGAAGCTCACGTTGTCGAAGCGCCAGGTGCCGCCCGTAGCAGCCGTGCCTACCACATTCGCCTGCCTGAACTGGCCGGTGGTGCTGTAATGCGCGGCGAGGATGCGCACGCCGAAGTCGGCATTGTTGTTCGCGCCGGTGATGGCCGAGAAGTCGATCACACGACGGCCCCAAGAGTCGCTCACGTTCGAGCCCGCCGGGTTCGATGCGTCGATGCGGCCCAGGTCGATGCCGCCCCTGTTGGTGCAGGCGCTGTTGTCGAAGTTGGTGTTGTCCACATCGAGGTTGGTCCATGTGGTTCCGTTGAGCGTGTATTGGATGCGCGCAGTTCGGGTGCCCGTGTTGGAGAGGTGATGGTCGTAGGCGAACGCGATGTTCGTGTAGCCCACAGTGGAAACGCGGAACTCAACGCCTGACGATTCGTTGGTGGCGCCAGGATTCGCGGTTCCGATGGCCCAAGCGGTGGTGCCGGATGTCTGCGAGCAACCTGCAGCGCTTCCGGTCGCTGTGGTGGGGCCGGTCATGCTGCCAACCACCGCTGATGTACCGGACCCAGCGTTAGCTCCGCTGTTGGGCGTGGGGTTCGCCGCCGTGCCAAGGAGCGGCTCGTAGGTCCACGTGGCGATATCGGCTTGCGCGTGTGCGCCTGCGGTGAGGGCCGCACTCGCGAAGAGCGCCGCAGCCACGCGTTTCGTGATGCTGCGTAAGGTCAAGAGTTTCATTTTCCGGGGTTGTTTTTCGGTGGGCCAAAACAACCCCGGCCATGTGGCTGCTCAAGAGCCGTGGCGTTATCATTCCATCATGATTCCGTTGCTGGAAATCAATGCCAGCGTGAAGCGAGCGTTAATCGCTCAATGCACGATTACGCGCTGCGCAGGGATGCGGGCATCGTCGCTGCGGAGCACGTAAGCGCCGCGTGGAAGCATCGCCACATCGAAGCTCGCGCGACCATTGCTCAGGCGTTCGCGCAGCATCAGGCGACCAGTGCCATCATGCAATTCAAGCATGCTGCTCGCATCGAGGTCGTCAAGCATCACATGCACGCGATCGCTGGCCGGATTCGGGAATACGCTGACGCCGACCGATCGATCGAATCGCACAGCAGCGATCTCGCTCAGCTCGGTGCTTCCATCCGCATCGGTCTGGCGCAGCCGGTAATAGCTCACGCCGCTCAAGGGCTGCTCGTCGCTCGCGTTATAGCGGAGCAGTGCTTGGCTATGGCCTGCTGCATTCACGCGCAGCACATCTTCGAATCGGATGCCATCGCTGCTGCGCTGTACGGTGAAGTGGTCGCTGTTGCGCTCCGATGCGGTGAGCCATTCGAGCTCCACGGCATCGCCCTTCGCCAGAGCGGTGAAGCTTAGCAGCTCTACAGGCAAAGGCGAAAGCACGGGTGTGAGCGTGAACGGACCGAAGGCAGAGACGTTGTTGGCGATGGCCAAATAGGGGAGGGCGCCTCCGTTCTCGTTCTGGTCCTCCCACAGCGACGCGCTGCTGTTCCAACGTTGCACGCGCATGCTGAAGGCATCGTTCCACGGAGCAGCAGGAAGCTCGACGGCGGCGTAGGCGAAGGAGAGGTGCGCGACAGGCGTTCCCGTCACATCCACCTGCCAGAAGCGATCCACCGTGGCGTCGCGGTTGTCGGGCAGAAGGCCAAGGGTGCCCTGCAGCGATGTCACGGTGTTGGGTGTGGTGGGCCAAGGAAGATTGTCTGCAGGCGTGCCGTAAGTGGCCATGGTCACTTGTCCCGCATCGCCGCTCACCAGGTTGAAGGTGAAAGGCGTGTAGGCCGCCGTGGTTCCGAAGGGCACAAGGTGCGCTCCCGTGGTGGTGCCGATGCTCCAACGCACGCGGCTGGTGTTATCGGTGCGCTCGCTGCGGATGTGCCGCAGCGTGCTGAAAGCCCCGCTTGATGCGATCGCGCCCGCTGCCGGATTCTGCATCGTGAGCATGTTGCCATTGAGGTCGAGGATGGCGGCGGTGTTCAGTTCCAGCCCGGTCGCAACGCTCACGTTGCTCTGCATGGTCACCAAGGAGTTCGCTGCTGACTTCACGATGCGCCAGTTCCAGAACTCCTCGCCGCCGGTGGTGCCGATGGTTTGCGCGGCGGTGGTGCCGTTGAATTGCACCAAGCCATTGCGCTCCACGAAGCCGGCTTGGCCATAAGAGGTCCAGTTGCCCTGCACCGAGAGCGTGAAATTGCTGGCCGAGACATCGAGCTGCGCGCTTCCTTGGATGTCGAGGCTGCCTTTCACGAAGGTTGCGCCGCCAAGGGTCTTCACGCCGGTGTTGCTCACGCGCAGGTTGCCGTAGCCGCCGGTCACGTTGCGCACATCCTGATTGCCGTTGCCGGAGTAAGTCGTCTGGCTGGCGGCGTTGAAGGCGTACGTATTGTTGGTGGTGCTATAGAGCGTCCAAGCCACAGGCGAGCCCACGACCTCGAGCGTGCCGCCTGCGTTCACCGTGAGCACGTGTCCCGCCGTGCCGCTCGCGCCCGCATTGATCTGGTTGCAGCGGACGTAGCCGCCGTTGTTGATGGTGAAGCGGCATTGCTGCGCCACGTTGGTGTTGTTGGTCAACAGGTATAGCACACCGGGTATGATCAGCGTGCCGTTCACCGTGATGTGCCCGCCGCGCGCATGGGTGCTGGCGCCGTCCACGCCATCGATGGCCACATTACCGAAGCCCACCACGCCGCTCAGTGTCACCGTGCGGCCGCTGTTGATGGTGACGTTGAAGATGGTGGTGCCATCGAAGTTGTTGTAGATCATGGTATTCGTGCCGCCGCTGAAGCGCAGCAGGATGTCCCGATCGATGGTGAGGTTGGTGGTGGTGAGCACCGTGCCCGTGACCGGGTTCGTGCTGAAGTTCTTGCGGATGCGCGCGGCCTCGAACTGGCCCGTGCCATCGAGCAGCACATTGGTGCCTTCGATATTGAAGCTGATGCCGTCGAGCGTGGGGCTGTTGCCGATGGTGCCGTCGCAGCGGAGCGTGGTGCCGTAAACGGTCACGTAGCTCAGGTTGGTGGGGCCCGTATTGTTGTTGAAGAGCTTGCCGCCAGCTTCCACCGTGAGGTTCATGCAGTGGTACACCGTGCCGAAAGTGGCGGTGACAGTGTTGCCGTTGCGGATCCAAACGTTGTCATCGGCGTTGGGTGCGCCTTGCAGCGCCGTCGGAGCGGGCGATGTGGCCAAGCTCACGCCGTTGAACACGCGCCAAGTGGCCAAGGTGTTCCAAGGGCCCGTGTTCCACGATACGTAATCGCCGGTGGCGTATTGGGCTGAAGCGAAGAGAGCCGAGAACAATGTCGTCGCAAGGACAACAACCCTCAGCATATTTGTCATCCACCTCGGTACGCTGCCCATGACCCTTTTTATTCAGGCGCAAAGCAACCTCGGCATCGTTAAGGCATGATTTCATCAGTATGCTCAACAGTTGAAGCGATCGTTAAGTGGCGCATGACGTCTGAAACGACAAAGCCGGGTCTTCCGAGCGGACATGGTGTACTGATACCGTACGAACCAGCATGCGATGAGTAAGCTGCTCGCCATCCTCAGAGCCTCAAGCCAGCGGCCATGGCTCATGCTCGCTGGGCTGTTGACCACTGCTATCACGATTGCTTGGTTGAACTCAACCCAAGGCATCTTCTTCACCGAATCGGATCGCGCGTTCTATTTCGCGGGTTCGGTCACGGGTGCTGTCGTGCGCACATGCCTTCTCGTGGCCATCACCTTCGCTGTGCTGCGGCGCTTGAAGAAACCGGCGGACCTGCGAGCGCTGCTTGGTGCTTCGTGCGTGGTGAACATGGCAGTGCAGCTTTCCATGGCGCCATGGAGCGCGTGGCGCTTCAGCTGGATGCAAGGCGTTTGTTTAGCTGCGGCGCTCCTGCTCTTGGCCGCCATGCTCAAATGGGCCATGGATGCGCCCTGGCGGCAAACCATTGCAGCGACCGTGCTGGTTGTCTTCACCCTGGGGGTGACGCTGGCACTCGGCGTCGGCGTGAAAGTGTAGTGCTGCCTTCAACGACTGAAGGCGTTCACTAGCCCCTTACTCATCCCCCGGTTCGCCCTGGATCGGGTTCTCTTCCATGGGCTCCACGTACGGCTCCGCCTTGCGCTCCGGCAAGTTGGTGGCGAAGAACTCGGGCTTCAGGTTGGTGTTGAGCGCGATGCTCTTCACGGTGAGCACCACATCGCCGTTGGGGCCGCCGCTCTGCACAATGGTGCGCGGGAATTGCACGCCGCCCGTAGCCTGGTGGTCGCTGTAATCGGTGGTGAGGGTGAAGCTCCGATCGCCCATCTGCTTGTGCTCCACGCGCCGCAGCTTCAGCCAGGTGGCCTCATCGTAGTAGTCGCCAACACTGCCGCCATCGGGCAGCATCACCACCAGCTTCAGCACGGGCTTGCCGTCGATCTTGGTGCGACCGGCCAACACCACGCGCTCGGCGGTGCGTGCGTAATGCACTTCAGGAACAGGGTATCCGTTGAATTGCATCTCGCCCAGGTCGCGGTCCTCGAGTTCCTGTTCGCCCATGGCGCTGCGGCGCACGGCGCGCTCGCCATCGTAGGCTTCTTCCTGCAAGGTGGCGCCGTTGCTCTTGGCCACGGAGCGGAACAGGCCATCGCGGCCGTACCACTGCGTGATCTCCACCGGTATGCCCATCATCTCGGCGTTGATGTCCATGCGCATGTCGGTGATGCGGCTAATGGCCTGGCGGCCGCCGATCGCCGTGAGGTGCCGCTCGATCACATCCTGCGCCTGCAAATTGCTCACGCGCTCGAACTCCTCGATGTAGCGACCGGCATTGTGGTCCAGCTCGATCACTTTCGGATTGTTGGCCCAACTCAGCGCTTCGAGCTTCGCGAAGAGCTTGCGCTTATCGCCCACCACCATGATCACGGCATTGTCGGGATAGAGGAAGGCCTCGGCAGCTGCCTGCACGTCTTCGGCCGTAATGGCTTCCAAGCGCTTCAGGTAGGTGGCGTAGTGGTCCTTGGGCAATTCGTTCAGGTAGGTGTTCAGGGCGAAGCGCGCCACGGTGCGCGGATCCTCCAGGCTGCGCGCGAAGCTGCCGGCCATGTAGCGTTTGGCCAGGTCGAGCTCTTCGGCGGTGACACGGCCCATGCGCATGCGCTCGATCTCCTTCAGCGTTTCGGCAATGGCGCTATCGGT
>JBATND010000257.1:0-5273 GCA_049290175.1 Flavobacteriales bacterium | reverse complement strand
GCTTACTCGCCACTCACCACTCTCCACTCTCTACTCTCTACTCACCACTCCCTTCACACCGCTTGATTCGGCTTTCACAACTGATCAATCGCCATTCACCAAAGAATCATGGGAAACATCGTCGCTATCGTAGGCCGCCCCAACGTGGGCAAGAGCACCCTCTTCAACCGCTTGATCGAGCGGCGCGAGGCCATCACCGACCCCACGGCCGGCACCACGCGCGATCGCCACTATGGCAAGACCGAGTGGAACGGCATCCTCTTCAGCGTGATCGATACCGGAGGGTATGTGAGCGGCAGCGATGATGTATTCGAGGGCGAGATCCGCAAGCAGGTGAAACTGGCCATCGATGAGGCGGATTCCGTGCTCTTCATGGTTGACGTGCATGGGGGCATCACCGCCATGGACGAGGCCATCGCGCAGATGCTGCGGAAAGCGAAGAAGCCCGTCCTGCTCGCCGCGAACAAGGTGGATACCCACGACAAGCAATACCTGGTGGCCGACTTCTACAGCCTTGGGCTCGGTGAGGTGCATGCCATCGCTGCTGCCAGCGGCGCGGGCACTGGTGATTTGCTCGATGAATTGGTAAAGACTTTTCGCAAGCCCACCGAGGATCCCGAGCCGGACATCCCCAAGCTCGCCATCGTGGGTCGTCCCAACGTGGGAAAGTCGTCGTTGGTGAATGCACTACTTGGCAAAGAGCAGAGCATCGTTACCCCGGTGGCGGGCACCACGCGCGATCCCATCAACACGCGCTGGAACGTGTTCGGGCACGATGTGCTCCTGCTCGATACGGCCGGCATCCGCAAGAAGGGCAAGGTGGATGAGGACATCGAGTTCTACAGCGTGATGCGGTCCATCCGCGCCATCGAGGACAGCGACGTTTGCCTGCTCATGCTCGATGCGCGCGAGGCCATGCAGCATCAGGACCTGCACATCCTCTCTATTATCCAGAAGAACGGCAAGGGCCTCGTTGTCGTGGTGAACAAGTGGGACCTGATCGAGAAGGAGACCAATACCATGAAGGCCTTCGAGGCGGAAGTGAAGCAGCGCATGGAGCCCTTCACCGATGTGCCCGTGATCTTCACCAGCGTGGTGGAGAAACAGCGCCTGCTGAAAGTGATGGAGCTGGCCATGCAGGTGTACGAGGACCGCAAGCGCCGCATCCCTACACGTAAACTCAACGATGTGATGCTGCCCGTGATCGAGCGCCAGCCGCCGCCCATGTACAAGGCGAAGGAGGTCTCGATCAAATTCGTGCAGCAGGTGCCCACGCACGTGCCCACCTTCGCCTTCTACTGCAACCTGCCGCAGTACATCAAGCCCAGCTACGAGCGCTTCCTCGAGAACCGCTTGCGTGAGCATTGGCGCTTCACCGGCGTGCCGATCCGATTGTTCTTCAGGAAGAAGTAAGGCGGCTTTGTCCATCGTCGCTTCGCACCTTCTCGCCGAATACACCTATAAAGGTTCGCGGCCCCGGTTAGCTTCGTCGTGCCCAAACCCAAGCCCATGCGTTCCATCAGTCTTGCAGTCTTGGTCTGCGTGCATTGCGCGGCCATGGCACAGCTCACCGTTGATCCGATGATGCCCGTAAGCTTCTGCGGTGGACCCACGGTGAGCATCCCCTTCACGGCCGCAGGCGGCTACAACGCGGGCAATGTGTTCACCATGGAGTTGTCCGATGCCAGCGGCTCCTTCGCATCGCCCACGGTGATCGGCAGCTTGGCGGGCACGGGTTCGGGGAGCATCTCTTCGGCCTTGCCCGCTGGAATTGTGGGTAACAGTGGTTGGGCCATCCGAGTTGTGGCTTCGGATCCTGCGGAGGTGGGCGATGCGTACGTGCTGCCCATCACCACGGTGGTGCCGCCGAATGCGGGCACCAGCACAACGGCGACCGTGTGCAGCAACGATGCGCCCTTCAGCATGATCCAGCTGCTGGGCGGCAATCCGGTGGCTGGCGGGGCATGGGTCGCACCACCAGGAATGCAGGTGTCGAACATGTTCAATCCTGCGACATCGGTGCCTGGTTGCTATTCGTACGTGGTCAGCGCGAGTCCTCCTTGCGCGAACGCAACGGCTTCCCTCTGCATCAGCGTGAATCCTGGCCCGCCAGCGCTCGGCCCCGACTTCACCATCGGCATTTGCGATGGCTTACCGGTGGACATGCAAGCAGGCCTTCCGCCCGGCGGCACATGGTCCTATATGGGCGCGCCGCACGCCCCGATCTATGTGCCAGGCACCGACAGTCCCGGTCCATACGTGTACAGCATTCCGGGTGCGCCACCCTGTAATGGCAGCAGTGTTATGGCAACGGTGCTCGAAGGCACAGTTCCCAACGCTGGTGCCAATGCTAGCCTCTCGTGGTGCGTCAGCTTCGGTGCCCTCGACCTCTTCGCGCAGCTGAATGGAAGTCCAGATGCTGGCGGCACATGGTCAGACATCAATGCGACGGGTGGTTTGAATGGCTCCAGCTTCGATCCCGCCGGGATTCCAGCCGGCACCTACACATTCTTTTACACAGTGAACTCGGCTGCATGCGGTATGGCCACGGCAACTGTTACCGTTGGCTTGGGCGCGTGTTTGGTTGGTCCGCAGCTCGAAACGGAATAGCTAACACGTTCATCGCGTAGCTTCGGGTGGCCTTTCCACCCCATGCGCCGCCAATCCCTATCGCTCGCTTTCGCTCTCGCAGTAAGCTGTACTGCGCTCCTCGTTCGCGCGCAACCGCCGTTCGTTTGGGATGATACACCTGCATGGAATTCGACTTGGGAAGAAGGCCGCACCATCGATTCGGAAGTCCTCGCCGACGAGCTTTCCATCCGCATCCGCAACGTGAAGCCGGAGTTCCTCGCGCTCTTCTTCGAGCGGAGGAAGGTGGTGCGCTTCGCAGCGATCGAGGACATCAAGCGCTATGGTCCCATTGTTCTGCCCGAGAGCCTGGATCCGCCTTACGATGTGTTGGGCAAGCCTTGGGAGCGCCGCGAGACCAGGCCCTATCCGATGCTCTTCAACATGCGCGGGGATCATTTCGCTGCGCGTGTGATCCGGCCTGATGGCTCATGGGATGAATTGCCCGTTGATATGCGTGGCGCGAAAGGCTTCTTGGGCAATCCGGTCGCATACCAGGCCACCATGTCCATCACGCACTATCCCGTCGGCATCATGCCCGGCGATGTGGTGGAGTATCGCTGGAAGTACATGCTGCCCTACGACAGCAATGCGCCACATACCCAAGGTGCGCGCGGCCTGCAATGGATGGACAATTGGTCGCGCTTCACCAACTGGCGCGTTTTCTTCAATGGTCCGCTGCCTATACGGGAACAGCGCATCGAGTTGCGCTACCACGCGAAGCACGGGATCATCCTGGGCGGCGCGGCGCCTGAGCGCATCGAACGGCAGGGCGACGAACGGACAGCCCTTTGGCGAAATGGCCAACTCGCTGGGGCGATGGATGAGGTGAATGGCAATCAGGCCCGCACGCTTCCGCACATCGTTATCACGTGGATGCCCGATGACCTGCGCTACTGGCGGCGCGAGCGGCTCAGCGGCCTGCCCATTCCGCAGCAACCGTGGCTGCAAGTGGTGCGCTTGCGCGAGGCCAAGGCCGAATGGTATCGGCGCGTAGCACTGAAGAAGATCCCTGATCGCCAGAACACCTTGGTGAAGCGCTTCATCACGCGCACCTGCACGGGCATTCACGACACCTTGAGTGCTCGTCGCGTGGAAGCCCTGCATGAAAGCATCGCACGCGACTTCGTTTACAGCAACGACCGCGATTGGTACAACAACATCGACAACAGCTTGGAGCGCATCGGCGATCAGGTGGAAGGGAAGCGCCTGCGCGACATTAGCCGCTACAACATGTACAGCAAGCTGATCCAGATGCAGCGGCTGCCCTACGTCACGGCGTACGTGCTCGATAAGCGTTCCGGTGCGCTCAACGACCGCTTCACCACGCCGATGTGGGAAACCGAATGGCTCTACGGCGTGCGCGATGGCGACGACATGCTGTGGATGCACCCGAAGCGCCAGCGCCACGGCTGGTTCGCTAACGAGCTGCCCTTCTATTGGGAAGGCACCATGGCGCTACTGGTCGATCGCCAGCGCTTGCTCGAGGACGATCCGCGGCCTCCGCTATTCGTGGAGCTGCCCATGGGTGAGCCGTCGGCGAATGTGCGCGCCATCGAGCATCAGCTCCGCGTGGATCTGGGCAAGCCCGATGCGGAAGGCGAGGCGCGCATCTTCCTCAGCGGGCAGTTCAGCACCTTGGGGCGCGCGGCATTCTTAGGCGGCAAGCGCGACAGCACGGTGATGCCTGCCTATGGCCACACGCTGGATAAATTGCAGGGCGTGCTTGCACGGCGCATCGGCGAGTATGAGCTGAGCGAAGATCCGCCGTTCCGCTATCGCGAGCAGCAAGCGCTCACATTGCCTGGCTTCCGTGTGGAAGAGGAAGGCGGCCTTTTCGCATTCGATCTGCGCGGCTTCATCGCGCACGCCGTGCCAGAGGGTTTCACGGCAAATGGCCGTGATCTGCCTTATCACTGGGACTTCCAGCAGAGCGATCGCTTCATCATCGAGATCGCATTCGCACAGCCGGTGGAGGTGATGGACCTTACGCAACTGCAAGGCGTGTGGGAATCGCTGAGCGCGCGATACACCTTGGAAGCCACACGCATCGACGCCAAGCACCTGCGTATCGAGAGCCGGTTGGACGTGCTGCGGCCGGTGGAAGAGGTGAGCGCTGCCGTGGCGCTGGAAGAGTTGATTCGCGCCGTTCATGAGCCGGTGCGGGTGCTGCGGGTGCGCTTGCCTTCCGCAATGGAACCATGAGGCCGACCATAGAGTGAATGGCACCGCCTACATTTCCAGCCATGTCCCGCTGGATGGCCCACGTCACGATAGCGCTCGCGCTCCTTGCGCTGGGCTATGCGCAGGTTGGCTACTTCCTTCATTACGAGGCGCAGCGGATCAGCATCCAGCGCGGCATCAAGGATCGAATCCGGAAGGGTCTTCCGCCGGAAAAGCTCACGGCGTTCAGCATGCCGAAGCAAGAATGGGAGGCGCTGCACTGGGTGAAGACGGGCCGCGAGTTCCGATTGGACGATGGCCGCATGTTCGATGTGGTGACCGTGAGCGTGATGAATGACCACGTTGAAGCGACCTGCGTGGCCGATCATGAGGAGACGGAGCTGTTCGCTGGGTTGCGCGAGCATGTGAGGCGCAATATGGAGGGCAACGATCCCCGAAATGGCCCGAGCGCGCAGGTGAAC
>JBATND010000256.1:0-9396 GCA_049290175.1 Flavobacteriales bacterium | reverse complement strand
CACGAATGCAGTCATGGGCCTGAAAGACGGAACTATGTCGGCGAATTTTAAGGACCGTTGGCTCAAGGAAAGCCGCGATGAGTTTCTTGCTCCGTTACTCGGCATCATTCAGCCGAAGGTCATTATCGCAATAGGTGCCAAGGCCACATTGTCGCTCGGAGAGTTGTTCTCGTTCCCAGTTGGATCTCATCTCGAAATGGTCAACTCGTCGCCAATCAGAACGAATGCAGGTCCGCTCGTCTTTCCAGTATTTCACACCGGAGGTCTTGGGCTAAGAAACCGATCAAGGAGCTTTCAAGTCGAGGATTGGAAGAGAATCAAGGCTTGGCTCTGACTCTCGCATCGAGATGAAGTCTATAGGATTGGATCACGGCTCACTTCACCCCACCAACCTCCGCACAATCTCTCTTACCGGCTCAACCGCTTTGGTGTGCTGGATGCTCGGCCCGGCCACCCACACGGTTTTGTACGTGGCCTGCTGCGCCGCCTTCTCCGTGGCCTTCATGCCGATGTAGAAGCGCAGCATCTTCACCCACTTCTTCAATTTGCGGTTCTTGTTCAGCGTGCGTTCTAGCCAAGGCGAACGCGTTCCGATCTTCCGCACGTAGGGCGTGTTGATCACCGTGCAGGGCGTGCCGCTGATGCGCTCGGTCATCACGATGTCCTTGGCATCATAGTCCACGCAGGCTTGCTTGTAGTCGTTCGTGATCGGTGCTTCCGCCGATGCGATGAAAGGGCTACCCACGGAAACACCCTCCGCACCGAAGCCCAGCATCTGGTCCATCTCGGCCTTGTTGCCCACGCCACCGGCCGAGATCACCGGGATGGTGCAATGCGCTTTCAGCAAATCGATGAGCTCCTTGGGTGAGATGTTGCCCCGGTGCCCGCCCGCTTCGTTGTTCACGGCGATCACCGCATCGGCTCCGAGCGCTTCCACTTTCTGCGCGAACTTCAGGTCCGTGACATCGCAGAAGACCTTGATGCCCACCTTGTGCGCAGCGTTGATCGTTGTCTCCGGACTGCCCAGCGAAGTGATGATGAAGTCGCAGCCCTCTTCGCATAGCACCTCCAGTTGGCGCGCGGCCTTGGGGTTGCTCTTGTTCACGATCAAGTTGAAGCCGTAAGCGCCCTTGCTGCATTCCGCCTTGGCAGCCTTCAGTTCGCGACAAGCCGACCGCAGTTCCTCCAGCGTTCGGTAGTTCAAGGCAGGGATGCAGCCGGCCACGCCGCAGCGCATGCCCTCGATCACCATGGCGGTGTTGGACACGAGGAACATGGGAGCCATGATCAGCGGGTGCTCCAGGTTGAGCATGTCGGTAAGGCGGGTGCGCATGATGGGGAATCGGTGTCGCGATTCCGGTGCAAGTTCGCACCCAAGCGACCTTTCGCGATGCCCCATCTTCGCCGACCACGAACATGAATCTACTTCTCCTGCACGGCGCGCTAGGCTCGCGTCATCAACTTGAGTTGCTTGCGGATGCCGCCCCGACTCGTCATGTCCGCATCCTCGAATTCAGTGGCCATGGTGAGCAGCCGCGACCTGAAGAGGGGTTGCATTTCGAGCAGTTCATCAAGGATATCGACCGTGCGTTGGATGCCGCAGGCTGGGAGAGTGCGCATCTCTTCGGCTATAGCATGGGTGGATACACGGCCCTGTTGTACGCATCGCGCTTCCCCGAACGCGTTAAATCCGTGGTCACCCTTGGCACCAAATTGAAGTGGGACCGCGAGGGCCTGGAGCGCGAGCTGCGGCTGCTCGATCCACAGAAGATGAAAGAGAAGGTGCCGCATTTCGCAATGCAATTGCTCGAACAGCACGGACCCGATCGCTGGGAAGGGCTGGTGCGGGATACAGCGATGATCATCACCAGCCTAACAGACCATCCGCTCCTGACAGCTGATGTGCTGCGGGGCATTACCACCCCAACCATGCTCTGTGTTGGCGATCGCGATCGCACCGCAGTTCCGGAGCATACGCTCGAAGCCGCGCGCCTGATGCCCAAGGGTTCCACGCTCGTGCTGCCTGCAACGCAGCATCCTTTCGATGATGCAGACCTGAACGTGCTACTCGCTCACCTAATGCCGTTCTGGGGCTTGGAGGTCGAGGATTGATCACCAGGTCCAGGGCTTCCACCAGCGCTTCTTCTTAGAGGTGGCGGTGGGCGGCAGGGGCAAGCCCGGCAATTGCTCTTCGCCAGGAGCGGTTTTCACGGTAGCCCAGCCTTCAATCACCACGAAGAGTTTGCGGTGCTCGGCACTCACTTTCGCTTCATCGGTCCGGATGCGCGCCACAGCCTTTTTGCGATCGCCGAGCACCACCTGCACGATGTTCAGGTCCACCAGGCCTTTCCAATCGGGCCACGCTTCACCCTTGCTGTAGGTGCCGATGCGGATGGTATCACCGGGCGCCATGGTCCATGTGCCGCCGGGCATTGCGGGTGAAGGCTCTTTCGATGTGGCCACCACGCGCACCGCAGCGTTCGTCGGGTTCACTACGAAGAGCTCGTTCACGAACATCCGCTGGCAAGCGACGACTTCCTGTTGCGGCTGCGGGGTGGGCGGTGGTTGCGGTTCCGTGATGATGCGCAGGTCGGGACGCGGGATGAGGCCGTAGTTGTCGTGGCCATACTCTTGGAAGCCGGTCTTGTTCCCTTGGTCGTCGAAGGTGGTGGTGCTCTTGTACCACTGGATGCCGCCATCCGGCGCATCGCTCGTTTCAACCTTGCTCACCGCGCCGTTCGGGTGGTAGCTGAAGTGGACCGAGGAATGCCCTGCGAAACGCCTGGTCTGCCCCTCGAAGATCACTTCGCCATTCTTCCTGTAGGCCCAACTGCGGCCCCAGCGCTCGTCCTTGTCGCGCCACTCCTTGGTGCTCACTTGGCCACTGGCGAAGTAGCGCATCGCCACGTTCCCGCTATCGGTCTTGAAGGTGCGCTCCTTCGGCTGGGCCGATGAAGCGGTGGCGACGATTAGAAGGAGCAGGGAGACTAGTGATCGCATGGCGGGCCGAAGCCAAAGTTCGGGCCATCGCTTCGCATCTTCGCGCACCCTTCATAGTCCATGGCCAACAAGAAGATCCAGAAGCTCCTCGTCGCCAATCGCGGCGAGATCGCCCTGCGCGTGATGCGCTCTGCCCGCGAGATGGGCATCAGCACCGTTGCGGTGTATTCCGAAGCCGATCGCAGCGCGCCCTTCGTGCGCTTCGCCGATGAGGCGGTGTGCATCGGCCCTGCTGCCAGCAAAGAGAGCTACCTCATGATCGATAAGCTCGTGCAGGTGTGCAAGGACCTCAAGGTGGACGCGGTTCACCCCGGCTATGGCTTCCTCAGCGAGAACGGCGACTTCTGCCGCGCGCTGGAGAAGGCTGGCGTCATCTTCGTTGGGCCTTCGCCTGAAGCGATGAAGGTGATGGGCGACAAGCTCGCCGCCAAGGAAGCGGTGAAGCAATTCGGTGTGCCTCTGGTGCCCGGAACCGAAGGCGCCGTGAGCGGGTTGGATGAGGCCATCGCTGTGGCCAAGACCATCAAGTTCCCCATCCTGATCAAGGCTGCGGCTGGTGGCGGCGGCAAGGGAATGCGCGTGGTGGAGAAGGAATCTGAATTGAAAGAAGGCTTGGAGCGCGCCATCAGTGAGGCCACAAATGCCTTCGGCGATGGCAGCGTCTTTATCGAGAAATACGTGGCCGGTCCGCGCCACATCGAAGTGCAAGTGATGGCCGACACGCACGGCAACACTTGCTATCTCTTCGAGCGCGAGTGCAGCGTGCAGCGGCGTCACCAGAAAGTGGTGGAAGAAGCGCCGAGCGCGGTGCTTACGCCCGAGATGCGCAAGCGCATGGGCGAGGCGGCCGTGGCCGTGGCGAAGAGCGTTGATTACGTGGGCGCGGGCACCGTGGAATTCCTGCTCGACGAGGGCGGCGACTTCTACTTCATGGAGATGAATACGCGCCTGCAGGTGGAGCATCCGGTTACGGAGATGATCACCGGCCTCGACCTCGTGAAGCTGCAGATCCGCATTGCGGAAGGGGAGAAGCTGCCCTTCAAGCAGGAAGACCTGAAGATCAACGGCCACGCCATCGAGGTGCGCGTGTATGCCGAGGACCCGATGAACAACTTCCTGCCGGATATCGGCAAGCTCACCACCTATCGTCCGCCGCAAGGCCCGGGCGTTCGCGTGGATGATGGCTTCGAGGAAGGCATGGATATCCCCATCCACTACGACCCCATGATCGCCAAGCTCATCACACATGGGGCCACACGGGAAGAAGCCATCAGCCGCATGGAGCGGGCCATCGACGATTACGCCATCACCGGGGTGGAGACCACCTTGCCTTTCTGCCGCTACGTCATGGGCCACAAGGCTTTCGCCAGCGGGAAGTACGACACCCATTTCGTGCGCGATCACTTCAAACCAGAGGTGCTCGAAGGGCTCGATGCCGACCAGGCGAATGCGGCGGCACTGGTTTCAGCCGCGCTGAAGCTGTCGGCCAGTGGTGCTGCCGCTAGGCCGGTGGCCAGCGCGGCCCATGCAAGTCCTTGGAAACTAAGGAGACGCTGAGCCGGTATAAGTCTGCACGGTTTTCACCGTTGTAGCTTCGTTCCGTCATTCAGCCCGATGCCCCTGCGTTCAGCACTCCGATTCATAGCCTTCGCGCTTGGCGCCTGTTGCTACGCGTTCGTTTCCGGGCAGGAAGTAGTCGGCAGCCATGTTTACCGTGCTGTGGTGGTTGATGGCGACACCATACCGATGGTGGACTTGGCCCCAGCGCATGTCGAAAGCCGATGGACCGCCCGAGACCGGCGGCAAATGGAGCGCTACGATCGCCTCACCCGCAATGTCCTGCGGGTGTACCCATACGCCCGGCTCACGGGGCACTTGCTGCGCGAATACGAGCACGATCTTGCGCAGATGCAGAACAGCAGCGATCAAGAGCTGTATCTGAAGCTGGCCGAAGCAGAGTTGCGCGCCGAATTCGAGGCGGAGGTGAAGGACCTCACGGTAAGCCAAGGCAAAGTGCTCATCAAGCTCATCGACCGTGAAACGGGCCGAACGAGCTATGATCTCGTTCGCACGCTGCGTGGCTCATTCACCGCTTTCGTATGGCAAGGCATGGCCCGCATGTTCGGCCATGATCTCCGTGGCAGCTATGATCCCGACGGCGACGACAAGCTGGTGGAGCTGATCGTGCAGCGCGTGGAGCGAGGCGAATTGGCGGTTGCTGACCGAGGTCCGCGCACAGCAAAGGCCCAAGCGCGCTTGGAGAAGCGCAAGGCCAGGCTCTACAAAAAGTACGGCTTGCAAGGCGGCCAAGCCAACGCACGATGATCAACTGAGCGACTTCACCATCACGTGATCGTCCATCACGTAGCCATGGCCGATGTCGATGACCTTATCGCGCTCGATCACGAAACCCTTTCTCAGATACCAGTCCTTGCTCGGGTTGAAGCGGTTCACGTTCAGCTCCACGTGATGGTCTCCTGCATCGCGGGCGGCTGATTCCACAGCGCTCAAGAGCAGCGCGCCAACACCCGTGCCTTTCGTCTCGGGCAACACGTAGAGCTTATGCAAGCGTGTGCGGGGCAGGCCCTTGTACCCATGCTCGAAACCGGCGAATCCGATTGGTACGCCGTTGTCCTCTGCGATGATGAAGCGATGGCCTTTGACGGTGATCTGCTCATGCAGCGCTGCTTCGCTGTACATCAGCTCCAGCATGTACGCCAGTTGCTCTTGCGAAAGGATGGCGCTGTACGCGACAGGCCAAGCAGCATTCGCGATGCGCCGGAGAACGTGGATGTCGGCGAGGTTTGCGTGCCTGAGGGTCATCGAGTCAGAGCCTGAGCGTGGCCCCAGCAAGGAACCCAGCTTCCCAGAGGTAGCCCCGGATGGGTGTGTCTGCGAGAGGGGTCATTTGATAGCGCGCGCGCGGCCCGAAGCGAATGGCCAAAGACTCGCCGAGGCGGATGCTCGCTGTCAGTTCCAGGCATGCAGATGCGCACAAATCGCGGTAGTCCGTCGCGTTGTCCTTGATCTTCTTCGCACGAATCGTCCCGTCGCTGAATTCCAGGTCCTGCACCTTGTATTGCTCCAACAGGTAATCAGCTGAGAGCCCGAGGCCCGGCTCGAACCGCAATTTCCCACGGCCAATTGAGTAACGAGCCACCAGCGGAACAGACAGATAGCGGTAGTGGTAACGCTCATTGATCTTCACGCTTGTTCCGATTTCGGGGTCAACGCCATCCGTAGCGATGAACACGGTTTCAATCGAGAAGAGATAGCCCTTGTCAGACAACTGGAGCCCCGATGCGAGGCGCCAATGTTCGCCCAGTTCGCGAATCACATCGAGGCTCACAGTCCAGCCTGGCCGGATACGCTCATGGTCTTCGTGGAAGTCGATGAGCATCTGGCGCGTCTCATCTCCTGCATCACTCACCAGCGTGCGGTAACAGGCATCAACAGAGCCACTCGCGCCAATCTGCCACCGCGCTCGCGAGGCGTCAGTCTGCCCGCAGCCAAGTGCTGCGAGCTGCCATAGCACAAGCGAAAGGAGCACACGCATGGTTCACTTGCGGAATGCCGGTGCCACAACAAGCTCTTTGCTCCCAGCGGTGTACTGATAGAAGCCTTCACCGCTCTTCACGCCGAGCTTGCCTGCGGTCACCATTTGCACGAGCAACGGACAAGGCGCATACTTCGGATCGCCGAGGCCCTCGTGTAGCACGCGCAGGATGGCCAAGCAGGTATCGAGGCCGATAAAGTCGGCGAGTTGCAACGGACCCATGGGGTGCGCCATGCCCAGTTTCATGATGGTATCGATCTCGGCTACCCCGCCCACGCCCTGCCAGAGGGTCTGGATCGATTCATTGATCATGGGCATCAGGATCCGGTTCGCCACGAAGCCCGCGTAATCGTTCACTGCCACGGGCACCTTGCCAATTGCTGTGCTGAGGTCAATCACGGTCTTGGTCACCGCATCGCTGGTGTCGTAGCCGCGTATCACTTCCACGAGCTTCATTACCGGCACAGGGTTCATGAAGTGCATGCCAATCACCTGAGCAGGCCGCTTGGTCACGGCTGCGATGCGCGTGATGCTGTTGCTGCTGGTGTTGGTGGCGAGGATGCAACCGGCCGGTGCGTGCGCATCAAGGTCGCGGAAGATCTTCAGCTTCAGGTCGATGTTCTCGGTGGCGGCTTCAACCACAAGCTCCGCATCCTTCACGCCACTGACCATGTCGGTGTTGGTGGTGATGGCGGCGAGCGCTGCTGCCTTCTGGTCCTCCGTGAGGCTGCCCTTGGCCACTTGGCGGTCGAGGTTCTTGGCGATGGTGGCCAAAGCCTTGTCCAAGCTGGTTTGCGCGATGTCGATCAGGGTAACGCTGTGCCCGCTCTGCGCGAAGACGTGTGCGATGCCATTGCCCATTTGGCCGGCACCGATGACGGAGATTCTCATGGTATGTATTGTTGGCGCGGCAATTGGGTCCCGGCAATTGCGGCGCGGCAAGGTATGGGCGCAAGATCTTGCGCCCCTACTTGCCGTCGCCCTTCAGGATGATGATGACAGTGTAGGCCAGGATCTTCAGGTCAACCGCCAGGCTCATGTTCTCGATGTAGAGGATGTCGTACTTCAGGCGGCGCACCATCTGGTCGATGTTCTCGGCGTAGCCGAACTTCACTTGGCCCCAACTGGTGATTCCCGGCCGCACCTTGTTCAGATGGCGGTAATGGGGCGCCACCTCCATGATGGCGTTGATGTAATGCTGGCGCTCGGGTCGCGGGCCCACCAAGCTCATGTCGCCCTTCAGCACATTCCAGAATTGCGGCAGCTCATCCATGCGCGTGCGGCGCAACCAACGGCCGATCCCGGTGATGCGCGGGTCGGTGGCACTGCTCAGCTGCGGTCCGTTCTGCTCGGCATTGCACACCATGCTCCGGAATTTCACGATGCGGAATGGCTTGCCATGCTTGCCGATGCGCTCCTGCGTGAAGAAGATGGGGCCGGGGCCGGAGAGCTTCACGAGCGTTGCGATCACCAGCAGGGCGGGTGCCAGTACCAATAAGGCCAAGGCGCTTGCGGCAATGTCGAACACGCGCTTCACGGAGAACTGCCACGCGGGCATGATCTCCGGGTTCACCTCGATCAGCGGCGTGCCGAAGATGCTCGTCATCTTCACGGACCCGGAGAGGATATCATACATGTCAGGGATCACTTTGATCCTCACCCCGGTGCCTTCCAGCTCGTTCATGATCCTACTCATGTGCTCGTGCTCGGTGCTGTCAACGGCGATGATGGCCTCCTCAACCCCGTGTTGCGGGATCACTTGCCGCAATTCGTGCCACTTGCCCAACCGCGGCAAGGTGCCGGCCAGTTGCTGGTCGCCGCCATTCACATTCACGAAGCCAACGAAACGGTTGCCCGGCGACTTCGGCATGGACTCGATCTCATGATACACGGCCAAGGCGCGCTCGTTGCCGCCAACAAGCACCGTATTGAAGCCGATGCGCCGCTGATGCACCTTGCGCACCGTGGCGCTGGTTATCAGGAAGCGCAGCGGGAAAGTGATGCCGAAATGAAGCAGGAAGAGGGCCAGGAAGGAGCGGTAGTGATAGCTCGGGCTGGGCACCTCGTCGTCGAGCAGGAGCACGAAGAAAATCACCAGCACACCGATTGTGGTGACCAGAAGGGTTTGGCCGAGCTCTTTGGTGCGGAAGCGGCGGAACACGTCGCGATAGCCACCGATAGCGGTGTAGAGCCCGAACCAGAACAAGGGTACCAGCACCAGGCCCTTGAAGTAGTTCGCATCCAGGTCGATGGGCATTTCAATCCCATGCTTCATGGGTTCCAGCACCACCTTCCGGTAAATGAAGAAAAGCGTCCACGCAGCAGCAGCCCCAACCACATCGGCGATCACGTATTTGGCCACTTGCAACCGGCGGGCGCTCATCAGGGTATGCGCAGGATCTTGATGTTGTCCAGATAAACTTCCCCACTGCTACGGCTTGCAGGCAATTGAGCCTCGATGTACACATCGCGTTCCGTGACAGCACTGTTGAAGAAGGCGCTCAGATCGATGTACACCTTGTTCCAAGGCATGCTGCCATTGGCGCGAAGCGTTGGCGGGAGGTAGACGTATGGCTCGTAGCGCTCAAGGCCACCGGCGAAGTACTTCACGCCAACGGTGATGAAGATGTCGCTGCGGTGATCGATCTCCAAAAATGCAGGGCCTCCATAGGTGAGGAAGTCCTCGTCAGATTCGATGCGCGCGAAACGGTGGTCTGCATCAAGCAGGAATCCTGCGCACGGGCCATTCTCGAGGTAGATCAGGTCGGGGTGCGTGGCCGGGGTGAAGCGCAGCAGCTCCAAATCGCTGTTGGCGGTATGGGTGAATTGGCTGAAGAGGT
>JBATND010000255.1:0-1522 GCA_049290175.1 Flavobacteriales bacterium | reverse complement strand
CGATGTGACAGTGAAGCGGGCCGGACCAGTTGCGCACTTGCACACGCGCATGACAGGCCGCCTGAAGGAGACGAGCGAATTGGATCTCGCCAAGGCGCTGCACCCAACGCCAGCGGTTGGCGGCTCTCCAACGCATGCCGCAACGGACCTGATCAGGCAACTTGAACCTCGGAGCCGTTCACTCTACGCGGGGTATTGGGGTCCATTGCATGCCGAAGGTGCAGACCTCTTCGTGAACATCCGCTGCATGGAGCTGTTCGGTAACCAAGCACTGCTGCACGTGGGCGCTGGAATCACCCACGACTCTGATCCCGACCGCGAATGCGACGAAGTGGAGCGCAAGGCGCGTACCTGGCTCGACCTCATCGACGCGCAACGTGCTGCCGGATAGCTTCGCGGCCGGGGCCAACCGGGGCCAACCGGCTTCCAGCCGGTTGTGCAACCAGCCTACCTGCACTTGAAGACCTCAGACCATTTCACCGCCGCAGCACTTGCGCAACTCTGCGCTGCCAAAGGCATCCGCCATGCGCTCATCAGCCCCGGATCGCGCAGCGCGCCGCTCGTGATCGCCTTCACGCAGCAAGAAGGCATGCAGTGCCTGCAAGTCATCGACGAGCGCAGCGCAGCCTTCTTCGCTTTGGGCATGGCGCAGCAACTGCACGCGCCAGTCGCGCTCATCTGCACCAGCGGGAGCGCCGTGCTCAACTACGGGCCTGCGATCGCCGAAGCCTTCTACCAGCGAATCCCGCTCTTGGTGATCACCGCCGATCGCCCAGAGGAATGGGTGGACCAAGGCGAGGGGCAAGCGATCAGGCAGCAAGGCGTGCTCGCGCTGCACATGAAGAAGAGCGTGCAGCTGCCTCGCCTCACCAGCGATGATCTCGCGCGTTGGCATGGCGGCCGTTTGATCAACGAAGTGATTGATGCCACACTCCTGCCGGTTCCTGGGCCGGTGCATGTGAATGTGCCGTTCGCAGAGCCGTTGTATGGCCTGGATCAGCAGGCTGGAAGCCTGCTGGGCGCGGAGCGCGAACGGGCTGGAAGCCCGTTATCCAGGCCCATCGCCCAGGTGATGACCGAATCCTTCATCTTGCCCGAGCATGCGCGTTGGCTCATCGCGAACCTGAGCCGGAGCAGGAAGGTGATGGTGCTCGGCGGTCAAGGGCAGTGGAGCGATGCGCTGAAACAGCAATTGAAGCAACTCGCTTCGCTTCCTCAGGTAACTGTGATGGTAGAGGCCACCAGCAACCTCGACGACGAGAGCTTCATCACCTGCATCGACCGCGCGATCGAAGGCGTGAACGAGACGAACGAGAACGATCTCAAGCCCGACCTGCTCATCACCTTTGGTGGTGCGGTTGTGAGCAAGCGCATTAAGGGCCTTCTGCGAAAATGGCAACCCGAGCAGCACTGGAACATCGACGCAGGACAACGACACTACGACACCTACCAAAGCCTCACGCACGACATCGCCGTGAGTCCGGAGGTCTTCTTCGCGCAGTTGGTGCAACCGCTGACGGCT
>JBATND010000254.1:0-1660 GCA_049290175.1 Flavobacteriales bacterium | reverse complement strand
GGGTAGTAGCGCATCATCCACCAGCTCGTATGCGGCTTCCCGTACTTGATGCGACGCATGAAGTGGATGAGCCGTTGCATGCTAGCCGATGCTGAAGGAATGGTCGATGAGCACCGCGCCTTGGTCGTGCGGCGGCAATTTGCCGGTGCCGAAGTAGTCGCCGTCCTCCACATCGAAGGTGCCGGCGTTGAATAGGTAATCGGCGATATCTCCTGCTGCGGAACTGAAGAGGGTGAAGGTGTACCGGCCGTTGCGCAAGGCGCATTTGGCCAGGTGTATGGTGATCCGGCTCTTGCCCTTCGCGTCGGTGAAGACCTGCCCGGTGGCCTCGTTGTTCAATTGCGCCACGCGCATGCCCAATTCATCATCGATGCCGATGGCGAGGTGCAGGTCGCGCACGTTGCCATTCGACTCGAAGTCGAAATGCAACAGCGCCCCCGCACCGCATTGCAACGCTGCCAGGTCATTGCCCTGCAGGTCCGTGATGCTGAATGCCGTGAAGCGCACGGCGCCGCTGCCCTGCCGATCGGTGCGTGCTTTCAGGTCGATGCTTGCTGCACCTGCGCTGCTTCGCAAGTACTCGGCGATCACGGTGCTCGCATCTCCATTCGCCTGCACCTGACCATGCTTCAGATAAATGGCCGTGCTGCACAGGTTCTGGATGGCGGCCATGTTGTGGCTCACGAAGAGGATGGTTCGTCCGCTGCCGCTCACCTCCTTCATCTTGCCGATGCACTTGCGCTGGAACTCGGCATCACCCACCGCCAGCACCTCATCAACCACCAATATCTCCGGCTCCAGGTGCGCGGCCACGGCGAAGGCGAGGCGCACGTACATGCCGCTGCTGTAGCGCTTCACCGGTGTATCGAGGAATTGCTCCACCTCGGCGAAGGCCACGATCTCGTCGAACTTCGAGGCGATCTCCGCGCGGCTCATGCCCAGGATGGCGCCGTTGAGGTAGATGTTCTCGCGGCCGCTCAGCTCGGGGTGGAATCCGGTGCCCACCTCCAGCAGCGAGGAGAGACGACCATTGATCTCCACGCGCCCTTCCGTGGGATCCACGATGCGGCTGAGCACTTTCAGCAAGGTGCTCTTGCCGGCGCCGTTGCGGCCGATGATGCCCACGCGATCGCCAGGCTGAATGTCGAAGCTCACATCCTTCAAGGCCCAGAACTCCGATGCCGAGGCACTGGTGCGCGATGGCTTGAAGAGCGATCGCGCTTTGTTCGCGAGCACATAGCGCAAGGCGGTGTAGCGCTCGGCCTGCTGGTGGCGCAGCATGTAGCGCTTGCTCAGGCCTTGCACGCGGATGATCGGTTCGCCCATGCTGCTAGATGATGTCGGCGAAGCCGCGTTCGGTTCGACGGAAGCGGATGATGCCCACGGCCAATAGGAGCAGGGCAGCACTGCAGCTGATCAGGAAGCCTTGCAGGTGGATGGGCGCGCCGCCCAGCAGGCACCAACGGAAACCATCGACCACGGCCACCAAGGGATTGCACGCGTAGATCAGCTTCACGGCATCGGGGATGGTTGGATTGTCGAATACCGCTTGGCTGGTGAAGGCCACCGGCGTCACGTAGAGTCCGAACTGCACGATGAAGGGCACGATGTAGCGGAAGTCGCGGTACTTCACGTTGAGCGAGGCGATCAGCAGGCCCGG
>JBATND010000253.1:0-1742 GCA_049290175.1 Flavobacteriales bacterium | reverse complement strand
GGTGCATGGTCCACACGGTCTCGTCGATGGGCGTGTTGGGGTCGGGACGATGGCAGAAGTAGAGATCCAGGTAATCCACTTGCAGCCGCTTGAGCGCATCGTGGCAGGCCTCCACCACATGCTTGCGGTGCAGCCCGAGTTGCGTGGGCAGTTTTCCGCCCGCGCCGAAGAAGACCTTGCTGCTCACGATCCAGGTGTCGCGCGGCCATGCCATCTGCTTCAGTATGCGGCCCATGACGCGTTCGCTCTCGCCACGCGAATAGATCTCGGCATTATCGAAGAAGTTGATGCCGCTGTCGTAGGCGAGCTTCATCAGCTCGGCGGCGGTGTCGTCTGTGATGAGCTTGCCGAAGGTGAGCCAGGAGCCCAGGGAGACTTCGGAGACTTGGAGGCCGGAGCGGCCGAGGCGACGGTAGCGCATTGCAGCTTGTGGTTGAGGGTTGAAAGTTGAGGCGGTTGAGGGTTGATTCCATGCCGAAGCAACGAGAAGATCGTTGGGAGCGCCATTGGCGATGGTTATCAACCGCCGTGGATAATTCAATGCCGCGTTCGCGAACACTTCACATTGCACGAATGTCTCCTTCACGCAGCCGCAATCTCTTCGCTGCCGAAATGGGAATCAATCGCCGCCATGCGTGCTACAGGTGCCATCGAGCAGATGGCCCTTGCGGCTATGACCATCACATGTCCGGGAGGACTTGCACCAGCTCAGCCGGCTGGTGAGGTGAACGCCGCATCCGCTGGCGGCGGAACGCGAGAAGGGGCTCCGGGGACGGGGCCTCTTCGCGTTGGTGCAACGTTATTCCTTGATGAGCTTCCGCGCGGCGCCGATGATCCTGCCCTGTCGAAGCGGCTTCACGACGTAAGTGCCGCGTGCCAGTATCGAAACGTCGACATGGCGACCCTGAAGCCTCGCCATCTCTCGTCCCTGCATGTCGATGATCAACAGGCCATCGACGCTCGCATCGCCCACGATCGTAATGATCGACTGCGCCGGATTCGGAGCAAGGCTCCACGAGCGTGGGTCAATTGCTTCATCAATGACATTCGCCTCGCTGGCCACGGCCCAGAAGTTCCGCTGGAAGCCATTGCTGATATCATTCTCATTCCGGAAGCCCACGCGGGTGAAGCCCGTGCCGGCTCCTGTCGTGTAGAAGTAGTAATAGAAATCCATTGTGCTGTTGGCCGGCAATTGCACGATCGCGGTGTCCACATCGGGCAGGTAGCACACATCGGCGCAGAGCGAGCTGGTCCAGCCGGAAGGCATGGTCACTTGCAGCTTCACGATGCGGACCAGGCAATCCGCATTGGTGGGGTTGGTGAGCAAGGCATGGCCGGTGATGGTGGTGCCCGCATCGCCCCAGATGGTGTCGTTGCTCACCATCTGTGCAGAAAAGCTGCCACCGAAGGTCTGGCCGCAATCGGTCGGAAGGCCCAGCAGCGAGTCGATGTCGCAATAGATGTTGTCCGGCGTCTTGTGCAGCCAGTCGTGATGGCGGAAGATGCTGCCGTCGGTGCGGATGAGATAAGCGTTGTTGGGCTGCGGGCCGTAGTAGTTCCACCAGTTATTGCAAGGGCCATCGAGGTAGATGGGCGCATCGATCTGCATGCTGTCGAGCATGGCTTGCAGCACGGCCTTGCGCTCGCCATAGGTCTCGGGCTGCTCGTAGAGGATTCCCGCATCGATGTTCGTCTGGCCCGTATTCACCGCACCGAAGTAGGGACTGATGTCCAGGTACGGG
>JBATND010000252.1:0-4931 GCA_049290175.1 Flavobacteriales bacterium | reverse complement strand
TCCTCATACAGCGTTTCCGCATGCACGAATTGCGCGCTTCCTGCACGCTCGGCCTTCTCGGCGCGCTTGAGCAGCTCCTGAACGCGCTTGGTAGTTGAAGCATCCTGGGCCATCAGTAGTCCGCCGGCAGCGAACAGGATGGCGAGAATGAGCGTGGCGATGCGCTTGGCCATGGGAGGTTCTTTGAAAAGCGCTGTTCATACGCGGGTACGCCCTCAAGGTTCAAGGGGTGAACGGCGGGCTATGTTTGCGCGCGATCAACCCGAACAGCTCATGGCCAAGAAGAAAGAGAAGAAGGGCAAGGAGCCCAAGAGCATCCTCACATCGGCGTCGCTCACCTTCCTGGAGCGCTACCTCAACAACCCCTCGCCCACCGGCTTCGAGAGCGAAGGGCAGAAGCTCTGGCTCGACTACATCAAGCCTTATGTCGATACCCATTTGGTTGATCCCTATGGATCCGTTGTGGGCATCATCAATCCGGAGGCGAAGTGGAAAGTGGTGATCGAAGCGCACGCCGACGAGATCAGCTGGTTCGTCCACTACATCACCAAGGAAGGCTTCATCTATGTGAAGCGCAATGGCGGCAGCGACCACATGATCGCACCGAGCAAGCGCGTGAACATCCACACAGACAAAGGGATCGTGAAGGCGGTGTTCGGCTGGCCTGCCATCCACGTGCGCACCGCGAAGAACGATCCGGTGCCCACCACGGAGAACATCTTCCTCGATTGCGGCTGCGACAGCAAGGATGAAGTGGAGAAGCTCGGCGTGCACGTGGGCTGCGTGGTCACCTTCGAGGATGAGTTCATGGTGCTCAATGGGCGCCATTTCACCGGGCGCGCACTCGACAACCGCATGGGCGGATTCATGATCGCCGAAGTGGCGCGTTTGCTGAAGGAAGAGAAGGCGCGCCTGCCCTTCGGCCTATATGTGACCAACAGCGTGCAGGAGGAGGTCGGATTGCGCGGCGCGGAGATGATCGTGGAGCGCATCAAGCCCGATATGGCGATCGTGACCGACGTGACGCACGACACGCAGACGCCGATGATGAGCAAGGTGCAGAGCGGCGACATCGCCTGCGGGAAAGGACCTGTGCTGAGCTATGCTCCAGCAGTGCATAACAACGTGCTGCGCCACATCGTGGCAACGGCGGAGAAATCGCGGATACCGTTCCAACGCTTGGCGGCCAGCCGCGCCACCGGCACCGATACCGATGCCTTCGCCTACGGAAGCGCTGGCGTTCCCAGTGCGCTCATCAGCCTGCCGCTGCGCTACATGCACACCACGGTGGAGACCGTGAGCCGCACCGATGTGGAGAACGTGATCCGCTTGATCCACGCCAGCGTGAAGGGACTGAAGCCCGGCCAGGATCTGCGCTATTTCAAATAACGCAGCACGGCACAACGCTCGATGTGCAAGATCATTGCGCCCGGCAACGCATCATTGAGCGCCTCGTCTTCCTAGTGCATGGAGATCCACCGCATCACCACCGAAGAGACCTACCCGCTTCGCCAGCTCGTGCTCAGGCCCGGGGGCGCGCTGCGCGATGTGCAATGGCCGCACGACAATGATGAGACTGCTATCCATCTGGGCGTGCAGAACGGAGCCGGTTTGATCGGCGTAGGAACCATTTACCCGGAGAAGCACAAAGGCATTAAAGGGCCTCGGCCTTATCGGCTGCGCGGCATGGCCACGCATCCTGATCATCGCGGCCGTGGCGCAGGCGGCCTCATCGTTCGGCATGCCATCGAGGAGCTGCGCAAGCTCGATTGCACCTTGGTCTGGTGCAACGCGCGGATCAAGGCCGTGCCGTTCTACGAGCGCGAGGGATTCGAGACGCACGGCGAGGCCTTTGAGCTTCCCGGCATCGGCATGCACTACGTGATGTGGCGGAAGGTTTGAGCACCTGTCCCGCCGACGTCGCGTCGGTAGTGCGCTTGCCTGTCCTGCCGACGTCCCTTCGGCAGTGTTGTGATTATCTGAAATACCGCCTGTACTGCTAACCTTGCGCAGCTACGCTGGCCGTGAACAATCGTCTGATCCTCTTCGCGCTCATCGGCTTCAACCTGGTGGTGAAACTGCTCTGGCTCGGCGTTAACGACCTCGCGCACGATGAGCCGTTCACGGTGTATTGGTCGCAGCGGCCCATTCCCGAATTCAAGGCCATGCTCTTCGCGGAGAACAACCCTCCGTTGCACTTCCTGCTCACGCGCTGGTGGAGCGAACTCGTGCCCTTCGAGGCTGCTTGGCTGAGGGTGCCCTCGGCGATCTTCAGCGCATTGGCTGTTTGGCCACTGTTCCTCACCGCGCGAAAGCTGAGCGGCTCACGCACGGCGTTGATCGCGGGCCTGCTCTTCAGCCTGAGCAATTACCACTACGGTTATGCGCACGAGGTGCGGGCCTATGCCTTGTTCACGTTGCTGGCCTGCTGGAGCACTTGGCTGGTTGTGCGGCGCAAGGACGAAGGACACGTGGGCTGGCTCGCGCTGCTGCAATTGGCGCTGGTGAACTCGATCATGGTTTACACGCACTACTTCGGCTGGCTAATGATCGGGGTGCAAGGCTTGTTCGTCCTCTTTGTGCCCGGCCTTCGCGCTTGGCGCGGTGCCTTTGCGGTGAGCGTGCTCGTTGCATCGATGCTCTTCGGACCGATGTTCCTCGTGTTCATCAAGCGCGCTGGTGAAAGCCTATCACAAGGCACTTGGCTCAGTCACCCGGTTCCTGAGGAGTTGTACAACATGGTGTGGAAGTGGAGCAACGCACCGGTTGTTGCTGCGGCTGCCATCGTGCTGATCGTCGCAGGCATCGTGCGGCGAGAACGAGGCGATGCGGCCATACGCCTCGCCTTGCTTTGGGGACTGGCACCGTTGGTGGGCTTGTACATGGTAAGCCAGTTCAAGCCCATGTTCCTGGATCGCTACCTCGTGTTCTCCGCCCCCGGCTTCGCGCTGTTGGTCGCCCATTGCATCAGTTCTGTTCGGGTGCCGCTGCTTATGGGGAATCTGATTGCCGCAGCCATGGTGCTGGGCATGGCCTTCACCTTCGCACCATGGCAGCCGAGCATTTATCAGCCTTCGCAAGTGGCGGCTAAGGTTGATGCATGGTGCGGTGCGGATTGCCACGTAGAGGTAGTGCCGCCTTGGTACTGGCTCAACCTGAAGGTGGGCCAAGGCATCGGCCATCTCAAAGAGGACCAATCGGCCTTGCTGAATGCCCGCGTGCTGGTGCCCACTGCCGCACAGGCCCAAGCCCTAGGATCATACGTGCTGGTTGATGCCAGCGGCTCCGACGAAAGTGCTTGGGTGCGCGACGGATTGCACTTGGCATACGACACCATGGAAGTCGCTGAGCCCAACCACCGACTGCGCGTGTTCTGGTTCAGAAGCCGGGCACGATCCGAAACCGAATAAAGGCTAACCGTTCACGATTGCTTGTTTGGCGTTCAGAAGCCTTTGCAGGCAACGGAATCGGCTGGCCTGCCGTCCTTTAGCCATGTAAACCTGTCCTATCCTTTGGCTTAGGCAGGTGTTACCCCGCCCTCTACCTTGCCGCACCCTAGAAGATCCCCCATGCGTAATCGGACCCTTGCACTTCTCACCGTCGCCTCAGCACTGCATTTTGGAGCTACGGCTCAGGTAGTGATCAACGAGGTAAGTGCCGCGAATTGGACAGGAGTCACGGACAATTTCGGCGAGCGTGAAGATTGGGTGGAGCTGTACAACAACGGGGCAGGTGCCGTTGACCTGAGCGGTTGGTACCTGAGCGACAGCCAGAACAACAACACCAAGTATCAGATCGCTCCGGGAACCACGATCGGAGGCAACGGCAGGCTGTTGATCTGGTGCAGCGGCAGGGGCACCACGACCCCTCCTTTGCACGCGAGTTTCAAGCTCACGCAATCAACCGGCGAACGTGCGGTGCTCAGCAATGCCTCAGGCACCATCGTTGACAATTTCCAGTTCGCCAACACTACGCAGCAGGATCATAGCTGGGGCCGAACGACGGATGGTGCTGCCACTTGGAGCTTATTCCTCACCCCCACACCGAACGCAGCCAACGTTGGCGCCAGCCCATCTTACTATGCGCCCAAGCCGACCATGAGCCAGCCTCCGGGCTACAGCCTCACGCCCATCAACGTAACGCTGACGGCACCCGGCGCGGGCCTCACCATTCGCTACACTACAGATGGGAGCACGCCTACGGCTGCAAGCACGGCGTACGCTGGCCCCATTGCCATCAACGCAACCACGGTGCTTCGTGCGCGCACCTTCAGCGCAACCGCTGGCGTACCACCCAGTTTCGTGGAGACCAATACTTACTTCATCAATACCACGCATACCCTGCCCATTTACAGCTGTAGCGGCGACCAAGTGACCACCTTGTTGAATGGCAATGGAGGAATAGAGCCTGAGGGCGTGATTGAGTACTTCGGTGCCAATGGGCAATTAAGAGACAAGACAGCATGCACCTTCGATGAGCACGGCCAGGACAGCTGGGCATACCAGCACCGCGGGTTCGACATGGTGGCGAGGGACCAATTCGGCCAGAACGACGGCATACACTATCCTGTCTTCCGCACCAAGGATCGCGACCATTTCCAGCGTTTGATCATCAAGGCTGCAGCCGGCGACAATTACGACTACGGCCCCGGCCAGCCCGCGCACATCCGCGACCAATATGTACAGGCGCTCAGTGATGTTGGCAACCTGAAGCTCGACGAGCGCACCTACGAACCCGGAATCGTGTACATCAATGGCCAGTACTGGGGCGTGTATGATATCCGCGAGAAGGTCGATGACCACGACTTCACGAGCCATTACTATGGCCAAAGTGAATATGACGTCCAATTCATCAAGACTTGGGGCGGCACTTGGAGCGAATACGGCGGGCCTCAGGCCCAGACCGATTGGAATGCGTTGGTGGCCTACATC
>JBATND010000251.1:0-6626 GCA_049290175.1 Flavobacteriales bacterium | reverse complement strand
CTACAACTGCGCCCAGCGCGTGAAGGCCATCCTCCAGCGCTATAAGGAGCTGCAGGACATCATCGCGATCCTCGGCATGGACGAACTCAGCGAGGACGACAAGCTCAGCGTATTCCGCGCCCGTAAGGTGCAGCGCTTCCTGAGCCAGCCCTTCTTCGTGGCCGAGCAGTTCACCGGCCTCAAGGGCGTGATGGTGCCGATCGAAGAGACCATCAAGGGCTTCAACATGATCCTCGACGGACAGATGGACGAATACCCCGAGACCGCCTTCAACCTGAAGGGCAACATCGAGGACGTGATCGCCGCCGGTAAGAAGATGCTTGCAGAAGCCGCTAAGGCCTGATTCACGCAGAACACTGCAGGTCCGCACCGGTAGCGACGACCCAACGGGTCGACCGAATGGTGCGGCAGGCAGGGAAACCAGAAGCCACCATCAATGCGCGTAGAGATCATCACCCCCGACACCGAGCTCTTCAAGGGCGAAGCCAGCTATGTGGGCGTACCCGGCATCGATGGCGGATTGGGCTTCTTGAACAATCACGCCCCGCTGATCACTGTGCTGCGCGCAGGTGATGTGAAAGTGAAGACCGCAGAGGGGGAGAAGAGCTTCGCGGTGAAGGGCGGCGTGGTGGAGGTGATGAACAACACCGTGCTGGTGCTGGCTGAATAAGTGCTGGCTAGCTCGATTCACCCTAACAAGTTGTCGGCAAAACTGAACCTGGCAGGTCGTTCTTGAAGTGCGACTGTCTTTGGTTCTGCGTTGGGTTTCAAGCGTGGTTCCGGCTGAGCGTGTGATCTGTCCGCTACCTAGTTGACCCAATAGCGCCAAGAAAAGAACTCGTGCGGTGCAACGGTTTGATCGAGGCAAGTCAGTTGACGTGACCAGTTAGCGCTCGCTTTCACGAACGGTCGTGCGGCCCTGCTGGCGTCGCCTACTTTCGCCGCATGTCCATCGAGGTGCGGAATGTGACCAAGCTCTACGGTGCCCAGAAGGCACTTGGTGGCGTGAGCTTCGCCATTGGCAAGGGCGAAGTGGTGGGCTTCCTAGGGCCGAATGGCGCGGGGAAGAGCACCATGATGAAGATCCTCACTTGCTTCATCCCGCCCACCGGGGGCGATGCTGTGGTGTGCGGCTTCGATACGCGGGCGAATAGCATGGAGGTGCGCCGCCGCGTAGGCTATTTGCCAGAGCACAATCCGCTCTACCTCGACCTGTATGTGCGCGAGCACCTCGACTTCGTAGCGGGCGTGCATGGCCTGAAGCAGCGCGACGCGGCGGTGAGCAAGTTGATCGATCGCGTGGGCCTAGGGCCCGAGCAGCACAAGCGCGTGGGCCAATTGAGCAAAGGCTATCGCCAGCGCGTGGGCTTGGCGCAAGCGCTCATCCATGATCCCGAAGTGCTCATCCTCGACGAGCCCACCAGCGGCCTCGACCCCAACCAGCTCGTGGACATCCGCGCGTTGATCAAGGAGCTCGGCCGCGAGAAGACCGTAATGCTCAGCACGCACATCATGCAGGAAGTGGAGGCCATCTGCGACCGCGTGATCATCATCGATAAGGGATTGATCGTGGCGGATGACACGGCCAGCAGCCTGCGCTCGCGTCAGCACCAGCAAGAGGTGCTCGAAGTGGAGTTCGACCGGTCGCCAGCCGCCAATGAGTTGCTCAACCTGCCCGGCGTCCGTCAGGTGAAGCATAAGGATGCGCACCGCTGGCTCATTGCGCATGATGCCGGCGTGGATGCGCGCCCCGCGATCTTCGAGTTCGCCGTGAAGCAGGGGTTGAAGGTGCTGGGCATGCAGAAGAGCGAGCGCGGGCTCGAAGAGGTCTTCAAGGAGCTTACCCGCAAGTGACCTGTTGATCGGTTGCGCGGCAAACGTTTCCTTTGCGCCCCGCAAAACAGCGCGCACCGATGCCTTACCTCTTCACTTCCGAATCCGTCAGCGAAGGCCACCCCGATAAGGTCGCCGATCAGATCAGCGATGCCCTCATCGACCACTTCCTCGCCTTCGACCCCAGCAGCAAAGTGGCTTGCGAGACCTTGGTGACCACGGGCCAAGTAGTGCTCGCCGGTGAAGTGAAGAGCAAGGCCTACCTCGATGTGCAGCAGATCGCGCGCGAGGTGATCGAGCGCATCGGCTACACCAAGAGCGAATACATGTTCGAGGCGCACAGCTGCGGCGTGCTCAGCGCCATCCACGAGCAGAGCCCCGATATCAATCAGGGCGTAGAGCGCAAGAAGCCCGAAGAGCAGGGTGCCGGCGACCAGGGCATGATGTTCGGCTATGCGTGTCGGGACACGGACACTTATATGCCGCTAGCGCTTGAGCTGAGCCACATGCTGCTGCGCGAACTCGCTGCCATCCGCCGCGAGAAGAACTCGAAGATGCCCTACCTGCGCCCCGACGCCAAGAGCCAGGTGACCATCGAGTACAACGATGACCACACGCCCAAGCGCATCGACGCCATCGTGGTGAGCACGCAGCACGACGACTTCGACAAGGAGGACAAGATGCTCGCGAAGATCAAGGCCGATGTGATCAACATCCTCATCCCGCGCGTGATGAAGAAGCTGCCCAAGCGCGTGCAGAAGCTCTTCGGCAAGGACATCGCCTACCACATCAACCCCACCGGCAAATTCGTGATTGGCGGTCCGCACGGCGATACCGGCCTCACCGGCCGCAAGATCATCGTGGATACGTACGGCGGCAAGGGCGCGCACGGCGGCGGTGCCTTCAGCGGCAAGGATCCCAGCAAGGTGGACCGTAGCGCGGCTTACGCGGCGCGTCACGTGGCCAAGCACTTGGTAGCTGCTGGCGTATGCGACGAAGTGCTGGTGCAAGTGGCTTACGCCATCGGCGTGGCCGAGCCCGTCGGTTTCTATGTGAACACCTACGGCACCGCCAAGGTGAAGATGAACGATGGAGCCATCGCCAATGTGGTGAAGCGCATGCGGGAGTTCGATATGCGCCCCTACTTCATCGAGAAGCGCTTCAAGCTGCGCACGCCCATCTACAGCGAGACTGCGGCCTACGGTCACATGGGCCGCACATGCGAAACGGTCACCAAGAACTTCGACAACGCGGGCAAGAAGAAGACGGTGAAGGTGAAGCTCTTCCCCTGGGAGGAACTCAACGCTGTTGGCGCGGTGAAGAAGGCTTTCGGCTTATAGGTTCTGCCGACGTCCCGTCGGCAGTTTAGACCGAGGCTCTGCCAACGTCCCGTCGGCAGGTATTCTACCTGCTAGTACTGCAACCCGCGCTCAGCGCACCATCTCGATCTCGTCGGGCACGATGTAGCTGCCCGAATAGATCGGTTTAAGGTCGCGGAGCAGGCGCTCGGCATCAACCCGCGTGCGGCAATCGCCCACGCGAACGCGCCAATTGGGTGCGAACCAGCTGAGGTATGCCGGCGATTCCGGATTCTTCTGCAAGTAGCTGCGCTTGGCCTCTTCGGCTGCTTTGCGCTCGCCGAGGAAGATCTGCACGCGGAAGCCGGCCACCGGGTGCTTCACCGCCACGTAGCGCTCCATCAAGCGCTGCACTTTCGGATCAGCATGCACGGTGATGCGCCCCGTTGAAGCCGGTTTGGCTTCGGGCGTGTCAACGGCCACGCGGTGCGCCTCGAAATAGCGGGTGGGCGTCTCTTGCGCCGCCGCAAGCAACGGGCAAAAGGCTAGAAGGAACAGGAAACGGAGTGGATTCACGATTTGTACGGTGGCCAAAAGTATGCCCATGGTTGGCCGGTGAGCCACGATCGGCGCGGCTTCGGTAACACGCCCCTTGTTTAGACCCACTCTAAATAATGACGCCTGCATGGCAAGGCGATACATGTCCCTTCCGCCTTTAAGGTCCGCTTCTATTTTTGCCGCCGTCTTCACGGAACCCTCCTCTTCTAACCTGTTCGGAATGCCGCTTCCAGCTTGTCTTTCACGACGTTCCAAAGGGTCCATCCGCACCGCACTCGCTTTTTTCCTCTCGCTGAGCTTCTCCGCTGGCTATGCGCAGGCCGACGCCGCGCAGTACGCTGCCGGTGAGAAACTCTTCAAGGGCAATTGCGCTGCTTGCCACAAGGTGGACGCCAAGATGACCGGCCCTGCCTTGAAAGGCGCGAAAGCCAAATGGGAAGGCAAAGGCGACTTGTACGCCTGGGTGAAGAACAGCCAGGCCTACCTGAAAACCGGCAACGAATTGGCCGTGGCCATTTGGGAGGAGTACAAGCCCACCATCATGACCCCGGTGGCCCTAACCAACGAGGAGATTGATGCGGTCTTCTACTTCGTGGACAACTATGAGTCACCAAAGCCACCTCCGCCGCCACCTGGCGAAGACGTCGCACAAGACGAAGGCTCCAACAACTGGCTTTGGCTGTTGGTGGTTGCCTTGCTCTTCGCGGTAATCGTGCTCTCGCTGAGCGGCGTGAAGCGCAGCTTGCAGAGCGCTGTGCAAGAAGCCGAAGGCAAAGGCCCGCTGGCCGATGCAACGGGCTTGCAGCGTTTCCGCGCATGGGCCTGGGAGCACAAGGTCTTCATGAGCTTCGTGGGCCTCTTCATCACGGTGTGGGTCATCCTGCAATTGTGGGATGCGGCCTGGGTGGTGGGTGTTTATGGCGGCGATGAAGTGGCGCACTACAAACCAGAGCAGCCCATCCTCTTCAACCACACGCTGCATGCGGGCAAGGCCGATCAGGGCAACTTGGCCATCAACTGCCAGTACTGCCACAGCAGCGCTGAGAAGAGCAAGCACGCCGGTATCCCCAGCACCAACGTCTGCATGAACTGCCACAAGGCGGTGAACGCCGGTCGTTCGGAGGCGGGCACCAAGGAGATCCAGAAGATTTACAAGCATGCGGGCTGGGACCCCGAGAAGGGCGCCTATACCGGTAAGGAAGAGCCGGTGCGCTGGGTGAAGGTGCACAACCTGCCTGACCACGCCTACTTCAATCACGCCCAGCACGTGGCCGTTGGCAAGATCGAATGCCAGACCTGCCACGGGCCGATCGATGAGCAGATGGACGTGGCCGAGCAATGGAGCCCGCTCACCATGGGCTGGTGCATCGACTGCCACAACAAGACCGAGGTGAAGATGGCGGGCAACGGCTACTACGATGAAGTGATGGCGCGCTTGAACAACGACGCCAAGCTGGGCCACGAGGAGTTGAAGAAGTACCTGGAGGACGGCAAGATCACCGTGAAGGAGCTTGGCGGCTGGGAATGCGCCAAGTGCCACTACTAAGAACCCGCGCGCACGATGTCGAGCACGAAGCAGTACTGGATGGACGCGGCCGACCTGCGTCAGGACCCCGAGGCGATGAAGGCCCGCGAGGCCGAGTTCGCCACGCCCATGGCCATCGATCAGGTTCTGGGCGATAGCAACCTGCAAGGGGCCAATACCAACCGCCGCGACTTCCTCAAGTTCCTGGGCTTCTCCTTGGGCGCCGCCACATTGGCCGCCTGCGAGACCCCGGTGGTGAAGAGCATCCCTTATGTGAGCAAGCCTGAGGAAATCACACCGGGCGTTGCCAACTGGTACGCCAGCACCTTCTACGATGGGCAGGATTTCGCCAGCATCCTGGTGAAGACCCGCGAGGGGCGCCCCATCCATGTGAAGGGCAACCCGCGCTTCGGCATCAATCGCAACCCTTCGCTCGACAAGGGCGTGGTGAACGCACGGATCAACAGCTCGGTGCTCTCGCTCTACGATGGCGAGCGCCTGAAGGGTCCGCGCAAGCGCAATGAGGGCAAGCACGTTGGCGTGAAATGGAGCGAGGCCGATACCGCAATCGATGCGGGCCTCACCGCAGCGAGCGCCGGCAGTAAGCGCATCGTGGTGCTCACCAACACCATCATCAGCCCCAGCACGCGCGAAGCGGTTGCCGCTCTCAAGGCCAAGCACGCCACGGTGGAGCATGTGCAGTACGACACCATCAGCTACAGCGGTGTCACCAACGCGAACCTCAAGAGCTTCGGCAAGCGGGTGTTCCCCGGCTACGATTTCACCAAGGCCGATGTGGTGGTGAGCGTGGATGCCGACTTCCTCAGCAGCTGGGGCAGCAGCAACGAGTACCAGTGGCAATACGCCACCCGCCGCAATCCCGATGGCGCCATGAATCGCCACATCCAGGTGGAAGCGCGCATGAGCCTCAGCGGCGCCAACGCCGACCAGCGCGTGATGGTGAAGCCCAGCGAGGTGCCCCTCGCGGTGATTGCGCTGCACGATGCCATCGCGGGCAAGGCCGGCGCGGCTACTGTTGGCGGCGGCCTGAGCAATGAAGCATTGAAGCATGCCGCCAACGAGCTCTGGTCCGCGAAGGGGCGCGCGCTGGTGGTCTGCGGAAGCAACGACGAAGCCACGCAGGTGCTGGTGAACAGCATCAACAGCATGCTCGGCAGTTATGGCAGCACCATCGATCTGGACAACCACACCTGGTTCTTCCAAGGAGACGATGCCGCAGTCGCGCAACTGGTGAAGGACATGAATGCCGGTGCGGTTGGCGCGTTGGTGATGGCCGGTGTGAACCCCGCCTACAGCCTGCCCAATGCAGCCGAGTTCAAGAGCGGTTTGGAGAAGGTCGGCCTCAGCGTGAGCTTCAGCCGTTACGCTGATGAGACCGCTAGCCTTTGCAA
>JBATND010000250.1:0-11005 GCA_049290175.1 Flavobacteriales bacterium | reverse complement strand
CATCGAAGCCGAAGTGCAGCACGCCTTCGACCTGGTGAGCGCGGTGCGCGGTGTGCGCAATGAGCGCGGCCTCTCGCCCAAGGAGCAACTGCAAGTAGGGCCAACGGGCAGCAGTCCATTGACAGCGGCTTCGGCTTCATTGGTCGATAAGCTCGCCAACACAGGTGCGCTTGCCGCATCCTTCGGTGCAATTCCATCAGGAGCCACAGCGGTATTCGCCGGAGCAACGGAATACGCCGTTCTGCTTCCGCAGATGGATGCCGCCGCTGAAGCGAAGAAAGCGGAAGAGGAACTCAACTACTTGCGCGGCTTCCTCACCAGCGTGGACAAGAAGCTGAGCAATGAGCGCTTCGTGAGTGGCGCCCCGCCGCAAGTGCTGGAGAACGAGCGCAAGAAGAAAGCCGATGCCGAGATCAAGATCAAGGCGTTGGAGGAGAGGTTGGCGGTGCTGAAGTAAGCCTTGCGCTCAAGGCAGCTGCTGCACCCGCACCGCCGTGGGCGTCGATCCACCAATGGTCTGCAGGATCACATCGCGGTCGTTGTTGTTCCCGATGTACTTGATCACGCCGTCCATGCTCACATCGGTATTGGCATACACGCCCGTAACTGTATTGGTTGGCGTTGATCCCCCCACAGCCGTTAGAATCGGATCGCGGTCGTTGCCATTTCCAACGTACTTCACCTGCCCATCGAAGGTGACATCACCGGGCCAGAGTGTCATCGTTCCATTGTTGTTCTTGCGCGCATCGGTGCCGTAAGTCGCGGTGGCGGAGGTAGTGAAGTCGATGATGGTTGAAGTGGTGGACAGCGCGATGGGCGTGGCGGTCATCACCCCGAGGTGGTTGCGGTGGCGGATGGCCACGCGGTAGTTGCCTGCTGGCAGGTTGAAGCTCACCGGTGAAGTGCCATCCAGGTCCACCACATCGCCATCGCGCTGCACCAAAGCGCTGCGCGTGGCGATCACGATGCTGGGTGTACTGGCATTGCGCAGCTCCACCACCACCCAGTCCACGACGGCATTGTTCCCGGTCCCAGCCAGCACGGCGCTGGATACCTGTTCGCCGCCACCGCTCACATGTGAGTAGCCAAGTGCGGTGTACGGTTCCATCGTCGGTATCAGGGAAGCAGAGCGAAGCGCGTCGCTCATGAGGCCCGTGCTGAACGATCCATCGAGGAAGGTGCGCGCGCTCACCAGGAGTCCTGGCGATGCAGCCACGCCGAACAGCCGAGCGATGCGGTTGCGGCCAACATCATTGCATGCTGTGAACTGCCCACCCACTAGGATGCGGCCATCGGCTTGCACGGCCAGGCAATTGCCCACCGCAGGCAGCCCACTGTTCGGGTTGCCAAGGCCGGTGCCGGGGGCGAAGGCGCCATCAGGCTGTCCGGTGGAAGTGAGCAGCCTGTAACCGGTTAGCACCGTTGCCCCCGCCACGGCGAAATTCCCTGCAAGCAGGATGCTTCCATCCGCAAGCTCCACGATCTCGTTCACCGCCGTGCCAATGCTGATGCCATTGTTGAAGCTTGCGTCCAGAGCGCCCGAAGGGAGGAGGCAGGCAATGCGGTAGGTCAGGTTGTCGTAGGCGATCACGATGCGACCATCGGACCGGATTGCCATGGTTCTGATCTCGCCGGAGTTGGGCGCTGTGAAGTTCGCATCGCGGGTGCCGTCGCTGTTGAGGCGGATCAGCCGGAGGGCGCTGCTGCCATTGAACTGCGTGAAGGTGCCTCCAACCAGCACCTTGCCATCGGGCTGCACACGCACGCAGTTCACTTGGGCCATCAAGCCGCTGAAGCCGCTGCCCGTGTTGAATGAAGGATCGATCTGGCCATCGGGCAGCAGCCGTACGATGCGGCCCACAGTATTGCCATTGTAGCTGGTGAAGGCTCCGCCAGCAATGATCTTATCGTCGGGCTGCACGGCTATGTCCACGATCGCGCCGCTGAAGCCAGTGCCCGTAGTGAAGCCAGCATCCGGGCTTCCGTCGGAATTGATGCGACCAATAGCATACGTCGATGATCCGTTCACCTGGCCCATCACCACCACCTTGCCTGTGCTCTGCTCAGCCACGCGCGATAGCGTGCTCGAAAGAGCGGTGGAAGTGGTCGCGAATGCGGGATCGATGCTGCCATCGGCCAGAAGACGAGCAAGCCCTCGGCGCGGCACACCGTTCACATAGCTTAAGGAGCCTGCCACTAGGATGCGCCCATCGCTCCGCACGGCTATGTCCTGCACCGTGCCCAGCACGCCGGTCTGCTGGTGGAAGGCAGCGTCCAATGCACCATTGCTCTGCAAACGCGCCAGCCGCATCCGCACAGCGCCATCGCAGATCACGAAGTTGCCGAGGCACACCGCTCGACCCGTGCCATCCAGCACCACCTCAAAAGGCCCTGTCACCGCGCCATTGGCATTCAGGAAACCTGAGCCCACGCTGAAGGTCGGATCCACCGTTCCGTTGGGCAGCAGTTGCACCAGCCCCGGACTGTTCTGGCCTTGCACCGTGCTGAAGGTGCCGCTGCAGAGGATCCGACCATCTGCACGCAGAAGCATTGGGCTGAGGTTGGGGCCCGAACTGCTGGAGCCGGCATCGAAACTCAGATCCACGTTGCCGTTGCTCTCCAGTCGCACAAGCCTTGGCCGCGCCGCGCCATTGTAAGCGTTGAACGTGCCCGAGACCAGGATCCTGCCATCGGGTTGAAGGAGTATGCGGCCAACGCCACCCAAATCCGGTCCGGGGCAGCAGTTGAAAGTGTTGTCTTGTGTGCCATCGCTGTTGAAGCGGAGCAGTTTCGATCCAGTTCCGTTGTAGTCCACCGCGGCAAGTATCTGTCCGCTCGGCAACAGTGCCATGGCATCGATGGAGTAGCCCGATAGGTCGAAGCTGAACGAAGGGTCCAGTTCGCCATTGGGCATCAGCCTTACGAGGTCAGGATTGAAGGGCGATTGCTCCACGACCGCCAGTATGCGGCCATCCGGTTGCAATTGAATGCGTCGCACTTCGGTACCGACTGCATTACTGAAAGTGGGGTCATGCGTTCCATTGGGCAGCAAGCGGTACACGAGGCCGCTGGCGACAAGGATCTTTCCATCGGGCTGAACCACCAGGTCATTCACTGCGCCAAGGCTGCTCGGAGCGAAGGACAAGTCAACGTTGCCGTCGGGTGTAAGCCGCACCAGGTTGTTGCGCTGTACGTTATTGAAGCGTTGGATGCTCCCGCCGATAAGGATCCCGCCATCGGCCTGGATGGCCAGCGCGCTCAGCCCGTTCGTCTGCGGTCCTGAGCCAGCGCCGTAGCCCAGGTCTGCTGCATTGAAGGAGATGTCAGTGGCGCCCGGCTGCTGCGCGAATGCTTGATTGAAAGCAAGAACGAAGCCGAGAACGATTTGGATTGAATGCTTCATGCGCACCTGTTGGGGTGGGTCTTGGGCCAAAGACGCACCGGGTGGATTGAGTTGCCAGCGGCGATGCAGGCTTGGAAAATAGAGGATTGCAGGTTGGCCCCTGCTAATCGGCCAAGCAAGTGAGTCGTATTACCTGCCGAACGAAGGCGAAAGGATATTGGACTGTTGCTCGCCTGCCACGGCCAATGCGCACAGAGCGAATCACAGCCCCCGCGCCATGGCCGAAGCCATCAGCACCATGAGCAGCAATAAAGGCAGTTGCGCGTAGCTCAAATTTCCCAGCAGGGGCGCGCGCTCCAAGGCAATGGCCGTGTTCCGCTTATAGGCCTTGCGCCAACGGATGAGCGTGATCATGGGAAGCAGCTCGAGCAGCAGCACTAGGCTGAAGAGGCCCATCTTCCCGATGAACCAATGGCTGTTCAGGTAATAATCCGTGCCTTTTTCCACGCCGCCGAACGCGCGCCACAGTCCGGTGCCGATCCAGATCAGTGCTGCCACACCGTACCAGTTATCGGCATGGAAGGCATCGGGCAGATCGGCTGCAGTGGTGGTGCGGCGCAGGGCTCGGCCACGGGAATACACCGCTGCGATGCCGATGGCAAGCGCCAACAAGTGGAGCACGGCGAGGAGGAAGCGGGCGGTGAGCATGTGCGCGTGCTACACCGTTGCCACGCCGTACAGCTTGCACAAGGTGGTGAGGTGCCCCGTGTGCAGCGATTCGTGTCGCGCGGCATGGATGATGGCATCGCGCACCGTTGTCCCGATCAGCGGCAAGCCCGTGCGATTGGGCGCTTCCAGTTGTTCTGGCGTAAGCGTAGGCAGGTAGGCCATGGCTTTCTCATGCACCGCTTTGAAGGTGGCCCACACCTCTTCGTAGGGCGGGCATTGCTCAGGTGGCAAGCCCTTGCCGCCGATGCTGTAATGCTTAGCCCAGCTGAATTTCTCGAACGGTCCGCCGGTGCTGTAGAGCAGCAGTCCATTCTGCGTGGTGGCCATGTGCGCCACCAGCCAAAAGAGGCTGTTCAGCGGCTTGCCTTCGCATACGAATACGCGATGCGGGTCCTGGCCCTTGAGCAGGCTCAGGTAGAAGCGCGAGTATTCGCGTGAGCGCCCAACGATGAGGGCGAGGAATTGGGCTTCGGTGCTGGGACTCATGTCCGTTGGTTGCGAATTCGTTTGGTGCTGGATCGATGCGTTCAGTTCGGTGGCGATTCAAGTTGCGGCGTGCGTACGCTTGCCTCCCGGACTCGATGTCTGCTCCGGTCCGTACTCGGGTATCATGTCTTTCAGTGCTTCCACCGCTTCATCGCCTTTCAATTGCAGCAGCGCATCGGTGCGGCGCAGCACATCGTCAGCATCGAGCGGCGCCACTTGCCCGATGAGGATGCGCGGATGGTGCGTGGGCAAGGTGTTCTCGCTGGTGGCGAGCAACTCTTCGTAGAGCTTCTCGCCGGGACGCAATCCGGTGTATGCGATGGCGATGTCGGTGCCCGGCTCTTTGCCGCTGAGGCGGATCATCTTATCCGCGAGGTCGGCGATGCGCACGGGCTGCCCCATATCGAACACGTAGATCTCTCCGCCTTGCCCCATGGCTGCAGCCTCCATCACCAAACGGCAAGCCTCCGGGATGGTCATGAAGAAGCGCGTGACCTCCGGGTGCGTCACGGTCACGGGGCCACCGGCTTCGATCTGCTTGCGGAATAGTGGGATCACCGAGCCGCTGCTGCCGAGCACGTTGCCGAAGCGCGTGGTCACGAAGCGCGTGGTGCAGCCCTTCGCGATGGCGCCAACAGCCATCTCCGCTGCGCGTTTGCTGGCGCCCATCACGCTGGTGGGGTTCACAGCCTTGTCGGTGCTGATGAGCACGAAGCGCTCCACCCCGTGCGCGCAGGCCAGCCGCGCCACCGTGCAAGTGCCGCCGATGTTGGTGCGCACGGCTTCTTCGGGCTGTGCCTCCATCAAGGGCACATGCTTATAGGCGGCCGCGTGGAAGACCAGGTGCGGACGATCCTGCTTGAACAAGCGCTCCATGCGGTCGGCATCGCGCACATCGGCCACATGGACTTTCAGCTTCGCGTCACGGCCCTTGCCAAGCAACTCCGTGCCGCCGATCCGCGACAAGGACGTTTGCACATCGTAGAGCCCGCTCTCGGCGATGTCAACCAGCGACAAAGCTTCCGGTTCCATCTCGGCAAGCTGCTTCACCAATTCGCTGCCGATGCTGCCTGCTGCACCGGTCACCATCACGCGCTTTCCAGCGACCAATGCGCGCACGGATTCCTGCTCGAGGTGGATCACGGCACGGCCCAGCAGGTCCTCGATGCGCACTTCCTGGATCTGCCCTGCGCTCAGTTGCCCGTTGATCCAATCGCTCACCGGTGGAATGGCGCGCACCTGCACCTTCGCAGCGATGCACGCATCAGCCACGCGCCGCCGCAATTCGGGATCGGGCCTCGCGATCGCCATGATGCACTGATCGATCCCGCCTTCAGCGAGCAGCTCCGTGATCTGTGATGCAGGCTGAATGAGCACGCCCTCCAATCGTTTCCCGGCCTTGCGGGCATCGTCGTCGATGAAGGCCGCCACCTCGTACTTCACCGAGCCTTCGCGCTCCAAGGTGCGTTTGGTGATCAGGCCCGCTTCGCCCGCGCCATGGATGATCACGCGCACGCGCTCCTTGCCGGCGCCGCGGCTGCGCAGGTGCAGCAGCTTGAAGGCGATGCGCGCCGAGATAACCAGCATGGCGGTGGCCATGAAGTCGATGATGATCACCGCGCGTGGCAGGAAATAGATGCCGTCGAAGAAGAGGTAGCGCAAGAGGCTGATCGCGCCGAAGACCACGGTGCCCACAGCCACGGTGAGGAAGAGGCGCCGGGCATCCTCGGTGCTGGTATGGCGCACCATGATGCGCGGGATGCCGGCCAGTTGGAAGGTGATGGCACGCACCAGCAGGAACACCGGCAGCACCGTCAGAAGCAGATCCATCTCATGCGGCGGCACCTGGAAATTGAAACGGAGCAGATAGGCCAATGCGAGCGACGCCGAGCAGAGCACCAGATCGATGCCCAGGATGCCCCAGCGCGGGAAGAGGCGGCCAGCCATGCGGGCCAAGATAGCGGGGCTGTTCCGGTGGTGATCGGAGGTCAGCGTCTTTCAGGGTCGAGCCGCAGGTGCACTAGACCTTGCTCATCACCCCATTCCCCGGCACCTTCGCCTCCACCTCCGCGATCGCCTTGATCGTGCGCAGCAATGAATCCGGCGTAACGCTGATGGAATCGATGCCGAGCTCAACGAGGAATTGCGCGAAGTCGGGGAAGTCGCTGGGGCCTTGGCCGCAGATGCCCACTTTGGTCTTTGTGCGCTTGGCGGTGGTGATGAGCATGCGCAGCATGGCTTTCACGGCTTCGTTGCGCTCGTCGTAAATGTGCGAGACCAGCGCGCTGTCGCGGTCGAGGCCGAGGGTGAGCTGCGTGAGGTCGTTGCTGCCGATGGAGAAGCCGTCGATGTACTGCGCGAACTCCTCGGCCATGATGATGTTGCTGGGGATCTCGGCCATGAGGAAGAGCTCGAGGCCTTCTTTGCCGCGCTCCAATCCGTACTCCTTCATCACAGCCATCACCTTCTTCAACTCGGTAACGGTGCGGCAGAAGGGAATCATCACCACCACGTTCTTCAGGCCCATCTTCTCACGCACGCGGCGGATGGCCTTGCACTCGAGTCCGAAAGCTTCTTTGTAAGAATCGCTGTAGTAACGCGAGGCGCCGCGCCAGCCGATCATCGGGTTCTCTTCATCCGGCTCGAAGTGCTCGCCGCCCAGCAGGCCCTTGTACTCGTTGCTCTTGAAGTCGCTGAAGCGCACGATCACCTTGTTGGGGTAGAAGGCGCTGGCGATCTTGGCGATGCCGTAGCTCAAGCGCTTCACGAAGAAGGTCTCTTCGTCCTCGTAGCCATTGATCAGATAGCTGATCTTGCCGCTGAGGTTGGTGTCGCCGAGCTCTTTGTGCTGAAGGAGGGCGAGCGGATGCGCTTGGATGTAGTTGTTGATGATGAACTCTTCGCGCGCCAGTCCCACACCGGCATTCGGCAGCGCAGCGAATTTGAAGGCGAGGTCAGGACTCGCTACGTTGAGCATGATGGGCGTCTTCACATGCGGCAGGTCGGCGAGCGAGGTCTCTTCCTTCACGAATGGGATGATGCCGCTGTAGATGATGCCGGTGTCGCCCTCGCAGCAGCTGGCGGTGACTTCCATTCCCGTCTCGAGAAGGTCCGTCGCGTTGCCGCAGCCCACGATCGCAGGCACGCCCATCTCGCGCGCAACGATCGCCGCATGACAGGTTCTTCCGCCTTTGTTGGTGATGATGGCGCTGGCCTTCTTCATGATCGGTTCCCAATCGGGATCGGTCATATCGGTCACGAGCACATCGCCCTGCTGGAAGTCCTTGCCATCGGTGCTGCCGCCGCGGCCATCGAGGCTGAAGAGGATGCGCACCTTGCCCGCACCGACCTTCGATCCAACAGCGATGCCCTTGGTGATCACTTTCTCAGCACCTGTGTGGTTGAGTTTGAACTCCACCACCTTGTCCGCATCGCCACGGCTGTGGATGGTCTCCGGTCGCGCTTGCACGATGAAGAGTTCCTTGGTCAAGCCATCCACGGCCCACTCCACATCCATCGGGCACCACGTGCCTTTCTTGTCGCTGTAATACTTCTCGATGGCCACCACGCTCTTCGCCACTTCGAGGGCCTGCTCGTCGGTGACGCAAAAGCGGTTGCGCATGGGCCGCTCCGTAGGGATGATGAGCGTGGGCTTGCCCGGCTCCACGCCGTAGATCATCTTCCTGTCCTTATGGCCGAGCTTCTTCTCGATGATGCTGCTGAAGCCTGCATTCAACGTGGGCTTGAACACGAGGAACTCATCGGGGCTCACCGCGCCCTGCACCACCATCTCACCTAGGCCGTAGCTGCCGTTAATGAGCACGACATCCTTGAAGCCCGATTCGGTATCGAGGCTGAAGGCCACACCGCTCGCTCCCAGATCGGACCGCACCATTTTCTGCACGCCCACGCTGATGCCCACATCGAAGTGATCATAGCCCAAGCCGTGGCGATAGACGATGGCACGGTCGGTCCAGAGCGAGGCGAAGCAATTGCGCACCGCACTGATCAGGTCCTGCGGGCCGCGCACGTTGAGGTAGGTCTCTTGCTGTCCGGCGAAGGAGGCATCGGGCAGGTCTTCCGCAGTAGCAGATGAACGCACGGCCACGTCGGTCTGCTCCTGGCCGTATTGCTGGCTCATTTCCTCGTAGCGCTGGAGGATGCCCTTCCAGATCTCCTCAGGGAACTTGCCATTCTTAATGAGTGTGCGCACGCTGAGGCCGGTGCGGCGGATGCTCTCCACATCATCGGGGTCAAGGCCCGCTACGATGTCTTTGATCTTCTGATCGAGCTCGTTGTGCGCGATGAAGGCCTCGTAGCTGGCCACCGTGACGACGAAGCCTCCAGGCACTTTCACGCCGAGTTTGCTCAAACGCTGGATCATCTCGCCGAGGCTGGCGTTCTTGCCGCCAACGGTAGGGATGTCGCTCAGTTCAACTTCGTGGAGCCATTTGAGGTAAGGAGCGGTGCTCATGATGCAGGAGGATGTGCTGGTCGGTTTCGCGCTTCAAAGTTGGGCGCTTGTACGCAGGAAATGGTGATCAGTGTCACAGGTTGAAGGAAACAAGAAGCCCCGGGATCAATCGGGGCTTCTCGTTTCGATCTTGGTTCAGGATCAGGGTTGCGCGAGCATGCGGCCCATGAGTTCCTCGCCGTTCAAACGGATGCGGTAGAGGTACGCGCCGCCAGTGTGTTCAGTGGGACGGAATGGGAGCACGAGCATGGCGCCGGCTTCCACGTGGCCATTGTACAACTCAGCAACCACGCGGCCTTGCAAGTCGGTGACGATGACCTGTGCAGTGCCGCTCTCCTTGGCTTCCACGCTGATCTGGCTCTCGTGGCGGAAGGGGTTTGGCCATGCGTTCGCGACCATCTTCGTGTTGGTTTGGCCGGGTTTCTTGTCGCACCACACTGTGATGAGTTGCACATGGGTGCTCACGTTGCCGCAATCGTCCATGGCGAAGTAGGTGCGCGTGATGATGTACTTGCCCTCCTTGTCGATACTGCTGCTCTCATCCATTACGTCGTAAGTGATCTCCGATGAGCAGTTGTCGCTGGCGTCGCAGTTCTTGCTCGGCTCGGGCACCTTGTCGCATTCCACGGTGATATCCTCGGCTGTGCAGGTGAGCACGGGGGGCTGGTTGTCGTACACCTCGATGCTCCAGGTGGCGCTTCCCCAGTTGTGGCATTGGTCGCGCGCGGTCCATGTATGCACGATGGTGTAGTTGCCAGCGCAATTGCCAGGGATGATGGTCGAGCTGTGGTAAACCGTCACGTCAACCTTGGTGCATTCGTCGTAGGCCGTCACATCGGGCATTTCGATGGCATCGAGGTCGCTATCGCAGGCCACACTGATGCCGCTGGGCACGTTGTAGAACACCGGTGGCACGTCATCGATCACGGTGATGTACTGGGTGCAGGTCTCGCTGCTTCCATCGGAGCCCACGGCATGCCAAGTGCGGCGGATCACGTACGGGCAGTGGCTAATGATCGCATCGGACCACCAGGCCTGCACCACTTCGGGGCACTCACCTTCTTCCTTGTAGAAGACAGGTTCGCCACCGAGGCCGAAGGGCGAGAAGTCATCTGCGCAGGCCACAGTGATGTCAGCAGGGCATTCGACGATCAAGGGGCTGCAGTCCTTGTCGCAATCGGTGTTCTGCATCACTTCGATCGAGTACTCATTGGTGCAGCCATTCGCTGCCGTGAGGAAGAGCGTGTAGGCACCTGGCGTACTGGTCGAGATGGAAGGACCGGTGCCTACCAAGCCGTCGGCGTTGTGCCACTCGGCAAGGACGATGCTGCTCGCGCTCGTGTAGCTCACAAGAGCCGGTTCACCCTCGCAGCCAATGAGCGTGCTTGAAAGGTTTGCCTGAGGCGCATCCGTATCGGCACCAACTTGAGCGGTCGTGGTGCTCGTGCAACCATTGCTGCCGGTGACAACCAGCGTATAGGTGCCGGGGGCGCACACGGTCGGGTTCTGCTCGGTGCTGCTGAAGTTGTTCGGGCCGCTCCAAGAGAACGAACCGTTGCCGTTGCCGCTCAGCATCACGCACGTGTTGTTGCAGGTGATGGTTCCGCCAGCGGCTTGCGCGCCGGGGAGATCGCTGTCCTGGTCAACCTCAGCAGTAGCAGTGCTCGTGCAACCGTTGCTGCCGGTGACAACCAGCGTGTAGGTGCCGGGGGCGCATACGGTCGGGTTCTGCTGCGTGCTGGTGAAGTTGTTCGGGCCGCTCCATGCGAAGCTGCCGTTACCGTTGCCTTGCAGCATCACGCACGTGTTGTTGCAGGTGATCGTTCCACCAGCGGCTTGCGCGCCGGGTGCGTCGGTGTCCTCGCCAACCTCAGCGGTAGCGGTGCTGGTGCAACCGTTCGTACCGGTCACGGTGAGCGTGTAGGTGCCGGGGGCGCACACGGTCGGGTTCTGCTCAGTGCTGGTGAAGTTGT
>JBATND010000249.1:0-4850 GCA_049290175.1 Flavobacteriales bacterium | reverse complement strand
AGATGGGGTGCGCGAAAGGCAGCTCAATCAATTCAGCTTCGGGGAAGACGCGCGCGAGCATGGGCCTTACATAGGGATCCATGCCGTAGTTGTCGCTGATGTGCAGGAAGCCGCCGCCGATCAAATAGGCGCGGAGGTTCTCGGCATCTTTCGCAGAGAGGGTCACATTGCCGTGGCCGGTCATGTGTACGAAGGGGTGGTTGAACAACTCGGTGCTGCCGACTTCTACTACCGGCACGTCGGGATTGATGCCCATGCCCAATTGCGCGTTGCAGAACGTCACGAGGTTGGGAACCGCGGTCGGGTTCGAGTACCAGTCGCCACCACCGGCATACTTGAGCACCGCGAGTTTGTAGCTGCCTTGTGCGAAGGCGGAAAAGTGCAGCAGCGATAGAAGGAAGGAGAGCGTGGCCAGGCGGATCATCGGGCACGAAGTTATCCCGACTGCGACAGGCTCATCCATGTGCATGCGGCGAGCGCTGCGGTCTCGGTGCGAAGCCGTGCATTGCCGAGCGTGACGGAGAGGAAGTCGTTGGCCAGGAGCATCTCTGCTTCGGCGGGCGTGAAATCGCCTTCGGGCCCGATCAGGATCACGGCATCGCTGCTGGCGCTGTAGGCTGCGGTGAAAGGCACGCTCAGCGGATCCAGATGCCCGAAGAAGCGCTGCTCCGGCAGTTTCTCGGCGATGAAATCGGGGAGGGGCATCAACGGGTCGATCTGCGGAAGCCATGCACGCTGGCTCTGCTTCAGTGCGCTGATGGCCACGCGTTCCATGCGGTCGATGCGTGCCCGGCCGCGCTCGGTCCGCACGGTCGCCAACGGCGTGATCCGGTCAACGCCGAGCTCAACGGCCTTCTCGATCATCCACTCGAAGCGGTCGGCTTGTTTGGTGTGCGCCACGGCCAAGTGGATGCGGGCGCTCTCCTTCGCCGGTGACTCGGTGGTATCGAGCACCATGGCCACGCAACGCTTGCGGCTCACGTCAACGAGTTCAGCTTCGGCGCGCGTGCCCCGGCCATTCAGAAGGCCTATCCGCTGCCAGACCGCCAAGCGCAGCACCTGCGTGGCATGGTGCGCCTCTTCCTCTGGCAGGTTCACCAGGCCGCTCTCCATATCGGGACAGAAGAAGAGGTGCATCACGCAGCAGAGGTCAGTCGTCGAGCGCCGAAGTAAGCCATCACCAGCGCAACGCAGTACAGGAAGGCGCCCATGGTGGGCGAGAAGCCTGCATGTACCGGCCAGCCCGCGCCGTGGAACGCACGTTCGCGCACCAAGGGCAGCACCATGCTCGTGAGCGGATCGAGCACGCCAGTAGGAAGGCTGTGGCCGGTGGTAAGCCTCGCGACTAACGCACAGATCAATCCTGCTGCGCCTAAGGCGATGGTGGCTCGTGCCAACAAGGGCCTGCATGCTATGGAAGGCATGGCACGCACGAGCAAGAGCACGGGCACAACCGTGAGGTAGCGCGGACCGTAGGCCCAACCTCCCCACCATGTGGCATGCGTGAAGAACACGAGCACGAGCACAATAGCGGGCAGCACGAATGGATCCTTCAGCATGCTGCGCTGGAGCAAACGGCGGCGCTCCATGATGGCGAGTGCCGCAACGGCGATGAGCGCAGGGGCATAGAAGAGCAGGCCGCGATAGGGACTAAGGGTGAGTCCCCAGAAGGCTTCCGGCTGCCATGTGCCGAAGCCGTATGATTCGCGCATCACGCCGTAGTTCACCGCATGCGCGCTGGGGAAGGTGAAGGGCGATCCCGATACCGCGTAGTTGTTGATCATGGTGGCTACGGCGCCGGGCAGCAGGCCGATGGCGAACGGGAGCAGCGCGCGCCGCTGGCCGATGGCGCATTGCGCGATCCAGACCGCGAGCACGAACAAGAGCGCCGCATCACAGGCCACGCCGAGGCCGGCGAACAGACCTGCGCGAAAGTGCCTCGCTCTGCGCAAGTCGATGGCGGCGAGCAGGCCGAAGAGCGCAGCGGGCAGGTGATTGAAGAAGGTGCCGCTGTAAACGAAGAGGAAGGAGCCCAGCAAGGGAAGCACGGCCAGCAGCCAATTCGCTTGGGGTTGATACCGCCGCAGTTCGATGAAGGCGATCAGCAGGATCAGCGCCATGGGCACGCTGCCAAAGAGGAATCCGCCGAGCATCAGGATCCGCTCATCAACAGGGTGATCGCTGAGCGCGACCAGGCCCGAAGCGCGCGCGCATTTCCAGATCGCAGCGATCACGAAGGTGGGCAGGGGCGCCTTGTCGCTGTAGTACCGTCCATCGGTGATGGCCTTGTCGCCCGTGAGTTCATGGTGCTCGGTGATCTCGAAGCTGCCTTGCTCCACCAAGGCGCGCACGGCCAGCGCACGGCTCACGGTGTTGTCATCGGGCGCCCATTCGATGTGCCACGAGCACACGGCGAGCAGCAGCGCGAAGAAGAGCAGGCGCGCTTGGGTCGGTGATGCAACTGGCAACTGGTTCATGGCACCGGCGAAAGGAACGAGATCGCTTCGGAGCAATGGCAGGGCTATCGCCTCTTCTAGCGCATAGCGGACTCTTCGGTGCGGCTCGCGGTCTGCTTAGCTTGGCGCGTCCAGTGCGCTGCCGCAGGTGAATGACGCGCGATACTGATTGCACCTTGGTCCCGTAGGGACTCGATGTCGGTAGCATTCGTATCGGCTCACAACCGTCCGTGCCGTAGGTACGGGATGTGGCACATGGCGTACCTGACGGCACGCTTTGATCCGCGTCGGCAAATGATCCTACCCATCTTCGGTCCCTACGGGACTGTTCGGGGTACGTCCATGAGAAGCGATAGCCCTGGGAGCAATGGGCATGCGCTCGCCAGCACCGAATAGCTTTGCCGCGATCCTCGAACCCATGACGCTCATCCGTTCCATCTCCGGCATCCGTGGCACCATTGGCGGCGCTCCGGGTGAAGGCCTCACGCCACTCGATGTCACCCGCTACACGGCGGCCTTCGCATCGCTCATGCGTGCGCGCTCAACAACAGCGGGCAAGCCAGCCATCGTCCTGGGCCGCGATGCGCGCATCAGCGGGGCCATGGTGGCCGACCTCGTGCGCGGCACCCTCATGGGCATGGGCATCGATGTGATCGATCTCGGCATGGCCACCACGCCAACGGTAGAGATGGCCGTTCCGGGCGAAGGCGCGATCGGCGGCATCATCCTCACGGCCAGTCACAATCCCGCGCAATGGAATGCGCTGAAGCTGCTCAACGCCAAAGGGGAATTCATCAGCGCGGCCGATGGCGCCGAAGTGCTGCGGATCGCCGAGCGAGACGAGTGGCAGGCGGCTGACGTACACGAACTCGGCACCGTGCGCACCGATGACTCGTGGACGCACAAGCACATCGAGGCGATCCTGGCCCTCGACCTGGTGGATCGGAAGGCCATCGCAGCGCAGCGCTACACTGTGGTGCTCGATGCGGTGAACAGCGTGGGCGGTGTCGCCGTGCCGCTCTTGCTCGAGCAATTGGGCGTGCAAGTGGTGAAGATTCATTGCGAGCCCAACGGACGATTCCCGCATAATCCGGAGCCGCTGCCCGAGCACCTCGTCGATCTCTGCGAAACTGTGCGGAAGCATCAAGCGCACTTGGGCATCGCCGTTGATCCCGATGTGGACCGCTTGGCGCTCGTGTGCAACGATGGCTCGCTCTTCGGCGAGGAATACACCTTGGTGGCCTGTGCCGATCACGTGCTCGCGCATCGCCCCGGCCCTACCGTGAGCAATCTGAGCAGCACGCGCTCGCTCGACGATGTGGCCGAGCGCCACGGACGCAAGCGCCACGCAAGCGCCGTAGGTGAGGTGAATGTGGTGGAGATGATGCGTGCCACGGGCGCGCCGATCGGCGGCGAAGGCAATGGCGGCGTGATCCTGAGCGAACTGCACCATGGCCGCGATGCGCTGGTGGGCATCGCGCTCTTCCTCACACTTATGGCGCGAAAGGGAATCAGCAGCCTGGAGCTGAGGCGCAGCTATCCCGACTACTTCATCAGCAAGAACAAGATCGAACTGAAGCCCGGCATGGATGTGCAGGGCCTCATCGATGCCATGGCCGCACGCCATGCAAGCCAGCCGCACAGCACCATCGACGGCTTGCGCATCGAGTTCGGTGCCACGTGGGTACACCTGCGCCGCAGCAACACCGAGCCCATCATCCGCATCTACGCCGAAGCGCGCAGCCCGCAAGAGGCCGATGCACTCGCTGCACGGCTCATGGGAGAGCTGAAGGAACTCGCCGGCATCCCTGCATGACCGTAGCCAACGACATTTGACCCGCATGAACAGGATCTACCTCGATAACGCCGCCACCACGCCGCTCGCGCCGGAGGTCTTCGACGCCATGGTGCCCTACCTCAAGGAGCACTTCGGCAACCCTTCCGCCATCCACGCCTTCGGACGCACCACGCGCGCTGCGGTGGAGAAGGCGCGGCGCACCGTGGCCAAGCTCATCAACTGCGCACCCGGCGAGATCGTGTTCACCAGCGGCGGCACCGAAGCGGACAACATGGTGCTGGTGGGCGCCGTGCGCGACCTCGGCGTGAAGCACATCATCACCAGTGCCATCGAGCACCACGCCGTTGAACTCACCGCGCAGGCCATCGGGCAAGCAGGCGGCGCACAGGTGCATTGGCTGCGGCTGCAGGCCGATGGCAAGCCCGACCTCGGGCACTTGGAGCAACTGCTCGAAGAGACCCGCGGCCAATCGGTGCTGGTTTCCTTGATGCACGCCAACAACGAGATCGGAACGCGCATCGACCTGATGGCCATCGGCACGCTCTGCCGTCGCTACGGCGCGCTCTTCCACAGCGATACGGTGCAGACCATGGGGC
>JBATND010000248.1:0-5898 GCA_049290175.1 Flavobacteriales bacterium | reverse complement strand
CCTATGACCCCTTCGAGGCACGAGTGCCGGGCAGGCTCTACGAATTCCCGACGAACATCCGTTACGAGGCATGGATCAGCTCCAACTACAATCTGCCCTACGCCGTTGATATGCGCGGCGGCTACCGACGCTTCTACGAACGCGACCGGAAGAACATCTGGGCGGTCCTGGAGAATCGCTTCAGGCCAAGCGATAAGCTCTTCTTCATCCTTAGTGGCTGGCACGAATTCAAGGATGAGGATGTGGGTTGGGTTGCTTTCTACAACGATGACATCATACTGGGTCGTCGCGACCAATGGACCACGGAACTCGGACTCGAAGGCAGCTATGTGTTCACCAACACGCTCTCGCTGAACACCCGCGCCCGCCATTATTGGAGCCGAGCGCAATACGTGGAATACCACACGCTGCTCTTGGATGGCAAGCTGGCTTCAACCGAATACACCGGCCTTTACGAGGACGGCAGCTCGCGCCATAACGTGGACTTCGATGCGTTCACCGTTGACCTGTGGCTGCGCTGGACCTTCGCGCCAGGCAGCGAGATCACATTGGGATGGAAGCAGAACATCTTTGCGAGCGAGGGCGTTGTGCGCCAGAACTACATGGAGAACCTTCGCAATACATGGGATGCACCGGGCATCAACAGCATTTCATTGAAGGCGATCTGGTTCGTTGATGCAGGTCGTTGGTTGAGCAAGAAGCACGAGCAATGAAGCCATCGCCGATCGCATTCCTGCTGCTCTGCTCCGTGATGCTCTCCGGGTGCAACCTCGCGCGCATGCACGGCCGCAAGAGCGACAACCGATTGAAGCGGAACGATTACGCTGCGAACACCCTTGAGCAGAGCGGCCCGCGCTTCACCTGGCACCGCGACACCGGCAAGCCGAAGCTGCTCTTGCTGCACGGCTACACAGGAACGGGTTCGTTGCAATGGAGCAAGACCGCCAAACTGCTCCGCAAGGATTATGACTGCATCATGCCCGATCTGCTGAGTCACGGGCGCAGCATGAAATGGGATACTACGCGCGCGGGCCTCAGCCTCGATGACCAAGCCGCGCACGTGATGGCGATGCTCGACGGCCTAGGCGTGAAGCAACCTGTACCGGTGGTGGGCAACAGCTATGGCGGAGGTGTGGCGGCGCGGTTGGCCGAGCTGCACCCGGAGCGCATCAGCAAGTTGGTGATCTACGATGGCCTTGTGAGCGATTACAGCGCTGCGCTAGCCGATAGCATCGCACGGGCGCATGGCGCGCCGAGCATGCTGGCCGTGATGCGCACGCCCACGCCCAAGGACCTGCGCTTCGGCATCCGCCTTTCGCTCTATCGCGACCCGCCGTTGCCAAGCTTCATCCTCAACCAGATCTACCGCGAATTCGCCGAGCCGTACCGTGCCGCGCAGATCACGCTGCTAAAGGACCTGCTCGCGCACGAAGAACAATTCAACCACAAGCGCTACGACTGGAAGATGCCCGTGTATCTGATCTGGGGCGAGCGCGATGAGTTGATCCCCAACGCAACCGGGAGAGCGGTGATGGCGCGCAACGGCATCCCGGAAGAGCATTGGATCATTATCCCACGCACCGGCCACGTCGCCAACATCGAGCGGCCGCGCGAATTCGTACGCGTCCTGAAGCAGCGGCTTGCAGGGAATTGAGGGCGCTTTCATCCGCAGGGATAGTCAGGTGCGATATGAACATGAGGTTCTTGTCTAACGGGAAACCTTACGGTCGCCGGCGATTCACTAGAACCCTTCAAGGCCCGCCTACATTCGCGCCCCGCAATGAATGCCCTTACCCGATATAAGCTGCGCAAAGTGGCCAAGTACGGCTTGGTGGCCGCGCTGGTGGCATGGGTGCTCACGCTTTTCGCCGGCGACGACATGGATCTGCCCGTGCTTGGCGCGTGGCTCCTGCTCGGCTTGTGGACCGGCGTGCTGGAGGAGTACCTCTTCGGTCGCCGTTTCCGCGCACTGGCCGTGCCCTTGCAGTTCCTCGGAAAAGTGCTGCTGGTGAACCTCTTCACCGTGCTGCTCATCGGAGTGGCGTGGCTCTGGGGCAGCGATCGCTTCACCATGCTGGCTAGCGATGCGCCTTATCGCATGCACGAGATCTTCGGCATGGCGCAGTTCTATCGGCTGGTGCTGCGCGCGGTGGTGGTGAGCTCGATCGCGATCCTCGTGGTGCAGGTTGAAGAGTGGATGGGCCGCCGCACCTTCATGGGCTTCCTGTTGGGCCGTTACGAGCGCCCGAAGCGCGAAGAGCGCGTGGTGCTCACCCTCGATCTGGTCAGCAGCACCGAGATCGCTGAGCGTTTGGGCGATCTGCGCTACTACCGCTTCCTCAATCAGGTGTATTCGCTGATGACCGATGCCGTGCTGCGCAACGAGGCCGACATCCATAAGTACGTGGGCGATGAAGTGATCTTCACTTGGCCTATGCGCATCGGCATCCGCAACCTCAACTGCCTCGACCTCTTCTTCGATATCGAAGCGCGCCTTAAGCAGCACGAGGAGGAACTGAAGCGCGAGTATGGTTTGGTGCCGCAGTTCCGCGCTGGCCTGCACGGCGGCCGTGTGATCTCGGCGCAGGTTGGGCACATCAAGCGCACGGTCGATCTCAGCGGCGATGTGATGAACAGCGTGAGCCGCATGCTCGGGCTTGCCAAGACCATGAAGACGCGCATCCTCGTGAGCGCTGAACTGCTGGAGCGCATGCCCGATGCCGGATCGCGGTTCGATATCGGCCCTGAGCACCTGGTGCCCTTGAAGGGCAAGCGCAGGGAGGTGCGTGTGCATGATGTGTCGCGGATCAAGTTGGCGCCATGATTCGGAACCTTTTCCTTGTTGCACTGAAAGCGTTGATCGCCGCTCAGGCCTTGGCTCAAGTGCCCGTGCCCTTCAACTCCGGCGAAGAGCGCTTCGTGGTCCTTGCGAACGGCCGTTTCGAGAAGCTCGAGCCAAGGCCGCCCGAACTCGTTCATGCCATGGAAGGCCAAGTGGTCTATCGCGATCACCAGGGCCAGTTGAAGCTCTTCATCGAAGAAGGCCGCCGCTTGCATCTGCTTGATCGCCGCGCTGCGCAGGTGAGGGGCACGCGCAACCGCATCGCTTGGTTGAGTGATGATACGCTGAAGACCATCCGAAGCGGACGTGCCTTCGCGCTTGCTGCGAACGTGGCCGATTACGGCGTGAGCGACAGCCTGGTGGTGCTGCACGATACGCTGCTGCACGAATTGCGCGTGATCTGGCGTGGTGTGGCGCATCCCGTAGCGCAGATCGAGCGCGGGAGCGAGCGTCCGCAATGGCTGCTGGGGTCCAATGCGCTGGTGGTCTTCAATAAGGAAGCGCTCAAGCTCTCGCTCTTCCAAGGCGGACGGCTGCGCACCCTCAGCGATAGCACCGATGTGGGCATCGCTGTTGCCGGTGGCGATGTGCTGGGCTGGTGGGATGGTCATGCGCGGGTGTTCAAAGCGCTGCACAAGGGCAAGGAGCACGAGGTCAGCGATCTGCGTCCGGCCAGTGCCAAAGCGGGCGATGGCCTCATAGCCTATGTCGATGGCAACGGACGATTGAAGTGCTTCGATCGCGGGAACGTGCATCGCGTGCTCGATGAACCACCAACGGAGTATTGGGTGAAGGACAGCCTCTTGCTCTACCTCGATATGGGTCGCTTGATGCTCTTCCGCGATGGCGCCAGCATGATGGTGGAGCCCTATGTGCCTGAATCGTGGCAGGTGGAAGGAGGCTTGCTCGCTTACCTCGACCTGAACCGTGAACTGTGCGGCATCCACAATGGCCAGCGTTTCCGGTACGGCAACGAAGCCGCCATCAAACGCTTCGAACTCTATGGCGAACGCGTGGTGTATCGCAGCCCGCTCGGGCAGATGGTGGTGATGAGCAGACGGAAGAGCTGGATCTACTGAGCCTTCTTCAAGGCGATCGCCTCAGACTCGATGGTCCACAGGCTGATGGCCGTGCGCTTGCCCTTGAGCGCGATGCTGCCGATCTCGCGCACCGGCAATGGGCCTTTGGGCAGCAACAGGTCGAGCAGTTCCTTGCTGATGAGGTTGTCCACCCCATGCTCGTTGCAAGTGTTCTGGATACGCGCGGCCGTGTTCACCACATCGCCGCTGAAGATGCGCTCCTTCTTCACCAGCCCAACTTCGCCGGTGGTGACCTCGCCGTAATGGAAGCCGGCCTTGAAGGTGGGTGTTATGCCATAGCGCGATTGGTAGTACGCCGCGCGGCTGCGGAGCTTCACCCGGATGTCGCGGAAGCAACGGATACAGCGCTGCCGCCCTAATCCGCGGCGCAAGGGCCAGCTCACGCTGATCTCGTCGCCTACGTACTGATAGATCTCACCGCGTGAATACACGATCGGGTCGGTGATGTCCTGGAATAGCTCGTTGATGAGCTGGAAGTACCGCACATGCCCCAGGTCCTCGGCGATGCTGGTGCTCGAGCGCATATCGAGGAACATGAAGATGCGCAGTTCTTGTCGGGGCTGGCGGTAGCGCCCGATGAAGTGAGAGAGCCCGCCCGTGCCGAATTGGTCGCTGAGCCTGACCATGAGCATGGTGGCGCCCATGAGCGCGGTCCATTGCAGGTAGTTGCCGAGCCAGGCCATGCTCAGCAAGCGGTCGGCGAACGAGCCGCCGATGGGATCCGATTCAGCCGGAAGCCAAGCCATGGTGACCACGAGCACACAGCCGATCAGCACGGTCATAATGCCTAGGGCAGGCACGTAGGCGAGATGGCGTAAGCGGTCGCGCAGCAGGAAGATGTAAACACCACCGCCCAGGATGCCGACTCCGAAGGTGAGCAGCATCCGGTCCGATACGCGCTGCATCAGGTCCTCGGCGATGCCTGCCTCCTCCAAGGTGTTGTGCTCGAAGAGGGCACTCATCGCGCCCACGGCGGCCCACGCTCCAGCTATTCGCAAGGTGCGATTGGCGCGGATGCGAAGGCGGGCAAGCGTTTCCATGCGGCGGGCGAAAATAGACCGCCACCGATGCCCTCATGTTAAGCGCTATGCCGAAGCGTCGGTGCGTCGCCTGCGCGGTAGCATCACCAAGTAGTACCAGCCCACCACGAGCAGCCCGGCCACGAAGAAGGGAACAGCCCAATGGCGCTTGGTGTCATCGAACCAGAACTCGCCGATCATCCAAACGCCGTTGGCCGTGATCCAGCAGACCACTGCGATGCAATGGAGCAACTCGCCGACATCGTGCCTCATGCGCCAAGCGATATGCACGGCCATGATGAAGGTGGGGATGAACATGGCCAGGCCAAGGGGCTTCGAAACGAGCACCCAGCACAGGTCCTTCAGCAGCCAGAGCACAATGTGGAAGTTCTCCGTTGCGCGCACGTTCGGGACCATCGCCATTTGATTTGGCGCGAAGATGCGTCTGTCGAAGTTCTCGCAACTTTGTCGCCGCACCCGATACATTGGCAGCGATGGAATGGAGGAGGTCGATCTGGTTGCGCGGGCTCTTGGCCTTGGCGCCCCTGTTCATGTCAGCAACGAGCGATGCGTTCTACATCCGCTTGCACGGCCTGGTTACCGAGCATTTCACCGGCGATGGGCTCCGTGAGGTGCAGGTGCGCTTGGTGAAGGACAGCGTGGAGCGCGAGACCCAGTTCACCAATTGGAAAGGGGAGTACGAGGTGTACTTGGAGCGCGGGTATGATTACCAGGTGTGGTTCTACCGCAAGGGACTCGTGCCCAAGTACGTGCGCATCGATGCGCGCGATGTGCCGCTATTCCCCGATGTGCCCTTCTATGAGATGGATGTGCAGATGACGCTCTTCACGTTCATCAGCGGATTCGATTTCGAGGTCTTCGATCAGCCGGTGGGTATGGCCAGCTACAAGCACAGCGTACGCAACCTCAGCTGGGA
>JBATND010000247.1:0-15554 GCA_049290175.1 Flavobacteriales bacterium | reverse complement strand
CTACTAGGCCGAGAGCCTTACTCAGAAGAATCAGGAGCCGTCTCATGCGAGGCGGCTCCTTTCTTTTTGCCTGCCAAAACCTGTTGAACGATCGAACCCTGAAGCCCTGTGCGCATCAACGCACCATGCCGCCGCATCCCATACAGGTACTTTCGCCGCGCAACGCCCCAACGCGCCGCATGCCCAAGCGCCTTCTCCGCATACCAATAGTAACCGCGCTTCTCGCGCTCATCGGGATCCAAGCACACGCCCAGCGACCTGCGAACGGAGGTGCGCGCGGTCCTTCCATCGGTCGCATCTACGGACGCGTGATCGACGCCAGCACGGGCAAGGGCGCCGAATACACCACGGTAGCCGTGCGCCTCGCGTTCAAGGACAGCATCATCGGCGGCACCATCACGCGCAGCAATGGCGACTTCGAGGTGGACAAGCTGCCCATAGGCCCTCCGCTCAAGATCACCATCAGCTTCATCGGCTACACGCCTTTCGAGAAGCAAGTACAGCTCACGCGCGAACGCATGGAGCTCGATCTGGGCAACATCAACCTGAAGCCCGATGCCGAGCTGCTGAATGAAGTGGAGATCACCGGCGAACGCGCCACCATGGTGATGCAAGTGGACCGTAGGGTGTTCACCGTGGACAAGGACCTGAGCACGCAGGGCGGCACCGGTGTGGATGTGATGAAGAACGTTCCCGGCCTGAGCGTTGACCTCGACGGCAACGTGCAAATGCGCGGCGCATCGCCGCAGATCCTGGTGAACGGAAGGCCCACCAGCATGACCTTGGAGCAGATCCCCGCCGAAGACATCGAGAAGATCGAAGTGATCACCAACCCTTCCGTGGCCTTCGATGCCAACACCACCGGCGGCATCATCAATGTGGTACTGAAGAAGAGCGCTAAGCCCGGCTACAGCGGCCAAGTGCAAGCAGGCGCCGGAACCAACGGGCGCTACCAAGGCGGCTTGAACCTCAACCTGAAGGAGGGCCGCTGGAACTTCGGCCTCGGGTACAACTACAACACCAGCAACAACCTCACCGACGGCAGCACAGACCGCACGGAGCGCAGCCTCGGCACCACCACCGGCTACTTCAACCAGACCAACAGCAGCACGCATTCGCGCACCATGCATGGCGGCCGCTTCAGCGCCGATTGGCAGGTGACCAACCGCAACATGCTGAGCTTCTCACAGAGCGTCCGTTTCCACGAGCACAGCAGCTCCGACCAGCTTGATGCCATCCTGCGCGGAGCAGGAAGTGAATTGCTCTCGACAGCGGCGCAGCGCAACAGCAACTTGAGCGAGTCCATGAGCGCCACTACCACCATCGGCTTCAAGCGCAAGGCGCCCAAGGAAGGCCGCGAGTGGGGCGCTGACCTCACCTACAACACATGGGGGCGCAAGAGCGTCGCGCAGTTCGGGCAGTTCAGTTACGACGCAGCAGGCAGCGCCTTGGCCACCAGCCCGCGTATACAGGACAACACCGGCGGCAGCCGCTACGACCAATTCTCGTTGCAAGCCGATTGGGCCGAGCCGATCGGCGAGAAGAACAAGCTGGAGATCGGCATCAAATCGAGCTGGAAGAAGGACGACACCTACCTCGACGTACTCGTGAGCTCCCCGCTGATCGGTGATGCCATTCCGGACACCAGCCTCACCAACGACTACGGCATCACCGACATCATCAATGCTGCGTACGTGAACTGGCAGCGCAAGCTCACTGATCATTGGGGCTTGCAGGCCGGCTTCCGCTTCGAGCAGACATGGTTCGAGACCGTGGTGCGCAACAAGGACATCACCTTCAGCTACCGCTATCCCAACGGCACCGAGAATATCGCGAAGGCGCTCTTCCCCGGCCTTTACCTCTCGCGCAAATGGGACAAGAGCATGCGCGAGGTGCAGGTGAACATCTCCCGCAAGATCAGTCGCCCGAACTTCTGGCAGATCATGCCCTTCATCATGAATGCCGATAGCCGCAACGTGCGCATCGGCAATCCAGCACTGGCGCCCGAGCTGAGCACCTTGGGCGAAGTGAACCACCTGCTGCCCTTCCTCAAGGACAAAGGCAGCTGGCTCACCAGCGTGTTCACCCGCTACACGCAGGATGTGATCACCAGCTACGCCACACCCTTGCCCTCAGACACCACGCTCCTGCTCAACACCTTCGTGAACGGCAGCTACAGCATGAGCGGCGGCTGGGAGAACATCGTGAAAGCTGAGCTGGTCGAGGGCCTGCAGCTCACCCTCAGCGGCACCATGCAGTACACCGATGTGGCCCTGCGCGGCAGCGACGGCGGCGCGCGCAACCAAGGCTTCAACTGGAATGCGAAGGCACTGGTGGCGTGGCGCTTCATGAAGGACTGGAGCATGCAGGTGAATGGCGAATACGATGGTCCGCGCATCCAGCCGCAGGGGCGCAGCATCGCACAGTACGGCATCGACTTCAGCCTGAACCACGAAGTGACCAAGAAGGTGAGCGCCTTGCTCAGCGTGAACGACGTGTTCTTCACGCGCAAATGGGGCAGCATCATCGACACGCCATCGCTCTATCAGGAGAGCTTCCGACGCCGCGAGATGCGCTTCGTGCGGCTCACGCTCACGTGGAAGTTCGGCGAGCAGAACACCTCGCTCTTCCGCCGTCGCCAGCAGCGCCAGGAGCCCGGCAGCAGCGGCGGTGATATGGACATGTGAGCGGATACCTTCGTGCACCCGCAACAGCGCGGATGAACGCATGCGCTTGGTCCTTCTCTTCCTCGTGATCGCATCGCTTGCTCTCGGCTGCAGCAGCTCACGCGATTCGGTGCATGAAGCGCGCTTCCAGAAACGGCAGCACCTGCGCGGCTGGCAACTCGACCTCAGCGCGCGGCGACATCCAATCGCCCTGCAACGCACGCACTTGCGAATGCTTACGCCGCGCGCCTCTCTTGAAGCGCGGATCACGCCCGTTGCAGAACGCGAGCTATTCGCGGCTCATGAACCTGCGCCTGTTCTCGTGCTTGCACCACACCGCGCTCCGGTGCAAGCGCCACGAGTACCAACAGTGACCGAAGACCAAGCGCTCGATTCGTTCCCAGAGCGTGATCGTGAAGAGGAAGACGAGAACATCATGCCCCGCAAGCGCTGGAACTGGCTGGCGATCCCGGCCTTTCTGGCCGCGCTGGGCACCATCGTTCTCGGCTTCAGCACCAACCTCTGGGCCTTGATCGGTGCCATCGTGCTCACGCTCGTGCTCGCCGGCTGGAGCATCGCGCGCATCCGCCGCCGCAATCAAGCGGGCAAGGGCTTCGCGATGGCAGCCCTGATGATCGGGGTCTTCGCCGCCGTGCTCACCGCCATTGCCGTGATCCGCTACGGCATCGATCCCTAATCGGCCTCTGCACGCAAGGAATCGAACATCGCGCTTGCTCGTTCGCGCAGCGCGTCGGCTGTTTGCCCGGCCTTGCGCATGGCGCGCAAGGAGCTGGCGCCTTCGCTCTTCGAGAGTTTGCCGCCCTGCGCATCGGTGATGAGCGGATGATGCACGAAGCGCACCTGCTGGAAGCCCCCCATGCCCAACCGATCAGCGATGTAGAGTTGGCACAAGGTGGAAGGCAGCAGATCGACACCCCGAACGATGTGCGTGATGCCGTGCTCCGCATCATCGACCAACGATGCGATCTGGTATGCAGGTCGGCCACCTAGATCGGCGCGTTGCTTTACAACAGGATCGGGCATGTGCCGCGCGGGGCTCAACCATTGCGGCTCGCCGAACAGCGGCGTGAGCTGCACCAGCGCATCAAGCGGCAGATGGAGCCGCCACACCGCCTCGGGCGAATGAAAGTCGAGCTCCTTGGCGCGGCACTCACAGCGCAATTGCTTCTGCATGGCCCGCGAGCAGGTGCAGGCGTAGAGGTCGCCTTGCTCTTTCAGAATGGATAAGGCCTCGTGGTAGCGGCCCAGCCTCAACTGCTGCGACCATGCCCGATCGTGCTCCTGCCGATCGCGTGGCCCAAGCGACCAATCGATGCCGAGCCACCGCAACGATGCGAAGATGTCATCGATGTATTGCGGCCGCACGCGCTCCACATCGAGATCGTCGATGCGCAAGCGGATGCTCGCACCAACAGTGCGTGCCACATCGGCCGTGATGAGGAAGTTGATAGCATTGCCCGCATGCAGGTAGCCACTGGGGGTTGGGGCGATGCGGGTGAGGGGCATGATCTGCAGTGCAAGGGGCGAAGCGGAAGGCAAACGTATCTCCATGTCCTTTGCCATCATGCGGCCGAATGCAGAGAAAGAGCATCGAGCTCCCGACATTCGCGCCCCATCGCGCCCTCATGAACGTCCTCTCTGTAGAAAAACTCGCTAAGCGCTACGGCCCTCGCCAGCTCTTCGAGGACGTGAGCTTCGGGCTGGAGAAGGGGCAGAAGACGGCAATCGTGGCGCGCAACGGCACGGGCAAGAGCACATTGCTGAAGTGCATCGCGGGCGTGGAGAAACCCGACAGCGGCATCGTCACCTTCAACAAGGGCATCCGCGTGGGCTACCTGGACCAGAACGTGGTGATGGACAGCCCGCGCAGCGTGGTGGATGAGATGCTGGACCGCGATGATCCGGTGAGCGCGGCGATCAAGGCCTATGAGCATGCGCTGGCTCAGCATGCCGATGATGAGTTGATGCACAAGGCCGTGGAGCGCATGGAGGAGCTGAAGGCCTGGGACCATGAAGCACGCGTGAAAGCATTGGCGCATCGCTTCGGCTTGCGCGATCTGGAGCAGCCCGTGAACACTTTGAGCGGCGGTCAGCAGAAACGGCTGGCCATGGCCAAGGTGCTCATCGACGCACCCGATGTGCTCATCCTCGACGAGCCTACGAACCACCTCGACCTGAACATGATCGAGCAGCTCGAAGAAGAGCTGAACACGCCGGGCATGACCCTCTTGCTCGTGACCCACGACCGCTACTTCCTCGACAACGTCTGCGACGAGATCATCGAGATGGAGTTCGGGAAATTCACGCGCTACAAGGGCAACTACACCTGGTACCTGGAGAAGAAGGCCGCCGCCGATGAGGTGCGTGAGGCCACACAGCAGCACTTGCGTGGCTTGATGAAGCGCGAGTTGGAGTGGGTGCGCAAGATGCCCCGCGCACGCGGCACCAAGAGCAAGAGCCGCTTGGACAAGTTCGAGGAGATCAAGGCCGACGCCACGCGCCGCTTCGACCGCGACGAGGTGAAGCTCGAAGTGAAGACCGATCGCCTTGGCGGCAAAGTGATCGAGGCGCGCAACCTCACCAAGGCATTCGGTAGCAAGGACAAACCCGAGAGCTACAAGCCCATCGTTGCGCACTTCAGCTATTCGCTCAAGCGCGGCGACCGCATCGGCATCGTCGGCCCGAACGGCATCGGCAAGAGCACCTTCATCGAGCTGCTGCTGGGCCGCATGAAGCCCGATCAGGGAACGGTGAGCATCGGCGATACGGTGGTGCTGGGCACCTTCGGGCAATTGATGCCGGCGTTCAAGGAAGACCAGCGCATCGTGGAGGCCGTGCGCGACATCGCGGAGGTGATCCCGCTGAACAAGGGCAAGACGCTCACCGCATCGCAATTGCTCGAGCGCTTCCTCTTCGACAAGGAGCAGCAATACCAGCAGATCAGCACCCTCAGCGGCGGCGAGCGGCGGCGCCTCTACCTCTGCACGGTGCTGATGAAGAACCCCAACGTCCTCATCCTCGACGAGCCTACCAACGACCTCGACATCCCCACGCTCAATGCGCTGGAGGACTTCTTGCTGGACCTCGACATCTGTCAACTCATCGTGAGCCACGACCGCTTCTTCATGGACAAGCTCTGCACGAAACTGCTCGTGTTCCAGGGCGAAGGCGCGATCAAGGAATGGGTGGGGAGCTATACGGAGCTGCGAGAAGCGCAGAAAGCAGAAAGTGGAAAGCTGAAAGTGGAAAGTGCGACAAGGACAACTAAGACCGCTTCGCAGAGCGTCGCGGTGACCAGTGCCGCAGAAATCACGAAGAAGAAGCTCACCTATGCGGAGAAGCTGGAGCTGCAGCGCATCGACAAAGAGATGCCGAAGCTGGAAGCGCGCAAGGAAGAGCTATTGGCCATCATGGCCGCTGGTGGAACGGACCACCACAAGATGATGGAGCACAGCATCGAACTGGAAAAAGCCGTGAAGGAGCTGGACCGGATGATGGATCGGTGGTTGGAGCTGAGCGAGAGGGCCGGTTGAGGGATTGTGAGTTCCCGCTGAATACGCAGATGCGCTGGTCAACGCTGCGCTTTTCTCGGTGAGGGCTTCCGCAGATTGCGCAGATGTGCTCGCTAACGCTGCGCCAATCCCGGTGAGTGCTTCCGCAGATTGCGCAGCCGTGCTCGGTAACGCTGCGCTAATCGCAGTGAGTGCTTCCGCAGATTGCGCAGATGTGCTCACTAACGCTGCGCTAATCTCGGTGAGGGCTTCCGCAGATTGCGCAGATGTGCTCGCTAACGCTGCGCTTGGCGAAGACTACTACTTTCACATAAAACCGATCACGATGAAGAAGGACGACCCGCAGACCTTTGAGATCATCGGTGCCGCCATGGAGGTTCACAATACTCTTGGACATGGCTTCCTGGAGAGCATCTACCACGATGCCTTCTGCCATGAACTCGAACTGCGTGGCATTCCATTCAAACGTGAATTGAACTATCCCGTCTTCTACAAGCAGAAGCGGCTGAGCAGCACCTACCGCGCAGACCTTGTCTGCTTCGGCGAGATCATCGTGGAACTGAAGGCAATCAAGTCACTGACGAGCGCAGATGAAGCGCAACTCCTGAACTACCTGAAGGCTTCCGGTCTGCAGCGCGGCGTCATCCTCAACTTCGGCAGCCCAACACTCCAATACAATCGACGTGTGTGGAACTTCACCGACTGACGCGCTCGAAAATCGGCGTTAGCCGATTCATCTGCGCCATCTGCGGATAATCAGACCTAGAATTTCGCACAAGGCACCACCCTCCGCTTGCTCATGCTGCGCTTCTTGCTGCGCGAGGCCATCTCGTAGCCCAACGTGATCTCGTGCGCACCACCGCTGTGCCCTGCTAACCGAGAGATGGTGAGGTCGTAGCTATAGCCGATGCGCAGGTCGTTGACAATGACGCCGCCGAGAATGACCAGAGCATCGCGGTTCGCATAACCGGGCGCATAGCGCTTAAGCAAGGGGATGCCCCGGTACCAGAGGCCCGCATAGAACGGATTGCGCTCGAAGTAGCCGCCCACATCGAGCTGGTCGTACTTCTCCTGCGCGCGGTAGTTGAACGCGAGCACCAGGCTCTGCGGATGCTCTTTGATGATGGGCGTTCGGAAAGTGGTGCGCCAACCGCCGTGCATGCTGAACTTGACGGGCATGCGCGCTTCGTTCCCGAGCAGCGATTGATTGGGGCGATTGAGATGATGGAAGCTCATGCCCGCCCAATACTTCGGCGTGAAGTAGAGCAGACCGCCACCGAAGTCGGCGTAGTTGATGCTGGCGCCATTGAGGTACTCGTAGGTGCCCACTGTTCCGCCTCGCGCCAGCTGGTCGCCGAAAACGAGCTTCGAGTAGTCCACCGCATGATTGGCCCAGCCTATCTGCAGTGCTGGTCGCAAGAAAACCTTTCGCTTGAGTTCGATCTCGTAGGCGTACTGGCCCGAAATGCTGCTGTAGCGCAAAGCGCCGCTACCTGCCTTATCGTGCGAAACCAGCAGGCCAACACCGCTATTCACGCTGGGCATGTAATGATCCAGCGCGAAATTGGCACTCACGAAGGCGCCTGGGAAAGCCGGCCACTGATCACGCACGGCAAGCCCCACGCGTGTTTGCAGGCCCGTACCAGCGAAGGCAGGACTGATGTAGGTGGGCAGCGCGTAGAACTGCGAGAACTGCGCATCCTGGGCGGTCAGCGCGATTGCCGCCAACAGCCCCGATACCGTCGTTCGCGTGCGCTTACCATTCATGCTATTTCATGCGCTGCACAGAGGCGTCACGGACCAGTTCGATATCAAGCGCCATCTCACGGTCGTCATGGTCGGTGGCCTTGGCCGTGATCATGGAACGGTGAATAGCGAAGCCGGGGGCCTCAACGCTCATGCTGTAGCGCTGGCCAGGAACAAGTACCATGATGTAGCGACCGGTGGCTTCATTGGTGTTGTACACGCCAACGATCTCGTCGCCCATCTCATCGGTGAGCAGGATGCGGGCCTTCACGGGCTCGGCGCTCGCATCGGCCACCACGCCGCGCGCCACCACGTAGTTGAGCTGGCTTCCGGGGAATACGGCCTGGTAGATGTCCTGCATGCCCAAGCCGCCAGGACGCTCGCTGCTGAAGTAGCCCGTGTAGCCATCTTCGCTTAGGCAGAAGTAGATGTCGTCGTTCACCGTGTTCAACGGATAGCCCATGTTCTCGGGGATGCCCCATCCGTTCATATCCGGATCGATGAGCGCTGCCTTGAAGATGTCGTAGCCGCCCATGGTGCTATGGCCCTTGCTGCTGAAGAAGAGCGTGATGCCATCGCTGTGCATGAAAGGTGCATCCTCATCGTAAGGCGTATTGATCTTGGGTCCCAGGTTGAGCGGCAGGCTCCACTCGCCATTGGGCAGGCGGCGTATGCGGTACAGATCCCGTCCGCCGTACCCGCCGGGACGGTCGCTGGTGAAATAAATCTCGTCGCCACCGGGAGCTATGCTCGCACTCGGCTCGTGGTGCTTGCTGTTGATCTTATCGGTCATCAGCTGCGGCGCCTGCCATTTGCCCGCGTGCATGCGCGTCTCGTATAGGTCGCCGGCCACGAGGTCCTGGCTGGTGTGATATACGATCATGCTGCTGCCATCGGGCGCCAAGCCAACAGTTGCATCATGCGTATTCGTGTTCAGCGGGCCGCCCACGTTCACGGCGTTGCTCCAGACATCATCGATGCGCTTGGCCACATAGATGTCCTCGAGCCATTGACCGGTCGGGTCCTTCAGGTTGCCGGTGGTGCCTTCGCGCCGGCTGGTGAAGTAGAGCGTGTTGCCATTGGCCGTTACCAAAGGGCAGTAGTCGTGCTGCGGCGAGTTGATCAAAGCGCCCATGTTGCGGATGTCGATCTCGATGGGACGCTTCACCAGTTCCTTCGCCGTGGACGCCATGGCGATCGCACGATCCACGTCAGCATCCTTCACCATGCGATAATGCAGTTGCTTGTATCGATGCAGCAGGTCGGCAGCCTCATCGAAGCGCTGCTGGCGATGGCGTTGCATGGCCAGTTCGAAATGCGCTTCGGTATGCCCACCACGCACGGCGCGTTCCAGGTGCGGCACCGATTTGTCACGCTGACCGGGCAGGTTCGCGAGGCATACGCCGTACTCGTAGTACACCTCCACGAAGGAGGTATCAACAGGCAGCAGCTTCTTGTAGAGCTTGGCCGCTTCAGCGTAATCCTCGGCGATCAAGTGCGCCTTGGCCTGATCGAGCATCTGGTTGTGCGGACGCTTGTAGCCGCTTTGCGCAGCAGCAGCGAACACGAACAAGAGCGCGACGAGCGTGGAGAGTTTCCGTTCCATGGTTCAGCGTAAGAGGGTGACGTCGCCCTTCAGCACGGCATCGCGGCCGTCACTGAATGTGGCGTGGCATTTCCAGACATAGACATCCTGCTTGGCGGGCGCGCCTTTGTACCAGCCGTCCCAACCGCGCCGCACATCATCGCTCACGAACACCAGCTCTCCCCAGCGATTGAAGATCTCGAGGCGGTACTTCTCCACGCCTTCATACTTGGGGAAGAAGTGGTCGTTGTCGTAGCTCATCGGGTCGTACTGCCCATCGGTAGGGCCGCTGCCCGGCGTGAAGGCATTCGGGAACTCGATATCGCCGCTCACTTCACCGGTGGTTGCGCCAATCACCGTGAAGGTGTCCGGGCAATTCCACTGGTTGTTGGCAATCAGCATCACATCGAAGGTGCCCGCTTGCTGATAGTAGTGCGTGGGATTGAACGCGTTGCTGATGGTTCCGTCGCCAAAGTCCCAGATGAATTGATCCGCGTTCGCGCTCAGGTTGTACGTGAATACCGGCTGGCTGGGCACGACCACCGTGGTGGGCTGCAGCACGAAGAAGGCGTTCGCCCTCGGACGTACTACGATGCTATCGACCTTGGTCATGGTGTTCACGGCGCCTCCCACACCGAATGCGGTGAGGGTCACGGAATAGACCCCTGGTACGTTGTAGATGTAGGTGGGGTTATCGGCCGTGCTGGTACCGCCATCGCCGAAGCTCCATTGGTAGCTCTGCGCCAAAAGGCTCGTATTCGTGAAGGAGACCGTGAGCGGCGCGCATCCTTCGCCCTGACCGATGAAGCTGGCCGTGGGCAGCGGCGGGGTGATGGTGATCTGCTGCGTAGCGGTATCGGAGCAAGCGGTGCCGCTCACCACAAGCATGATGGTGAAGGTGCCCCAGGTTCCATACGTGTGCGAACCGGGCTGCTGCAGGTTCGATGCAGCACCATCGCCGAAGCTCCAAGCGTGGTTCCAGTTTCCAGGGCCACTGGTATTATTCAGCGCGACAGTGGCGTTTGGGAACTGCTGCACGAAGGGCGTGGCCAAGAAGCTCGCCTGCGGCACCGGCGATACGATGACCTGTTGCTGCGCTATGGAGATGCAGCCATACGGCGACGTGGCCGTGAGCGTGATGGTGCGCACCTGGTCAACGGCGGTGGTGTTCACATAGGTGTGCGTGGGATTCGCGCCCACCAGCGTGATGCCATCGCCCATGTCCCACAAGTAGCTGCTGGCGCCCGTGCTGTTGTTCAAGGGCTGCAGCGTGAGCGGCGAGCAACCCATGGCCGGCACCGAGAATGCGGCCGTGATAGCAGGATACACATCGATCGCTGCGGTGGTGGTATCGCTGCATCCCCAAGCGTTCGTCGCGATCAGCTGCGGGTTGAAGGTGACGGGCGTGCTGCTCGCATGCGCATAACTGTGCGTTTGATTGCCGGGCAGGGTATCCAGCATGGCTCCATCGCCGAAGGACCATTGCGAATCGACTGCCCCGATGGAGAGGTCCTGGAAGGGCACATTCAGTGGTTGACATCCATTGAGCACGCCGGCTATGAACTGCGCGATGGGCTGCGGATGCACGAGGATCGAAGCCGATATGGTATCCACGCAACCGAACGAAGAAGTAGCGATGAGCCGCGCGATGAATGTCTCGTCGTTCAACCCTTGATTGAAGTAGGTGTGCTGCGGCGAAACAGCCGAGCTGCCCTGCTGATCACCGAAGTTCCACAGGTAGGTGCTGGCTCCTGTGCTGGTGTTGATGAAAGTGACGGCATGCGGCGCGCATCCTTCCGCAGGAGGAACGAAGCCCGCTACGACTTGTGGATGCACCTGAACCTGCGTGGTCGCCGTGCTAGTGCATCCATGATCGGTGATCGCTGTGAGGCTCACCGGATAGCTCACGGTGCCCGGCCCGGGGAAGTTGAACCAGGTGTGGCCATGAACGGCTGCGGAGGTGTCGCTCTGCTGTCCATCGCCGTAATTCCAAACGAAGCTGCTGGCACCGGTGCTGAGGTTGGTAAGCTGCGCCGTGAGCGGATGGCAACCGATCAAGGGTGAAGCCTGCAACTGCGCTGTCGGGTTCGGGAATACGAGCACATCGGCATACGCGGTATCAACGCAACCGAACGCGTTGCTGCCCACCAGCATCACCGTGAAGGTCTGATCGTTGGTGGTGCTGTTGATGTAGGTGTGCGTGGGTGAAGGACCGGTTCCGCTGCTGCCGTCGCCGAATTCCCAGAGGTAGCTCACGGCACCCACCACGCTCGGGAAGGTGACAGGCAACGGGCTGCAGCCACTATCGGGCTGGGCAACGAAGGTGAAATCCGGCGTGGGGTACACCATGACCTGCATGGTGGCTGTTGCCTGGCATCCAGCGGGCGAATAGGCCGTGAGTGTCACCGTGTGAATGCTGAGGAAGAAACTGGTGTTCGTGTACGTGTGCGCCGGATTCACCGCTGTGCTCGAATTGCCATCGCCGAAATCCCACAGATAGGTGCTGGCGCCGGTGCTCGCGTTCACGAAGGTCACGTCCATGGGTGCGCAGCCGGGCACCGCATTATGGCTGAAGCCTGCCACCACACCGGGCGCCACCGTAATGGGCACGATCACCGTATCGGCGCAGCCGAATGGCGTGCTCGCGATCAAGCGGACATCACGTACGATGTTCGTTGTGCCCAGATTGATGAAGGTGTGCGTCGGCGAGGCCTGCGTGCTGGTTGCACCATCGCCGAAATCCCATGCGTATTGCGTGGCGCCAATGCTGGCATTCGTGAAACTCACATCCACGGGCGAGCATCCTAGGATCGCGCTCGGCGTGAATGCCGCCGTGGGACGTGCCTGCACATTCACGGCCTGCGTGCCGGTATTGCCGCAATAGGGCGTGGTAACCGCAAGCGTGATGGTGTAAGGACCCGCTGCTGCATACTGGTGCGTCGGATTCTCATCGCTGCTCGTGGCGCCATCGCCGAAGTCCCAGGCCCAAGTCATGACCGGATTGCCCGGAGCGGTTCCGATCACGGGCGTGAACGTGGCGGTTTCACCGAAGCAGAGGTTGTTGGCCTGAATGCCCACGGAGGGTGGCGCGAACACATTCACATCGCGCGAGAAGGTGTGCGTGCAGCCCAGCGCGTTCGTTACCGTTAGGCTGATGGTGTAGGTGCCGGGTGATCCGTAGAAATGCGGCGGCGGATTCGGACTATTGCTCGTGGTGCCATCGCCGAAATCCCAAGCGTAGCTCACCGCGCTGATCGACTGGTCCGTGATCGCAACCGTGATCGAATCGCAGGCGGCATCCTGATCCAGCGTGAAGTCCGCAGTGGGGCGTGGCAGCACGAGCACCGTTACCGAGGCGGTGTCGGCGCAGCCCGCAGTTGCACCTTGTATGCTCGCCGCATACGAGACCGTGTAGGTGCCCGCCGTGTTGTAGGTGTGCGCTTGGTTGCCCGCGCCTGTCCATTGGAAGCCGGCACCCGCGCCGAAATTCCACTCGAAGTAGTTCGCGCCGCCGCTGGTGGTCTGCGTGAAGTAGGCCGTTTCGCCCTCGCAGATCACTGCCGGGTCCACGGTGAGCGTGACCGAGGGCGGAGGAACAATCTGGATGGTGATGAAGGCCGTATCGATGCCGCAGTAATTGCTATCGAGCAGCATCACCTCATAGGTGCCGATGCCAGGGTATTGGATGACACGCGGGAAGGTCGGCGGCCAGGGCGTCCAGTCGATGATGCTGTCCTGTCCAGTGCCCCAATAGTTACCGAAATTCCAGTACTCGTAGCGCTGGAAGATGTTGCCCTGATTGAGGCAGTTGCGCTCGGTGGTATTGGCGAAGGTGACAGTGCGATCGGGCCAGCAGAGCAGCGTGGCGCTTGCGGCGATGCTCGCATCATCGATGTCCCAGATGCGGATCGGATTGAAGGTGGCTACGCTGGCACCGCCCTGCAAGGTGTTGCAGGTGTTCTCCGCCGTGAGCTGCACCGTGGTCTCGCAATCCACCGTTCCCTGCTGGTAGGTGTGCGTGATGGTCTGCCCCCAGTTGGTATGATCGAAGGTCTGCGTGGGCGATCCATCACCGAAATTCCACGTGAAGACCGTATTGGGCGAAACGTTGGTGCTGCTGTTGATGAAGTCAACCGGATGCGGGGCGCAAACCTGGGTGAGGCCCCCGATCGGAATCTGGATGCTGGCGCTGGAGCTCTGCTCCATGGTGAGCGTGCCGGTGATCACGCAGCCTGTAGCGATCTCCGTGAACGTGATCGTATAAGTGGCCACCGCGCTCGCGTACACATGCGGCACCGTCATCGGCGGCATCAGGGCCGCGCCGTTCTGCACCGGGCTGCCATCGCCCCAATTGATGCTGTACGCACCAACCGTTTGCGGCGTGGCAATGATCAATGTGAAGTTGGTGCCGCTGCAGCTGTACCACTGCGGATTGGACGAAGGAGCGCCATAATAATCGTAGAGCTGCGGGCATTGCGCGCTGGCTCCGATGGCGGCCATCAGGCTCAAGCTCAAGACGATGCTGCGGCGGTTCGCTCTCACGTTCAGTTCTTCTCGCGCCTTCCTACGCCGGAGGGCTATCGGGAGATACGCTGAGGAAGGGCGAGCCGACGAAGGGCGATCAAGCTCCGACCAAGAGGCGGGATCCGGGAACCATCGACCTGATCAAGCGTATCACGGCCCGATCAGGAACCATGGACCACTACGACCTCAGCGTGATCGGTGGCGGCCCCGCTGGCTACGCAGCCGCCATGCGCGGCATTGACTTGGGCCAGCGCGTGTTGCTCATTGAGCGCGACCGCATCGGCGGTACTGGCATCTACAACGGAGCGCTCACCTCGAAGACGATGTGGGAGATCGCGCAACGCGTATCGAGCGCGAACGCACTCATGCGGACACGCGGCCGCGAGCCTTTCCGGCTCGATTGGAATGAGGTGATGAAAGCGGTGAACGAAGCCGCCTTCGAGCGCAAATACCTCTACGCGTGCCACATGCAACTGCTGGCATCGCAAGGCGCCGAAGGCCGCTTCCGTCACGAACGCGGCGAGGCTCATTTCCTCGATCCCAACGTGATCCGCATCCAGCGTCCCGGCCATGTGCTCGACGTGCGCGCCGACCATGTCATCATCGCAACCGGAAGCAGGCCCCGCCATTTGCCCGGCATCGACGCCGATGAACAGCGCATCCTCACCAGCGATGGCATCTTCGGCTTGGAGGAGTATCCCCAGAGCATCGTGATCATCGGCGCTGGGGTGATCGGCTGCGAATTCGCCACCATCTTCTCCTTACTGGGGAATACGCGCGTTCACCTCATCGACCGTGCTGAGCGCATCCTGCCCTTCGAGGATGCCGATGTGAGCGAGGTGGTGGCGCAGAGCCTCGAGCGCCGTGGCGTGGTCATCCACCGCCAAGCGAAACTTGAATCGATCGCAGCCATCCCTCCCGATCGCGAGGGCAACGAAGTGGAGTACCGCCTCTCCTACCCCGATGGACGCCTGGAGACCGTGCGCGTGCAGAAAGCCCTCCTCTCTGTGGGCCGCATACCCAATACCGACAAGCTCGACCTCGCCGCTGCCGGTGTACGAACCGACCCCAAGAACGGCAATATCGTGGTGGACGGAACGCGCACAAGCGTTCAGCACATCCACGCTGTAGGCGACGCTACTGGCGCGAACATGCTCGTTAACCTCGGTGAGATGGAAGGTCGGCATGCGGCAGAGTGCATCGCTGGCAGCTCCCCCGACTCCCTCATCTACGACAACATCAGCACCATCATGTTCCTCGATCCCGAAGTGGCGGGCGTGGGGCTGAATGAGCAGGAATGCCAGAAGCGCGGCATTGCTTACCGCATGGCACGTGTCGATTACGCTTGCCTGGCCAGGGCCATCGCCATGCGCCGCACCAAGGGATTCTTCAAGGTGATCGTGAGCGACGATGCCGATATGCGCATCCTGGGCATGCGCGCCGTGGGTGAGCATGCGAGCAGCGCCATCGAAGCCGTGAGCCTGATGATCAAGCTGGGCA
>JBATND010000246.1:0-18154 GCA_049290175.1 Flavobacteriales bacterium | reverse complement strand
TTCTTCATGGTGCTTGGATCGGCGCCCGCATGGCAACCGATGTGCCGAAGGTAGCGCGATGCGCCGGAAGTGGCCCGAAGAGCGCTTCATTTGCCCCTCGCCTTCGCTGCCCGCCGCAGCATCCACTGCATGCGCATCGACCTGATCACCGTACTGCCCGACCTCTTCACCAGTTGGTTCGGCGAGAGCATCCTGGACCGCGCGCGCAAGAAGGGCTTGGTGGAAGTACACGTGCACGACCTTCGGAAATGGAGCACCGACAAGCACCGCCGGGTCGATGATTACCCCTTCGGCGGCGGTGCGGGCATGGTGATGCAGGTGGAGCCCATCGACCGTGCGATTGCGGAATTGAAGAGCCAGCGCCACTACGACGAGGTCATTTACATGAGCCCCGATGGTGAATTGCTGGATCAGCCCTTGACGAACCTCCTGAGCACCAAAGGCAACCTGATCCTGCTCTGCGGGCATTACAAAGGCGTTGATGAGCGCGTTCGGCAGCACCTGATCACCCGTGAGATCAGTATCGGCAACTATGTGCTCACGGGAGGCGAACTGGCTGCGGCGGTGGTCTGCGATGCGGTGATCCGGCTCATCCCCGGCGTGATCGGCGACGAGACCTCGGCCCTCAGCGACAGCTACCAAGATGGCCTGGTGGCCCCGCCAACCTACACCCGGCCCGCCGAATACAAAGGCTGGAAAGTGCCCGATGTGCTCTTGAGCGGCCACGAGGCGCGGATCGACGAATGGCGCCATGCCCAAGCCGTGGAGCGCACCCGCCAGCGGCGACCGGAGCTGCTTGGTCCCGAAGGCGAGAGCCCAGCGGGTTAACGAAGCGGAAAGATCCTTACTATTGCGGCCCAATTCCGGGACCGTATGCCCCTGCATCGCTTGGGCCGCTGGGCCACCCGCTAACACCTAAGGTCATGGACCGCATCAAGCAACTCGAGAAGGAAATCGCCCCATTGAAGGAAATGCCCGCATTCAAAGCGGGTGATACCGTAACCGTCCACTACAAGATCGTGGAGGGCAACAAGGAGCGCATCCAGCAATACCAAGGCGTTGTGATCCAGCGCAAAGGCAGCGGCAGCACCGCCACCTTCACGGTACGGAAGATCAGCAACAACGTGGGCGTGGAGCGCATCTTCCCGGTGGCTTCCCCCTTCATCGACAAGATCGACGTGAACAAGCGCGGCGACGTGCGGCGTGCCCGCATCTTCTACCTGCGCGACCGTCGTGGCAAGAGCGCCCGCATCACGGAGAAGCGCCAGCCGGTCGAGGCCAACAGCTAAGCGCACCAGCAATCATCGAGAACCGTCGGGCCGCAGCCCGGCGGTTCTTTGCTTTCCGCCATTTCGTCCCCTCCTACCTTGCCCCGCGTGAAGCGCTTCCTGCTCATCCAGACCGCCTTCTTGGGCGATGCCGTGCTGGCCACGGCCCTGCTGGAGAAGCTTCACACCTTCTACCCCGATGCCGCTATCGACCTCGTGGTGCGCAAGGGAAACGATGGATTGTTCGCGGGACACCCCTTCCTGAACAAGCTCCACATCTGGGACAAGCGCACAGGCAAAACGCGCGATCTCTTCCGCCTGATCGGCGAGCTGCGCAAGACCGAATACGACCACATCATCAACTGCCAACGCTTCTTCAGCACTGGCCTGATGACCGTGCTGGTGCGTGGCAAGGAGAAGATCGGCTACGACAAGAATCCGCTCAGTTTCCTGTTCAGGCGGAAGGTGAAGCACGTCATCGGCGACCTCTCGACTCCGCTCGGTGTTGCGCCTCACGAAGTTGACCGCTTGAATGCACTGATCGAGCATCTGACCGATGGCACGAGGCCCTTGCCGGGCTTGTATCCCACACCCGAGGCAAACGGTGCCGCTGAGCCTTTCATGTTCGGCAACTACGTCTGCATCGCTCCCGCATCGGTCTGGTTCACCAAGCAATGGCCGGAGCAGAAGTGGATCGAGTTGATCAAGGCGTTGCCTGCGGACCAACGCGTGCTTTTGATCGGGGCGCCGGGCGATGTTGCCTTATGCGAGCGCATCGCAAGAGCCACGGGCCGTGGCGAGGTGCTGGCGGGCAAGCTCTCGTTGCTCGGCACCGCCGCGCTGATGAAAGGCGCCAAGATGAACTACGTGAACGACAGCGCGCCCTTGCACATCGCCAGCGCTATGAACGCCCCGGTGGCGGCCATCTTCTGTAGCACCGTGCCGGCCTTCGGCTTCGGGCCGTTGCGCGAGAATGGACGCGTTTTGGAGACCAGCGAACAACTCGACTGCCGTCCCTGTGGATTGCACGGGCACCGGGCCTGCCCGAAGGGGCATTTCAAGTGCGCGATGGGGATTGAGGCGCGCAGCCATCATCTGATCGTCTGATTGTCTGATCTTCTGATCACTTTCGCCCCATGACCTACGAGAAACTCCACTTCGCCGTGGCCGATGGCGTGGCCACGCTCTCCCTCAACCGCCCTGACAAGCTCAACAGCTTCGACCGGCAGCTATCGGATGAACTCATTCATGCGCTGGATCGCTGCGCAGCAGACCCCGCGATCCGCGCAGTGCTGATCACCGGCGAGGGCCGCGCCTTCTGCGCTGGTCAGGATCTGGCCGAGGCCATCGCACCAGGAACCAAGATCGAGGACATCCTCACCACGCAGTACAATCCCATCGTGCGCCGCATCCGTGCGCTGAAGAAGCCGGTGATCGCCGCGGTGAACGGCGTAGCGGCCGGAGCCGGAGCCAATATCGCTTACGCCTGCGACCTCACCTTGGCCGCCGAGAGCGCCAACTTCATCCAAAGCTTCATCAACATCGGCCTCATCCCAGACAGTGGCGGCACCTTCACTCTGCCAAGGCTGGTGGGCATGCAGCGCGCCTTCGGGCAGATGATCCTCGCACCGAAAGTGAGCGCCAAAGAAGCTGAATCGCTGGGCATGATCTGGAAAGCCGTGCCCGATGTCGAACTGATGACCGAGGCCAATGCACTCGCGCAGAAACTGGCCGTTATGCCCACCAAGGCCATCGCCCTCACCAAAGAAGCGCTGAACCGCTCGCAAGGCAGCACGCTCGACGCGCAACTCGAGGTGGAGAACGAACTGCAAACCATTGCTGGCGCGAGCTACGATTACAAAGAGGGTGTGAAGGCTTTCTTGGAGAAGAGGAAGCCGGTGTATCGAGGTGAATAAGTGATACGTATGGCCCGCCTCGTCAACATTGCTGCATCTGCACTTCTGTTGGCATTGATCGGTTGTCAACCTGACCACAAGCCGTTCGACCCGAAGGCGTGGACTGAGGGAGACTACCGTGAACGAGGAAGAATGTCTGGTGACCTATTGAACAACCATCCATTGGAAGGGCGCACCGTCGCAGAGTTGCAAGAACTCCTTGGCGAACCCAATGACACCGACACCACCGTATCCATCAAGACATGGTATCTAGACCTCGGATGGACCGCTTTGTTCCATATGGATGTGCACATAGACTCCACCACGGCCACTGTGGATAGCGTTAGGGTTTGGGATTGATTCCATTAGTAAGGTGGTCGCTTCCGCGGTTGCCCGATCATCTGATCATCTCATTCTCTGATCTTCTGATCGCCCTCCCCCATCTTCGCCCCATGGATTCCTCATTGAAAGTCGCCGTGATCGGCGCGGGCACCATGGGCAGCGGCATCGCGCAAGTGGCCGCACAAGCCGGGCACGATGTGGTGCTCTTCGATACCCGCCGCGAAGCGGTGGACAGGGCATTGGGCGCGCTGCGCAAGACGCTGGACAAGCTGGTGGAGAAGGGCAAACTCACGAAGGAGCAAGCCGATGGCATCCATGGCCGCATTGCACCATCAAGCGACCTGAAGCAACTCGCGGGCAGCGAGCTCGTGATCGAAGCCATCATCGAGGATCTGAGCATCAAGAAGAAGCTCTTCGCAGATCTCGAAGGCATCCTGGGCACAGAGGCCGTGCTCGCAACGAACACTTCATCGCTCTCCGTCACCGCGATCGCAGCGGCATGCGCAAAGCCCGAGCGTGTGATCGGCCTGCACTTCTTCAATCCCGCTCCGCTGCTGCCCTTGGTGGAAGTCGTACCCGGCTTGGTCACGGATCCAGCGCTCGGTGCGCGCATGATTGCCTTGATGAAAGCCTGGGGCAAAGTGCCCGTGCTGTGCAAGGACACGCCCGGCTTCATCGTGAACCGTGTTGCGCGGCCGTTCTACGGCGAGAGCATCCGCATCTACGAGGAAGGCCTCGCTGACATGCCCGCCATCGATGGTGCGCTGAAGACCTATGGAGGCTTCCGCATGGGCCCCTTCGAGCTAATGGACCTCATCGGGAACGACATCAACTTCACGGTGACGAAGACCGTGTGGGAGGCCTTCCATTACGACCAGCGCTACAAGCCGAGCATCACGCAGCAGCGTCAGGTCGAGAGCGGACGCTTGGGCCGCAAGAGCGGAAGGGGCTACTACGGCTACGGCACGGACGAAACCTTCCCCGGCGCGCATGTGGACGTGTTGCTCGGCAACAGCATCGTTGAGCGCGTGCTGGCCATGCTGATCAACGAAGCGGCCGATGCGCTGTTCTGGGGCATCGCGAGCGCAGCGGACATCGACCTCGCCATGACCAAAGGCGTGAACTACCCGAAGGGCCTACTGGCTTGGGCCGATGAGCAAGGGGCTGCGCACTGGTTGGCCGTATTGGAGCGGATGCAGGCAGAGTACGGCGAGGACCGCTACCGCCCCTCTCCAATGCTGCGCCGCTTGGCGCGTAAGGGCGCTCGCTTCCGTTGAGGACATCGCATCAAGTCAGTCAAAAACAAATTTTCACAGCCAATTATTTCCCATGGCAACATTTTCCGTTCCTTTGCGGCCCAATCACCAACAACGTCATGAAGTCAACAGTCCTTTCCATTGCAGCGCTGGCCACTTTGCTGGTAGCCTGTGGCCCTTCGGAGGCCGAGAAACAAGCGGCCCGCGAGAAGGCCACCGCCGACAGCCTCGCAGCTGCCGCCGCCGCTGAGCACAAGTACACCATTGATGCCTCCACCAGCGCGCTCAACTGGGCCGCTAACGTGGTAGGCCCCGCTCCTTACGGGCACAGCGGCACCATCTCCTTCAACAGCGGTGAGTTCACCGTGCAAGGCGGTGTGCTGAAGTCCGGCAGCTTCGAGGTGAACATGACCTCGATCAACCCCACAGACGAGGCCTACCAGCCCGAGGGCAGCAAGCAGGGCACCAAGAGCCAGCTCATCGGCCACCTGAGCACCCCTGATTTCTTCGATAGCGCCAACCATCCTACTGCTAAGCTGAGCATCACCGGCGGCAGCGGCAACACCGCCACCGGCGACCTCACCATCCGCGGCACCACCAACGCGGAGACCATCACCGACATCGTGATCACCGAGAACGCCGATGGCACCGTGAAGGCCACGGGCAAGCTGGTCTTCGATCGCCAGAAGTACAATGTCGCCTGGAAGCACTACCTCAAGGATGCTATCCTGTCCGACAACATCGAGCTGACCGTTGAACTGAACGGCAAGGCCGCACAGTAACCGGTTGGTGAAAGGGGGAAGCGCTCGCCAATGGCGGGCGCTTCTCTTTTGGGGCTATCGCATCGCCTTCGCCAACCACTCATTCAATGGACGCATGGCCAACCAATGCTCCATGAACGCTTCCATGAGCTTGGCATCCTCCACCAGCTTCGCGGGCTTCTCCGCCGCCACGTAGAACTGCTTGTTCGCGATGAGCGGCTCCTTGATCGCATGCGCCTTGAATTCGGGAGGCAGCACCTTGTTCGCTTCACCCTGCACCTCCTTGAAGAGCGTCACGAACGGCTTGCCGCTGATGGCCTTGCGGAAACCCTTGCCATCCTTCATGATCGCCTCGCGGATGGCCAGCAATTGCTCTTTCTCGGGCTGATAGCAGCCGCCGTAGAACCTGGTGGCTTCGGGTCCGAACGCGAAGTAGATGCCGGGCGTGCTGTGGTCCTTGCGCCCAGCGGGTGAAATGATCGCCGAAGCCTCCAGCTTGTAGGGTGTCTTGTCCTTGCTGAAGCGGATGTCCTTGTTGATGCGGAAGATGGCCTCCTTCGGTTCGATGGCAACGGCCTTGTCGTGCTTCGCGATGCGTGCGATCGCTTCGGCGACGAAAGCCTCGAATGGCTTCTTCACGCTCGCCTCGTAGCGCTTTCGATTGGCATCGAACCATTCCTTGTTGTTGTTCTTCGCGAGGTCCTTGAAGAACTTGTTGTAGTCGGGGGTGAACCAGGCCATTGGCAGAGATTTGCGACCAAAGTAGAAGGCTTCGCCATGCCCGACACTGCGAAATCCACCTATGGTTTGCTGATGGAATCTCCCATTGGCCTTTTGCGCTTGGAGAGCGATGGGGAGTGCATCACGGCGTTGGCATTCGATGCGGAGGGATCTTCATCCGAGGACATGCCTGCAATCCTGCATGAGGGGCAGAAGCAATTGGAGGAATACTTCGCAGGAAAGCGGCGCGCGTTCGACCTCCCTTTGGCAGCAAACGGTACTGCCTTTCAGCAGCGCGTGTGGGAAGCAGTGCGAGCCATTCCATGGGGAAGCACATCGAGCTACCAGCGCATCGCGGAGCAGATAGGCGGCAATGCGGTTGCTCGCGCAGTTGGCACCGCGAACGGGGCGAATCCGATTCCCATCATCGTTCCATGTCATCGCGTGATCGGTGCCGATGGCAGCCTCACCGGCTACGTGGGCGGTCTGCGGCGCAAGCAATGGCTGCTGCGGCACGAAGGCGCAGTGCAATCTGATTTGTTCGATTGAACCAAGAGCTCGGCATGGTGTACCGCATGGCCAAACCACAACGCCATGCTGAAACGACTCGCCGCATCGATCCTGATCACGCTTGCCATAAGCGAAGCCAGTGCCCAAGCCATGGGCAACCTGATGTACGAAGCCAGCAGCCGCATGTGGCTCCAGCAAGCCGAACAACCGGTGAAGGCCAGCATACAGGGCAACATGCTCGTGCTCGAGGTGAATGCGATGATGAACGCCACGGCCGACAGCTACCTCGCCATCTTCCACATCACGCAACTGGGGCAAACCGCTGAAGAAGCAGATAGCCTCATCAATCAGCGCATCGCCACCTTCACTTCTCGCGTGAAGAAGCATGGCGTGAAAGAGGCCGACGTGTTCATGGACATGCTCTCCTTCGTGCCGGTGTACGAGATCGAGACCACGCGGAAGCTCTTCAGCAAGACCTACCAGGAAGTGCCAGCGGGCTTCGAGATCCAGAAGAACATCCACGTCCGCTTCACCGATGCGCGCATCCTGGACAAGCTCGTTACCGCCGCGGCGAAGGAGGAGATCTACGACCTGGTGAAGGTGGACTTCTTCGTGGCTAAGCAGAGCGCCTGCTATGATACGCTGCGGTTGTTCGCCAATCGGTTGCTGCAGCAGAAACTCGACAACTTCAGCAAGCTTGGACTGAAAGTGAGCGAAGGGCACCGCACAGCCGCCGAACAGAACGGCGCCTACTTCCCGCTAGACCGCTACGCCGCGTACAAGAGCCGCGTGCAGACCTCCTTGAACAGCCGCCGCAAAGGGCAAGTGGTGAACGACGTGCGCCAGCCCAGCAGCTTCTTCTACAACAAGGTGCCCTACGGCAAATTCGACATCGTGCTGCACGCCGAGATCACCGAGCCGCCGGTGCAGTACACCTACAACCTCACGCTGCAGATCCAATTGCCCGAAGGCTTCCCGAAGAAAGAGGCCAAGGACATCGTGAAGTACGTGTGGATCACCGACAAGGGCGAGATGAAGGAGCTGAAGCTGTGATCGCCCATAAATATGGGTAGGTTTGCCCCATGAAGACGACGATCGAGCTTCCGGACGATGTCCTTTACGCGCTGAAGAACCGAGCGGCAAAGGAGGGGCGCAGCATGAAGGACGCGCTCACCGAGATACTGCGCTCGGCGCTCAAAATCAGCCGGTCAAAATCTCAATCGCGATCCAAGGATGAGCCCGATTGGCCCATCATCCAGTCGAAAAAAGCTAAGCCTGGCCAAGAGCTCACGCCCGAACGGATCTATGAGATCCTTTACGGAAACGGCGAATGAAAGCCTTCATGCCAGACGTGAACGTATGGGTAGCGCTCACTATTCATGGGCACGGCCATCATGCACGGGCAACGGATTGGCTGCAGGGGGTCAAGCGGCAGAGCCTGCTTTACTTCACTCGACCGACGCAGACTGGCTTACTGCGCTTGCTCACCACGCAGCAGGTGCTTGCTGGCTATCAATTGAATGCGTTCACCAATCGTGCGGCCTGGCAACTCGCCATGGACTGGATCGCTCTGGACTATGTGGACTTTGCCGCTGAACCCCCCAGGCTGGAGGCCCCGTGGGCGGAACTCGCATCGATAGCACAAGCCTCCCCAAAACTCTGGAACGACGCTTACCTCGCGGCCTTCGCGATGCGCAGCGGCTTCTGCCTCGTCACCTTCGACTCCGGCTTCAAGCAGTTCAAGGGGCTCGATCTGCTCGTGCTGAAGTAGGCGTTACGGCTGCGCGCACAGGGCATTGGTGCCGAAAGCCCAAGCCATGCTCGCACTGCTGATCACCGCCACCCTTGCCGCACCATCCTACTCCGACACCAAGCATGCCATCGAGTCGAAGCGGCTCGAATTCGCGCGCACCTATTCTGCTGCGGACAGCTTGACACGCTTGGCCATCATCGACAGCGCCCGCGCCTACCTCTTCGACCGCATCACGCTCGACATCCTGCCCGCATGGCACGGCACGCGTTGGGACTTCAACGGCACCACGCGCACGCCCAAGCAAGGCACCATCGCCTGCGGCTACTTCGTGAACACGGTGCTTCAGGACGCAGGCTTCCGACTGCCGCGCATCAAGTGGTCGCAGATGGCGGCGGAGCCAATCACCGTGAAGACCAGCCATGCCATCAAGCGCTTCCGCAATCGGCCGGTGAGCGAAGTGGAAGCCTACATCCGCGAGCAAGGCGACGGTTTGTACAAGGTGGGCCTCGACAACCATGTGGGCTTCATCGTGAAGCGCGGGCCGAGCATCCGTTTCGTGCATAGCAACTACTACAAGCCAGAGGTGGGCGTGATGAGCGAACCGCTCGATGGCAACAACCCGCTGGCGCATTCGAGCTATCGCATCGTGGGCCAATTGCTCGGCGATGCCATGATGGTGGCGTGGATCACGGGCCGCGACCTATCTGACCTGTGACCCTTTGGTGAGCTTCGAGAGCGGCCCTCTTCTGCCCTGAACAACCGCGGGTATCCATTGCGAGCATCCCAGCGTGCAGATCGTTGTGCGCCTTGCCATCACCGGCCCTTGCCTGACGATACCTTCGCCTCGTGGCGCGCCGCAGTCTCCTGCATCTGTTCCTCCTAACCGCGTGCGCGGCGCCATTCGGCACGTCAGCGCAATTGCGCATCAACGAGGTGTGCTCGAACAACCAGAGCATCAATGTGGGCACGGGCACCTCGCACCCCGATTGGATCGAGCTGGTCAACGAAGGGAGTTCCATCATCGACCTCAGCGCCTACTACCTGAGCGACAAGCCCAGCCAGCCTTGGCAATGGCAATTGCCTGTGATCGCCTTGGCTCCCGGCGAGTTCGTGGTGCTCACGCGCGGCTCGGCACCATGGCAGTTCCCCTTCGGCATCGAGGACTCCGGCGAACGCATCGTGCTGAGCGATGGCGCGCTTCAACCAGTGCATGTGCTCGATGTGCCGCGCTTGCGCGCCGATCACAGCGCAGGCTTCGTTGATGGCGCTTTGCGCTTCTTCGATGCACCAACTCCGGGTGCTAGCAACACCAGCACGGCTTACCTCGGCTATGCACCGGCCCCGGCGCTCTCCCCCACACCGGGCTTCTATCCGAATGGCACTACGGCTATCGCTTCAAGCCCGGTGGGCACAGTGCATTGGACAACAACCGGCCGCGCTCCGGACGAAACAGCGCCCGTAGCGGCATCACCGCTTGCGATCAATTCCACCACCGCCGTGCAGGCCCGCACGTACGCGCCGGACCACCTGCCGTCGGATGCGGCCTCGGCCTCATACATCGTTGGCTCATCTCGCGGCCTGCCGATCGTATCACTCGCGGTGGACCCGGACAGCATGTTCCACGAGGAATTCGGCCTGTACATGCCGGGGCCGAACGCCAGTGCCGAATGGCCGCACTATGGCGCCAACTATTGGTCGGACCGTGAGTTGCCCGTTCGCTTCGATTTCTACGAGGCGAATGGGGTGCGTTCCGTTGCGCAGGATGTGGGCGTAAGGATCCATGGAGGGCGCCGCTCCCGCACCAATGCGCAACGGCCACTGCGGCTCACGGCGCGCGGCTCGCTCGGGCCTTCGACCATCGGCTACCGCATGTTCCCGGAGCGGCCCGGCGTGAGCCAATACAAACGCTTTATCCTGCGCAACGCTGGCGGCGATTGGTGCTTGGCGAACTTCCGCGATGGCCTGTTCCACCAGATCGCCTTCCACAACGGGCTCGATATCGATGCACTCGGCTTCCGTCCGGCGGAGTGCTACATCAATGGCCAGTACTGGGGGCTGGTGGAAGTGCGCGAACGCATCGACGCGGACCACCTGCATCACAACTACGGCGCGAACAAGGACAGCGTGCTCCTGATGGAAGAAGAGAACTGGAGCATCCAAGGCGACACGACCTATTCACGCGCGCTGCGCGAGTTCATCCGCACTGCCGACATGAACGACGACGACAATTGGCGGCATGTGGAGGAACAGCTCGACCTGCGCAGCCTCACGGACTACTTCGCCGTGGAGATGATCGCTGGAAACGTGGATTGGCCCAGCAACAACGTGAAGTACTGGAAGCCCTCGGTTGACAAGGGCAAATGGCGCTACTTGATGTACGACCTCGATGCCACCATGGTGCTCTACGGCTGGATCGAAGAGGACATCGACATGATGTACTGGACCTTCACGCATCGCGCGGGATCCTTCCATACCGAATTGCTGCGCGGACTCTTGGGACGCAATGAATTCAGGCGCCTCTTCCTCAACCGCAAGGCCGACCTGATGAATACCGTCTTCAGTCCGGAGTGCTTCCAAGCCGAGGTGGACCGCATCACCACCGCCTTCGCACCGGTGATCGACGACCATTTCACGCGCTGGCAATGCTGGCACCCGGAGTATAGCATCCATGCATTTGGGATCATCCCGCATTTCGTCACCTATCGCGATTCCTACATCCGCCAGCATGTGATCGATTGGTACGGCTTCCCCAATGCAGCCCTCATCCGTTTCGAGTCCTTTCCTCCTGCTGGCGGCACCATGCAGATCAACACGATCGCGCCGGAGCTACCCTTCGATGGATGGTACTGGAACGGCAACGACATCGACGTGACCGCCGTGCCAGCCGATGGCTACGAATTCAGCCATTGGACCTATGCCGATGATGGCTCCCGGATCACCGACGCGCACCTGCGCCGCTCGTTCCCTGTTCCAGGGAAACTGGTCGCGCATTTCCGTCCGGTGAATGGCACCATGACCGTATTCCCCAACCCCACCGAGGGCGTGGTGAGCTTGGGCATCGACGCGCTGGCCGAAGGAAAAGCACGCATCGTGATCACCGATGCCGCTGGCCGCGAAATGCTGTCGGGCCTTGTTGCCGTGGACAAACACGTGAACCAGGCCACCATCGACCTGAGTGCCTTCTGTCCGGGCGTGTACCTGCTCACCGTTGAAGTGGACGGGAAACGCAGCGTTGCGCGCGTGGTGCGGCAGTGATGCCCTTTGCGCCACGCGATGCACGGCCCGCCACACGGGCTCGGCGCGCAAAGGCCCCCGGCTATCTTCGCCCGCTTCAGTACCAAACCATCCCAACATGCGCTTCAGCAAGTCCCTCATCGGTCTCCTGGCCTTGCCACTCCTGCATGCATGCAGCACTGGCCCGAACTACACCATCAGCAACGAGACCATCGCTCCGGACGCGCCCGGCTTCTATGAAGCCGATGAGTTCGCCGACATCCGCGTGCTGCGCTACCAGATTCCCGGATGGGACCAGCTCAGCCTGCAGCAGAAGCAACTGTGCTACTACCTGAACATGGCCGGTCTTGCGGGCCGCGATATCATGTGGGACCAGAACTACCGCCACAACCTGCGCATCCGCCGCGCCATTGAGGCCGTGATCCAGAACTACCCCGGCGAGCGCAAAGGCAACGAGTGGGAAGCCTTCGACACCTACGCCAAGCAGGTCTTCTTCAGTAACGGCATACACCACCACTACAGCAACGACAAGCACGAACCTGCATTCTCGCGCGCCTGGTTCGAGAAGGCGTTGGCCGATAGCAAAGGCTCACTCACTGCGGAAGCCATGGAGGCCATCTTCAATCCCGAGATTGATGCTAAAAAGGTGAGCCTCGATGCCAGCAAGGACCTCGTGCTCGCCAGCGCTGTGAACTTCTATGGCGACGACGTCAGCCAAGGCGAAGTGGAAGAATTCTACGCGCCGAAAGAATTGAACAACAGCGATGAGCCGCTGAGCTACGGCCTCAACAGCAAGCTCTTGCGCAACGCCAGTGGTCAGCTCGAAGAGCGCGTGTACAAAGTGGGCGGGATGTACGGCCCAGCATTGGAAGAGAGCGTGAAGTGGTTGGAGAAGGCCGCAGGCGTTGCGGAGAATGATACCCAGAAGAAAGCGCTGGAGTTGCTGATCCAGTATTACCGCACCGGCGACCTGAAGACCTGGGACGACTTCAACGTAGCCTGGGTGAAGGACGTGAACAGCACCGTCGATTACATCCTCGGTTTCGTGGAGGTGTATAACGACCCCATGGGCAAGCGCGGCAGCTACGAGGCCATCGTGGAGGTGAACGACCCGGAGGCCACCAAGAACATGGCCGTGATCATGGAGAACGCGCAATGGTTCGAGGACAACAGCCCGCTGCTGCCCCAGCATAAGAAGAAGAACGTGGTGGGCATCACTTACCGCTTCATCAATACCGTAGGCGAAGCCGGCGATGCCTCACCGAGCACACCCATCGGCGTGAACCTGCCCAACGCCAACTGGATCCGCGCCAAGCACGGCAGCAAGAGCGTGAGCCTCGGGAACATCAGCGATGCCTACGACAAGAGCAGCGGCAGCAGCACGCTCGAGGTCTTCTGCCACGACTCCACGGAGATCGCGCTGGCCAAGGCGCACGGGGCACTGGCTGGCAAGCTGCACACCGCCTTGCACGAAGTGGTGGGCCATGCCAGCGGGCAGTTGGAGCCGGGGATCGGAGAGACGGACGCCACGCTGAAGAGCTACGCCAGCACCTTGGAAGAGGGCCGCGCCGATCTGGTGGCCCTGTACTACATCATGGACCCGAAGCTGGTGGAACTGGGCGTGATGCCAAGCCTCGAAGTAGGCCATGCGGAATACGACTCGTACATCCGCAACGGCCTGCTGGTGCAGCTGCGCCGGATCAAGCCGGGCAAGGACATCGAGGAGGCGCACATGCGCAACCGCATGTGGGTGAGCGCGTGGGCCTACGAGCGCGGCAAAGCAGATAACGTGATCGAGAAAGTGGTGCGCGATGGCGACACCTACTACAACATCACCGACTACAACAAGCTGCGCGGGATCTTCGGCGAACTGCTGCGCGAGGTGCAGCGCATCAAGAGCCAAGGCGATTACAAGGCCTGCCAAGCACTGGTTGACGGCTATGGCGTGAAGGTGGACCAAGCCATCCATGCCGAAGTGCTGCGCCGCGCGGAGAAGATCAAGACCAAGCCCTACGCCGGATTCATCCAGCCTGAGATGGAAGCGGTAACGGACAAGGATGGCAACATCACCGATGTAAAGGTGAGCTACCCCAAGGACTTCATCGGCCAGATGCTCCGCTACGCGCAGAAGCACAGCTTCCTGCCGGACGAGAACTGAGCGGTTGCATGCATGGCCTGATCTGCATCGCGATCAGGCCATGCAACGCTGGTTCTAGCCACTCAGGCGAGTTGCATCGCGCTGTGCTCAATCATGTTGCAGCCTTCCTATGTCGAGGTTATGCAATCACCGGCGGCGATGAGAAGCGTTCGTTCGCGAGCCCTCCTGAAAAAAAGGCCGGCACCTCTCGGCACCGGCCTGCACATTGATTCCGTTGCGCTTACACCAGCTTGATCGCCTTCTTGTCCGAAGGATCGAGCGCGGCGGCCTTCACATCGGCCTCAGCCTCCACGAAGTACTCCGACTTCTCGGCGTTTGCGAAGGCGCCCAGAATGCTGCCACCTACCCGCGAGCCGCACGCCATATCTCGTGCAACTAGCCGGCTTCCTTGCACATTCCACCGAGTCTCCTAGATTCGTGGTATGCTCTGCCGAATTCCTACCCTACTGCTTTTCACACTCAGCGGCTCCGTTGTCTTCGCACAAGTGGTGAACGATGTGTACAGATTCCCGAAGAAGATGCCGGCCGCTTACCGTGTGGATGCGCGCGCGGACTACGAACGCCTGGCCGCCGAGCCCTACGAGCGGCATAAGTCCCGCGATGTGGAGCGCTTCGCCGAGATGACGGCCTATGCCAAACAGGACATGCTCGCTTCGGGGCGCGTGTACTTCGATCCGCCGGGCGCGGAAGCCTACCTGAACGCCGTGGCCGTGCGCGTGCTCAATGGAGCGGCGCCCGTGAAGGTTTACCTGATGCGCGATGCCAGCTACAACACCTTCTGCATCCACGACGGCTCGCTCTTCTTCAATGTCGGCATCCTGGCCGAGATGCCCAACGAATCGGCGCTCGCCGGGGTGATGGGGCACGAGGTCGTCCACTACTTGCGCGACCACATCCGCTCGGGTTTCTTCAACAAGCTCGACCTCTACACGCGCAAGAACCGCAACAAGAACTACGAACTGCGCATCGACAAGGCCCACGAGGACCGCGCATTGGAGCACGAGGCCGACAGCATAGGCGCTGCCATGGCCCGCAAGGCCGGGTACGACCTGTAGGGCCTGATCAGCAGTTTCATGCTGCTGCTGGGGGAGCCAACGGACAGCAGCGCCATGACCACCGCCGACAGCATCGCCAGCGCGCGCGATGCGCTCCTATCGGACCATCCGGAGACTCGGGACCGCATCAATTTCCTGCGCGATTGGATGGAGCGCGACCCCGAGATGCGCGGCGGCCAATCGCATGTGATCGACCCCGACGCATTCATCCGCCTGCGCAGCATGGCCCGCGTGGAAGCGCTGCATGTGCTCTTGGAGCAGCACCAGTATCCGGCCTGCGCCGAGCGCGCCTTCCGCTATCTGTTGCTCGAGCCAGATGCGAAGGGCTACCTGCACTTCCTCACCGAGAGCCTGCGGCGATGGCTCTATGTGGTACCCGATGCCGGCCTCGATGGATTCCTTACTCAGGGCCGCGCGAAGCACTTCCTGCCCGGCAAGGGCATCCTGAACAACCTGGGCCACCTGATCCGCGATTCAACGCTGCTCGCCCAAGCGCGCACGGCCGACTTCTTCGTTGATGGCAAGCCGCGGTTCGAGACCAACGATGAGGCCCTGCGCCATTTCCTCGAGATGGCCGACAGCGCCGATGTGGTGGAGGCGCTGCTGAGCAAAGCGCTCTACTACCGCAAGGACCCCAAGATCCGCGATGCCGCGCTCGACCGCTACACCGCGCTGGGCGGAACCGCCACGGCATTCGTGGAGGCGCTGCGCGGCGGGCAGCTCGACAAGCGCTTGCGCAAGTGCAAAGGCAGCTTGGTGCTCCTGGGCGAGATCGAATTCGTCGAGGACCACTACTACGGGTACCGTGAACGGCATGTGATGGCCGAAGAACGCGGGCCCTTCTTCAACAGTGCCGTGCGCAACATGCTGGGGCGGAAGTTCCCGCAGCGCACCGTGGTTGACATTGCCGAGATGAAGAGCGAGGACCTGCCGCGCTTCATGAATTACGGCCAAGTGGCGGGCAACATGGCCATCGTGGAATGGATGTGGGAATCGGAGCAGGACCGGTCCGTGCGGCGCGAGGAGATGCGCGCGGAGTTGAGGCAGCGCAAAGGCAAGCGGAAGACCGTGGAGAAGAGCAGCACGGACGCCGACACGCTGGCCACCGTTGATCGCGAAGAGCTCGAGGACGCCTTAGAGGGCGAGAAGCTCAAGCGCCGCAAGCGATCGAAGAAGGAGATGAAGTTCTACTACATCGACCCGTATTACTGGCAATTCCTGGTGGAGCAGGGCTACGGCACGGTGGAAGCGATCCGCGTGCGCGCATTCGACGACCGCACGCGCATCGTGGGCAATGCGCTCGGCGCCGTGTTCGTGATGTACCCCGGCTATTGGATGCGCCGCGTCGCGGGCGGCAGCAACCGTTACGCCTTCGAGCTGAAGCACGTGAAGTTCAGCACCGAGACCCAGCAGGTGCGCTTGCGGCGCGCGGTGATCCAATACAAGCTCACACGCACCAACCTGAAGAGCGCGGTGTACGAATCCATACTCGATATCGACTGATGAAACGCGCAATGCTCCTCCCCTTCCTGCTGCTCGCCTTGGCCAGCAGCCATGGCCAATACGGCTACCTCGGCGCCAAGCACGTGGTCTCCATCGGCGTGAACGACCGCATCTGGTCCGATGCCTGGAGCCTGAGCGTGTTCCGAGGCTTGAGCCGGATCGGTGGGCTGCGCGTTGATGCGCGGCTGCTGAGCGTGAACAGGGACCTGCAATACCTCGGCGAGGGATGGCTCGGGATCAATGATGAAGCCAAGCTGGGCACAGTGACGGGCAAGGGCTTCGGCATCGGCATCCATTACTCGATGACCGCAGGCGGCGGCCTCAGTCAACCCTTGGGCTATTACATGAGCATGGGCCTGGAATACACCGGCGGCACCACCACGGAGAAGATCGCCCCGCGCTTCATTGCGTCGGACTGGAACCCTTATGGGAACGGGCCGATCTACGATTTCGAGTACGACCATACCGTCATACGGCTGGTGTACGACTGGGGGATCCGCAAAGTGCTGGCCGAACGCATCTCGCTCGATATGGGCATCGAACTGGGCTACCTGATGTACCATTCCATCAAGACCAAGGATGACCTCAAGGGCCCTGGCTATGCCTTGGGATTCGAGCGTAACGTGCTCATCCGCTTCGAGGACAAGTACGACCCCGATGCGGCCTTCATGAGCACGACCAGCAACAAGGGCATGAGCATCACGCTGACACCCATGATGCGGCTCGGCTTCGTGTTCTGAGGCAAGGACGGTTCAATGTGGCGTGGAGGAGGGCGTTGGCAGTTTCCTTATTTCTAGTCGGGCCATAGTTCGACTCTCACCACGCCCCTCCATGTCCCGATCCAATCCCATTTCCTACTTCCTTTAGCCAGCAAGACCAACCCATGGACGAATCTCCAGCAACCACTTGGCCCGACCCGCAGGAATCGCCCATTGGCGGGCCGTGGGGCGAATTCCCCGACCGCTATTGGAGCGCCTTCTTCGGCGACGAGAACAGCTATTACATGGCGGAACTGCAGCGGCTGCGCGCGGGCCAATCGTTGGACTTCCGTTGGACGGCCTTCTTCCTGGGCATGCTGTGGATGGTGTACCGCAAGATGTACATCATCGCCGTCTGCACATTGATGCTCGTCCTCCTCGAGAGCACCGTGGAGCAGGCCGTCTTCGTTGCGCTTGGCGTGAGCGAACTCGGGCAGTCGTTGATTGGCCTGCTCATCAACCTTGGGATCAACATCGCCATTGCCTTCTTCGCCAACCGCGGTTACCTGTGGGACGCACGTCGCCAGATCCGGCAAGTGCTTCAAGAACTTCCGCATGCGCACGACCAAGAGATCGTCGCGGCCATTGCCCGCAAGGGCGGCAGCAGCTTGGGCGCGGTCTTCGTCTTCATTGCGCTGCTGGTAGCAGGACTCATTGCGCTGGGCATGGTAGCCGACAGCCTCTTCGACCTCTATTAGACCATCCCCCTCTTCTCCAGCAACGGCTCCACGCGCGGATCGCGACCGGTGAAGTCGCGGTAGAGCTGCGCTTCGGGCTTGCTGCCGCCTTGGCTCAGCACGGTGGCGCGCAGGCGATCGCCGTTGGCGCGCGTGAGGCCGCCGTTCTCCAGGAACCAAGCGTAGCCATCGGCATCCATCACTTCGCTCCAGAGGTAGGCGTAATAGTTCGCAGCGTAGCCGGTCCACGCGTGGCTGAAATAG
>JBATND010000245.1:0-8886 GCA_049290175.1 Flavobacteriales bacterium | reverse complement strand
CGCATTGGGCGGCCAGTAGTAGGTGATCACGAGCACGCGCTTCATCGCGCCATCAATCCTTCAGTGCTCGGCGCAGCTCCGCTCCTATCGCACCCAACGCCAGCAGCAGCACCAGCAGCGATGCGCCCAGCATGACCGGTTGCGCGCCTTGATAGGTGCGACCCTGTATGCGGAACACCACCTTGTGCTCACCCGCCGGCACGCGCAAGGCGCGCAGCACATAATCGGCGCGCGCATGCGGCGCATCGTTGCCATCGATGCTGGCCTGCCAATCAGGGCCGTACCAGATGGCGCTGAACACCACGATGCCGCCGTGCTCCGATCGCACGGTGTACTCCAATCGATCGGTGGCGTAGTTGTCGAGCGTGACGCTTGCCGATGGATCAGCTGTCAGCGGCGCGTCGCCCAGTTCGGCTCTGAAGCGCGCATCGGCCACGGCCACTCGCGCGGGATCGATCTCGCCCAGGGCCATGATCTCTTCATCGGCATTCTTCACCCAGCGCAGCTCATCAACGAACCATGCGCTGCCGAACGCATTGTTATTGAGCAGCGGCGGACGCTCATTGCTGTAGATGATGTAGCGCGTGTTGAGCATGTTGAGCACGCCCTCTTGCGCCATCGCGCTATCGAGCCGCTCCATGGTGGCGCCTGGGCCGAATTGCTGGCCTACGCGCATCATGGCCGGCCGCAAGTGGAACTCGATGAGTTCTTGGTACCGCTTGAGCTTGGCACCGTGATAACCGCCCACGCTCTTGTGGAAATAGCTCACGCGCGAGTCATTGAAAGGGTCGCCCAGCCAGAGCACGCGATAGTCGGTCGCTCTCCGCAATGCCGCAAAACGCTCCTTCTCTTCCACTTCTTTCGCGACCATCTTGTCCATGCCCCTTGCACTGCTCCGCGCTTGCTTCAGGCGCTCCATGCCAGCGCGGAAGAGCTCCTCGGCTTTCGGGTTCCATTCCTGCTGCGCGATGGCCAGGTCGGCAGCATTCGGCTTGTGCGGGATCGCATTGGATCGCTCGTCCTCCCAGCTCAAGTACTTGCCCTTCTCCTTCTCATTGTTCACATAGCGCTTATCCACCGTCCATTGATCAGCGATGATCAACAGGCCCAACGCCGCGATGCCCATGCCCGCTGGGAGCTTGCGCTTGCCCAGCAGCCATATGACCACAGCGCCAACAAGGACGAACCCAAGGCTGCGCCATGCATCGGCACTGAGCACACCGGCGCGGTATTCCTTCAGGCCCTCCACCAACGCGAGCACTTCACTTTCTGGCGCGGATCCCGAATCGATTCGTGCTTCGAATTTGGCGCGCTCGCCATCGCTGATGAGATTGAAGGTGCTCGGGAAGAGCGCGATCACGAGGATGATGGCAACGAGGCTCCCAGTCGTGAGAAGGAAGCGACGCTCCTTGATTTTGTCCCACGCGCCGTCGCGCAGCATGCGATCAAGCCAAAGGATACCGAGCACCGGGACGGCCAATTCAACGATCACAAGGATGATGGTGACCGCGCGGAACTTGCTGTAGCCCGGCAAATGATCGAGGAAGAAATCGGTGAGCGGCATCAGGTTGCGACCCCAGCTGAGCATGAGCGTGAGCACCAGCGTGGCGAACAGTGCGTACACCAGCGTGTCGCGCATGGCCCAGAGCCCCACTGCCAGCCAGATGATCACGAGCGCGCCCATGACCACGCTTGCAGGCATGCCCATGAAGGTGGACGCGCCCAAGGCATCATCGCGAACCGCGTTGTTATCGATCGCGATCAGGAGCATCATGAGCAGCGCGCCACCGAGCATCCACCAGCGTTCGCGGCCCTCTCGGCTGGCCGCCATGAGCAGGAGCAGCAGGATGGCGATCGCGCCCACATAAACTGGACCTGATGTGCCGGGCTGATCGCCCCAATAGGCATTCACATAACTCCCGTTCTGATATTCCTTCATCACCGCATTGCGGAATGCGGCAGGCTGCAACTGACGGAAATCCTCCTGGCTCTGGATGATCGATGCCGATCCGCCGCCCTTCGCATTGGGGATGAGCAAGGTGAAGCTCTCTTGCTTGCCATAGCTCCAGCCGGTCACGTAATCGCGATCAAGCCCACTGGTCTGATTGCTCGCAGCGGAACCACCATCGGCTTGTATGGTGAGTTCGCTCTTGCCGCGCGTTGAATGCGCGCCGTACTCTACGGTGGTCCACAGCACGCCCAGGTTGCAGGCTAGCGCGAGCGCTACGGCGCCGAGGCCCAACGCACCACGGACGGCCAGCACAGCGACTTCCTTCTCCCGGATCGACCGCACGGTTTCAGCTGCGGCGTACAATACCAGCACGAAGCCGAGGTAATAGGTCACCTGCACGTGATTCATCATCACTTCCAGGCCGAGGAAGAGCGCGAGCAGCGCAGCACCTAGCAGCTTATTGCCGCGCAGCAACAGGTGAAGCGCGCCCAGCACCATGGGCGCATAACCGATCGCATTCGCCTTGCTGTTGTGGCCCGCTTCCAGAATGGCGAAGAAGTATGAGCTGAAGCCGAAGGCCACTGCACCCACGATGCTGAGCCACGGATCAACGCGGAGACAACGCAACAGGATGTACATGCCCAGCAGGTAGAGGAAAAGGAAGCTCATGGGCCTGGGCAGGAACCCATGGAAGGCATCATCGGCGAAACGCAGCAGGTTCTGCGGCCAGAGCACGGTGATCTGATATGCCGGCATGCCGCTGAACATGCTGCCCGTCCACAAGGGATCTTCTCCGGTGGCTTCACGGTGCTCCATGATCTCCTGGGCCATGCCCTGCCAGTTCTTCAGATCGCTCTGCTTCAGGCGCTTGCCCTCCAACGCCGGGCTGAAGTAGATGATGCTGAGCGCGTAGAACACGGCCAGCGCCACCACCACGGGCAGCGCGTTCTTCCAATGTGCTTTCATGCGGTTGCCGGATGCGGCGCTTTACTTGATCTCTTCGTAATCGGCGTCGATGATGGTACCGCGCGGGCCGTTGCCGGAAGGACTGCCCGGCGTGCGTTCGATGCGCACATCGCCCTTGGGACGCTGCGGACCGTAGGACGATTCCTTGCGTGCAGCACCACGGCGCGCGATCAAACGCACAAGCCAGAGCAGGGCCAACAGGATGATGATGATGCGGACCGTGCCGGTGAAGCTTGCCTCTGCGACCATGGTGGGCGAAAGTAGCAGTGGCGGCGCGAGCGGCTACGCGCCCTTTCCACCGCGCAGCGCAGCCAGCTCCTTCTCCAGCGCATCGATGCGCCTGAGCAGCTCCGGCAGCTTGCGGAACACCACGTAGCTGCGGTCGTAAGGGCCCTTGTCGAAAGCAGGCGAGCCTTGCACGGTACGGCCATCGGCGATGTCGGAGCCGATGCCGCTCTGCGCCGCGATGCGCACGCGGTTGCCGATGCTGAGATGGCCAGCGATGCCCACCTGCCCGCCGACCTGATTGTGGTCGCCAATGGTGCTGCTGCCCGCGATGCCGGTCTGCGCCACGATCACGTTGTGCTTGCCGATCACGGCGTTGTGGCCCACCTGGATCAGGTTATCGAGCTTGGTGCCTTGCTTGATCACCGTGCTGCCGATGGTGGCGCGATCGATGGTGGTGTTGGCGCCCACCTCCACATCGTCCTCGAGCACCACGTTGCCCACCTGCGGCATCTTCTCATAAACGCCGTTGGCATCGGGCACGAAGCCGAAGCCATCGGAGCCCACCACCGCACCGCTGTGGATCACGCAGCGCGCGCCGATCACCGTTTGGTGATAGACCTTCACGCCAGCGTGGATGCGCGCACCTTCGCCGATGCGCGTGCCATCGCCGATGAAGCAGTTCGGGAAGACCTTGACGCCATCGCCGATCTCGACGTGATCGCCCACGTAGCAGAAGGCCCCGATGTACACGTTCTTGCCGAGCTTCGCCTTAGGGCTGACAAAGCTGGGCTGCTCGATGCCCTTCTTCTCGTACTGCAATTCGTAGTTGCGCTCGAGCAATTGCGTGAAGGCCATGCGCGGATCGGCCACGCGGATGAGCGTGAGCGTCTTGGGCAGCGGGTGCTGCGGCGCGAAATCGTTCGCGACGATGGCGATGGTCGCTTTCGTCTTGTAGATGTACTCGGTGTAGATCGGATTGGCCAGGAAGGTGAGCGTGCCGCTGCGGGCCTCCTCGATCTTGGCGAGGTCGTTCACGAGCACTTGCGGATCACCATCCACGATGCCCTCGAGTAGCTCGGCGATCTGCTCAGCGGTGAACTGCATGGTTCAATTGATGGTGCCCAGAGGCAATGCGATGCGCGTGCGGTCCCATTCGATCCAGAGCGCGGTGCCATCCTCCGGACCGTAGATGGTGAAGAGCTCGGTGACCTCCGGCAACTCGATAACGGGTGCGCTGATCACCGCCACATCGAAAGCTGGATCGCGCTGCGCGTTGCCATCGAAGTCAACGCCCCACGGGTACATCTGGCTGTTGATGTAAACCTCCCACTGCCCCGCACCGGGCAAGGTCCAAAGCGTGTAGCGGCCCTTGCGCAGCGGCTTGCCTCCGATCAGGAGGTCGGCTGAGAGCTCGATGGTGGTGGCCTCGTTGGCACCGGTGCGCCAAACCTTGCCGAAGGGCACCAGCCCGCCGAAGATCTCGCGGCCCTTCTTCGCGGGCCTGCAGTAATTCACCTTGATCAGCTCCTGCTCGCCGCTGAAGTAGGAATAGGTGGCTTCGGGGCTGTGCTTCTTGGTATTGCGCTTCATCAGCGTGTAGGCAATGAAGCCCACGGCCGCGAGCGTCACGACGACGAAGAGGATGCGCTTGATGATCTTGGTCATGGGTCAGTGCGCGTGGGTGCTATCGGCATGGGCCTTATCGCCGTGATGATCGTGATCATGGCCATCAGCGCCGCCCGGCTTGCAGCACTTGCTCTTGCCAGCACCATGTCCGCACGAAGCTTCGGCATGGCAAGCTGCTTTTTCGCGATCGCAGCTTCCGCCGCTACAGCGCCCGCAAGTGAGGCAGCAGATGGCCCAGCCCAAGCCGAAGCCGATGAGGGTGAAGAGGAGGGTCTTGGCCCAGTTGCCGTTGTTCATGGGGCTCACTTGAGATGAATGATGCGCAACAGGCGCGCGGAGTGGTAGATGCGAGCAATGTAAACGCCCTGCGGCAGATCGAGGTAGATCAATCGATAGTCACCGATGTTCACCTGCCGGATGTGCTTCAATCCGAAGTCGGGAACCGGATGCGCTTTGCCCGGATACGCTCCCAGTTGGTCGGCGGCTGACTCAATCCGCGCGATGAACCGTTTGGCATAAAGCAGGGAGTCTGCTGCAATTCGGTCATGGATCGCATGCAGGTCGCGCTGCGCGGACCGCGACCAATTCACTTCCGCCATTTGCGCTTGATGGACACCATCACCTTAGCATGGGGCACCACTTTCCCAGCGTTGATATCCGCGATTCCCTTATCCACTTGCTCGATGAAAATGAGCCGCTCGAGGAACTCGTCCACCTCGAACTCGGCAGGCATCTTCTTGAGCATGGCTGCTGCGGTGCTCCGTTTCATGCGGCGAATGTAGCTCTACGCTACACAAGCCAGATGGCTCACCCCTTCCTGTGTACCAGCGTGCTCGCGGCCTGCGCCGTGGGCGTCACCACCAGATCGTTGATGCACACATGCGGCGGGCGCGTGGCCGCGAACCACACCAGCTCCGCGATGTCGTTGCCGTTCAACGGCGTCATGCCCAGATAGACCTGCTTCGCTTTCTGTTCATCGCCGTGGAAGCGCACCTGGCTGAACTCCGTTTCGGCCAGCCCCGGCGCGATCTGCGTGACCTTGATGCCATGAGGAAGCAGGTCCTGGCGCATGCCCTTGGTAAGCGCATCCACCGCATGCTTGCTGGCGCAATACACGTTGCCCTTGGGGTACACCTCTTTGCCCGCCACGCTGCCGATGTTGATGATGTGCCCGACGCCTCGCCTTATCATTCCAGGTATCACCGCGCGGCTCATATGCAGCAGGCCCTTCACATTGGTGTCGAGCATGCGGTTCCAATCGCCGAGGCTGCCGTCTTGGATGGTGTCGAAGCCTGCTGCGAGGCCGGCGTTGTTCATCAGCACGTCGATGCTCGTCCACTCTTCTGGCAACAATGCGATGGCTTGCTCCACAGCGGCATTGTCGCGCACATCGAAGTGCAGCACATGAACGATGGGCGGACCTTCCATCGTGCCGTGCAAGCCTTCGAGCTCCTTGCGCAAGGCTTCGAGCCGCTCCTTTCTGCGGCCGGTGATGATCACGCGCCAGCCTTCGCTCGCGAATCTGCGTGCGGTGGCTTCGCCGAAGCCGGCGGTGGCGCCGGTGATGAGGATGGTGGATGAGGGCATGTGGGCAAACCTAGGATACGGCCCACCTCTGCCAAGACTTGTAGAACTTCAGCACTGACTTACTCAGCGCTGCGATGCCAAGGCGATCGCTGCCCTCGGGGTTTGTCTAGCTATTGACCATGACCAGCATCACGTACTTCAAAAACTTGGTCGGCCATGTGGCGCTTAATCGGGTCGGGGCTGGGGAGCAAGAAGTCCCGCAGGAACCAGTCCGGTGTTTTCTCTGGCGACCATCCCCACCATTCGGCATTCTTGACCCGTTTCATCTCTGCGAACATCACAGGCTCAGGCGAAGCGCCTATCGGACTATTCGTATTGTCGAACATGAATGCATGGTAGCAATACTCGATTGCTGGCAGAAGCTGCTCCAACGACTTCCGGTAGCGCGCTTTGATCTTTGTAGCCGGGACAGCGTGACCGCCGGACCTCACCCTGCTCTTGACACGATCAACGTTGATCTCCGGCGCGTTCGTGCAGATGTAATACAAATACACTTTGTAGCCTTTCTCCTTCGCACGACGCATGAATTCAATCTTGCTGGCATGGCTGAAGACCGTTTCGAACGAGAACTTGACCTGCTGCGCTATGAGCCTATCGCAGAGATAGGCCGCTAAGAGCTGTGCGAAATGCTCCGCGAGATCGGCTCGCAACAAGATGAAAATGCTGCCGCGCATTCGATGCGAGCGTTTGAACTGGCCTTTGGCCAATCGCCCTGTAAGAAGGCCCGAGCGATTGGCGAATTCAAGGAAGGATGCGCGCTCCGCTTTGATTCTGAACGTCGCGAGATCCAGTTCGTGCTTGCTGAGTAATTCGCGTGCGATATCATCCGCATTCACATAGACGCCAAGGTCAACACGACGGCCACTGATAACAGTACGCTCGACTTGCCGCTTCATGATGCTCTTGCCCGAGCCGTTAGGACCCGCGAAAATCCTCAAGCGCAACATCGATGGCATACGTCACGCAGGTCTTACAACAGGCTTGATACGTCTCTTCCTACGGACTTCTTCACCCTTGGCATTCACGTACACCAACCAGCCGCCTCTTTCAACAAGAATCGAATCTCGCACCCGGAAGACCTCCTCAACGGCACGCTTAGTCGCCTTCTTCAAAGCCTTGTCCATGGTGGCTCCCTCCTTGCTGATCCGTGTTCTTGTGCGGACCGTGGTCTGTTTTGTTGCCATGGTGCCGAAGGTAGTGCAATGCGATTCCGTCAATTCACGCCTTTCAGGAACTGTGATCCTTGTTGACTGCAGCGGAAGCGTAGTGTCGTGCTGGCTCACGCCTTCAGCAATGCTCGCGTCTTGATGATGGTGGATCCCCTACACCCACCTCGGCCACGCCAGGTAATACTTCTCCACCGGCTTGCTCAATGCCGCGATGCCCAGGTTGTCGCTGGCTTCGGCGATGTCGTGCGTGCTGCCATCCTTGTAGAGCAGTTCGATGCGGTCCTTGGCGGGATCGTAGGCGTTGTTGACGATGCTGCCCGTGATCACGAAGCGCGCGGCTTCTGCGAGTGGGATGCCCAATTGATCAGCCACTTGCTTGCGCAGCTCAGCGATGCGGTTATCGCTCCAAGGGATGTTCTGCAAGGTGATGCGCAGGTTGCGGCGCGTGACCAGGTCGGTGGCGAGGCAAGCCAGCGTCTTGTCGGTGTGATCGCACCACACCTTCACGGCGCCCATGATGTCGTGGTCGTCGAGCTTGAGGAAGGCCGTGAGCACGGCGGGATCGTTGAAGCTGGCGCGATTGTGCCTTTCGCGGAGGAAGCGTTGCAGCGCCGGTGATGCGAAGACTTCTGTTCCCGATAAGGCCAGCTCTTTCGCGCGGCGCTGTGTTTCCACCAGCATCATCTCGCAGGCCACAACGGCTTTGTGCAAGTACACCTGCCAGTACATCAGCCTGCGCGCCACCAGGAACTTCTCGATGCTGTAGATGGCTTTCTCTTCCACCACGAGTTTGTCGTCCACCACTTGCAGCATCTTGATGATGCGCTCACCGCCGATCACGCCTTCGCTCACGCCGGTGTAGAAACTGTCGCGGTTCAGGTAGTCGATGCGGTCCACATCGAGCTGGCTGCTCACCAATTGGTGCAGGAAGCGTTTCGGGTACTGATCGCGGAAGATGCGGATGCCCAGATCCAGCGCGCCGTCGAACTCGCGGTTCAAGGCGTCCATCACCATCGCGCTCACATCCTCGTGACCGATGCCTTCAACCAAACTGTGCTCCAGTGCATGGCTGAACGGACCATGACCGATGTCGTGCAGGAGGATAGCGATGCGCGCACCGAGTGCTTCTTCTTCGGTGATCTCGTGGCCCTTGCCTCGCAAGGTGGCGATAGCCTCGCCCATGAGGTGCATGGCGCCCAAGGCATGGTGGAAGCGCGTGTGCAAGGCGCCGGGGTACACCAGATGCCCCAGCCCCAATTGCTTGATGTAGCGCAGCCGCTGGAACCACGGATGGTTCAATAGCCGCAGGAGCACCGGGTTCGGCACCGTGATGAAGCCGTAGATGGGGTCGTTGAGGAT
>JBATND010000244.1:0-7604 GCA_049290175.1 Flavobacteriales bacterium | reverse complement strand
TGGGAAGCTGACCTTTTGTGCCCATGTGTTGGTAATGGGATTGTACGCCCACATCTGCGGATAGTCGATGCTGTTGCTTCTGCCGCCCACCACGAAAGCCAAGCCGTTAGTGACGAAGGTGCCGCAGCCCCATCGAGGAGCGGGCATGGGTGATCGGGAGTCCCAAGCATAAGCTTGGGCATATGCCGAATCTGCTGAAATGAGGAGGATTGCAGAGAAAAGAAGCGATGCAGTGCGGCGCATGGTTACGGGAGCTTTCACCGAATATAGCGTTCTGCTACAAATGCCCATTGCGGCGTTTTGTCGCATTCGCTTTTCAATGATCGCTTTCACTTGTCGTGCGAGACACGCATTCAGCAACAGCCAGCGTTCGAACCCCTTAAAGGCCTTGTTCCCCTCGAAGCGGAAGACGTCGATCTTGCATAACGGGACTGTCGGCGCGCTCAGCCAATCTCGCGAATCGCGAAGCTCAAATGGCGGTCGGTCTCGTGCGTGAGCAGGATCAGCTCCCAATCGTGCTTCACGCAGAATTCATGCACAGCCTCCACCACCCCGTAGCGCACGCCACCATCCCAGTTCCCCGTCACATAATCATGTCCGGCGATGATTCCGCCAGGCTTGACCTTGGTGCGTGCAATCGCGAGTTCGGCAGCCGTAATGCGATAGCCGTGGTCGGTGTCGATGTACATCCAATCGAAGTAGGCGTCAGGATACTTGGGGAGTACATCGGTGCTCAATCCCAAGTCGATCTGCAGTTGCCCAGACCGGATCTCATGTGTGAACCGGTTGCGCACATGATTCTGCAATGATGCATGGTATCGCTTGCTTCCCCAGAAATCAATCAGATGCAGTTTGGATGGTTTTGTGATGGCTAGGATCCGCGCAGAGAAATCGCCATGATCGACACCCGCTTCCGCAACAACGCCTCCCTTCGGCAACGCATTTAGGAACGCATCGCGATCAGCGACCACAAGCAGGTTCGCTATGTGCCGCGGAAGCAGTTCAACGCGTGGGATGGCGCTGCTCTGCGCACGTCGCACCTTTCCCAGTATTCCGTTCAATGCACGATACGCAGGCTTAGCGAGGGACTTCAGCATTGCCATCTGATCGCGGTCAGAAACGTCGTTCGCAGAGCGCAGCCCCGCCATGGAAGGAGAAGGTCCAGTTCCAAGGCGCAATGGCCCTGAAGAACGCATCGCCGCAACCAGGCCTCCAGCTATCGTGAAGCTCGATCGAAATGGCATCAACTCGCTCGATCCAAGAGTTGTCAACGCCGGAGAACAATTCCAGCTCCGAGCCCTCGATGTCGATCTTCAGCAAAGAGACCCTTTCCATTCCGAAGCGCTCCATGAGCTGTGGAATGGTCAAAGCCTCTACGATGGTGCCGCCTTCGGCTTTCACTGTGCGGAATGCCGAAGGACCGAGACCTTCCCTCTGAAGGTTGATGGAACCGGCTTCCGGCCATATCCCTGCGTTTACGCAACTGATATTCGGCATCCGTTCGCAGTTGCGCTGCAGCATGCTGAAATTCGATTCGTCTGGCTCCACCGCAACGATGCGAGCATCGGGATATGCGGCGGCGAGGTAGCGCACGGTGAGGCCGATGTTCGAGCCGCAGTCGATAATGGTCGCGAATCGCCTATCCGTTGGCAGGTAGGGGTGCAGGACGATCTGGTCGTAGATGGCCATGTCCGAGGTTCCAGGTCGCACCCATACGGATCCCCCGGTGATCGGCGACGCGATCTGTGCGATACCGCCAGTGCGCTGGCTCTTGAGCCACACCAGGCGCATCCCGCGTGCCAACCCGTGGGCTTTCACATGCGATACAAGTTCGCGGATCGGTTTCTTCATGCGGGCGGCAAAGCTATTCGGTGGATATTCATGGTTCCTCTCGGTCAATAGCGCCCAGCAGTCCATCCAGACGGCGCTGCATGGAATAGGGGAGTATCCGTTCTCGCGCCAGCTTGCGCCGCGTTTCGGTCGTTTCGAGATCGGCCGCCAGCAGGGCGTTGATCGCGATAATCAGCGCTTCACGTTTCCGTTCCGTGATGATGACGCCCGCATCACCGTTAATGGAAGGCATGGAAGTGATTCCAGAGACCACGGGAATACAACCGCAAAGCATGGCCTCGCAAAGCGCATTCGGGAATCCTTCCATCACCGACGGCTGCAGGTACAAGGAATGCGCGTGATAGAGGTCGCGCATCTCAACATGGCTCACACGGCCACGGATGCTGATGTTCGTAGGAAGTCCCTTGTAGGATTCTGTATGCGCCGCACCGATCACCGTAAAGGGCACGTTTGGAAGCGACCTTGCCGCCTCGATGATGAGGTCTATGCCTTTGCGGAAGTGGATGGCATTGCCTGCGCTGGCACCCATGGCCACGCACATGGCACCGGCGCGCGATGCATTGTTGTTTGTGCTGATCCATTGTGTTGCATCGAAGCCGTATGGCAGAGGGTGCTCATGCGTCTTCAGTCCTTTCACGAAGTAGGCATAGCCCTGTTCAACTGGTCCGAATTCGCTGAACTTGTTCATGAATCCCCTGAGCGATTCATGAACGGGCAGGAGCGTTTCTGCATTCCGCATGGAATAGGCCATGGCGGCGCTCATCAGAGGTTTACGGAAACTCCCGTAACGGATGCCGGGAAAAGAGCATGCATCCGCTCCGGCGATGATGATGTGCGTGCGGAAGCCTAATAGCGCGGGAAGCATGCTGTGGTATCCGGCGAAGTGGGATACCACATGGCGCACGCCATGTCGCTTCGCTTTCAGCAAGAAGAGCAATTGACTGACAAAGGCCAACGGTAGCTCCAATGCCCTTTGAGCGTTGAAATAGTGGTCGTGTACGACCACGCCAATAGCCCGTAATCCTTCAATGTCCTTCCGGACGAAGGCGTAGGCTTCTGGCGCCACATAGGCTATGGGCCCTTTGGTCATATGGTCGGTAGCGAAATGAAAAGACCCGCTAGATAGTTCACTGTGCGCGGATTCTGCCCTTGATCGCAATCGCAGGGGCGGGGAGGTGGTCCGTGGAGCACGCTGGCCCTCACGGGGATCTACCTCAACAGCACCTCTTCGATCGCCTCAAGCTTGTCTTCGTTGAAATTGCCTTCGGCGCGATGCACGATCCTGCCTTCGCGGTCAACCACGAAGAAGTAGGGGATGTCCTTGTTCTTCAGCCCGAGCGCTTGGCGCACTTCGTCGCCATCCTCCTTCACGAACACCACGCGGTCGGCCACTTCGGGCTCGGCGCTCTTGCGGAATTTCTTCAGGCTTGGCGCATAGGCGGCCTTATTCACGCCGGTGAAGAGCGGCACGAAGTACACTTCGGTGGTGTAGGCGTTGGCGAAGAGGCCGTGCTTGGCCACGAAACGCAGGTAGGCGGGCTCGTACCAGGCTTCAAGCGCGGGCTGCGCTTTCTGGCTGCATGCCAAGCCGATCACGATGAATGGCGTGTTGGGCTTGCCGGGCAGTTCAACGGCGCTGCCATCGGCGCGCTCGCCTTGCAGTGCGGGGAACCGATCCTGAGCAAGCGTGGCGTGTGCCAGCCCCGCGACGAGTAGGAAGGTGGATAGTCTCATGCAGATCGCTTCGCCATCATCGTGCCGTCAGCGCACACCGTCCTCGGGGTTCTTGCCTTTGTGCGGCCTGAACCAATCCTTCATGCGCGCAATGTCGGCTTCGGGATCGCTGGTGAGCGGGAAAGGCGCCGTGATGATCACGAGTTTGTTGGGGTAATCGAAAGTGGCCAGGATGATGGGCACGCCCGCGCCGGTGGCGATGCGATGGAAGCCGGTTTTCCAATTGGGCTGGTAGCTGCGTGTGCCTTCGGGGGTGATGGCGATCTTCTTGATCGCACCGCGCTTGAAAAGGTCCACCACGGCATCGACCATATTGTTGTGGGTGCTGCGGTTCACCGGGTAGCCGCCGAGCGCGCGGAAGAACCAGCCAGTGAAAGGCCCGAAAAGCGAGTCCTTGGCCAGGAACTTCACATCGGTGAGGCGTGCGATGCTGCGCACCGAGAGCCCCACCACGAAATCCCAATTGCTCGTATGCGGCGCCACCACGATGATGAAGCGGTCGAGGTTGGCCGGACGCTCGTCGCGCAGCTCCCAGCCCAGCATTTTCTGGAACACCAGCTTGTACAGTGGTCGCATGGCGGTAAAGATGCGCCTTTGCGCGATTGGCATCCAGCGCTCACGCGCTCCCATCTTTGCGCCCTCATACACCCCAACATGCAACGCCGACTGATCGAATGCGTGCCCAACATCAGCGAGGGCCGCGACCGCGCGAAGATTGATGCCATTGCCGCCGTAGTGGAGACCGTGGAAGGCGTGCGCCTGCTCGATGTGGACCCCGGCAAGGCCACCAACCGCACGGTGATCACCTTCGTGGGCGAGCCCGAGGCCGTGTGCGAAGCAGCCTTCAAGCTGGTGAAGAAGGCGCAGGAGCTGATCGACATGCGCAACCACAGCGGCGAGCACCCGCGCTTCGGCGCCACCGACGTATGTCCCTTGGTGCCCATCAGCGGGGTGAGCATGGAAGAGTGCGCCGCCTATGCGAAGAAGCTCGGCGAGCGCGTGGGCCAAGAGCTCGGCGTACCGGTGTACTTGTATGAATTCGCTTCGAGCGAGGAGAAGCGCCGCAACCTGGCCAACAACCGCAGCGGCGAATACGAGGGCCTTCCGAAGAAGCTCAAGGACCCCGCATGGAAGCCCGACTTCGGCCCGGCGGAGTTCACCGACAGCGTGGCGCGGAGCGGAGCCATCGCCATCGGGGCGCGCAATTTCCTGGTGGCCTACAACGTGAACCTCAACACCACCAGCACGCGCCGCGCCAACGCAATCGCCTTCGACATCCGCGAAGCGGGCCGCAAGGTGAAACAGGCCGACGGCAGTGAAGTGCAGGTGCCGGGCAAGCTGAAGAGCGTGAAGGGCATCGGCTGGTACATCGAGGAGTACGGCATCGCGCAGCTCTCGCTCAACCTCACGGACATCTCCATCACGTCGGTGCATGTCGCCTTCGACGAGGCCTGCAATTGCGCAGCGGCGCGTGGCATCCGCGTGACCGGCAGCGAACTGGTTGGCCTGATCCCGAAGCAAGCGCTGCTCGATGCCGCCGACTTTTACCTGACGCGGCAGCAGCGCAGCCTGGGCATTTCGGAGCGCGAGAAGATCAAGATCGCCGTGAAGAGCCTGGGCCTCGACGATCTCGGTCCCTTCGACCCGCAGAAGAAGGTGATCGAGTATATGCTGGAAGACGCCAACAGCGAGCGCTTGGTGCGCATGGACCTGAAGCGCTTCACCGAAGAGACAGCCGGTGAGAGTCCTGCCCCCGGCGGTGGCAGCGTGGCGGCATACGTTGGCGCGCTGGGCGCATCCTTGGGCACCATGGTGGCCAACCTCAGCGCGCACAAGCGCGGTTGGGACGAGCGCTGGGCGGAATTCAGTGAGTGGGCGGTGAAAGGTGAGCGCTTGCGCAACGAGTTGCTTTTCCTGGTGGATGAGGACACACGCGCCTTCGACCACATCATGGCCGCCATGGGCCTGCCGAAAGGGAGCGCCGAAGAGAAAGCTGCGCGCAAGGCTGCGATCACCGAAGCCACCAAGGGCGCGATCAATACGCCGCTGCGCACCATGCAGGTATGCGTGGAGAGCATGGCCTTGATGCAAGCGATGGCCGCGAAGGGCCTTCCTGCAAGCGTGAGCGATGCAGGTGTTGGCGCGCTATGCGCACGCGCTGGTGCCTTGGGCGGCTACTTGAACGTTCGCATCAACTGCGCGGGTCTCGACGACGAGGCGTTCAAGACGGATGTGCTCGCGAAGGCCGAAGCGCTGAAAGCCGAAGCCGAGAAGCTGGAGGCTGAAGTGATGGCCGTTACGCTGAGCAAGGTCTAGGGCGGAATCGACCGTCGTTGGCGGTTTGACTAGAAACGAACCGCCAAACCCACCAGCACGCGCTGGCTGCTCCAGTTCAGTGAACCGGTAAGTCCATCGGCATCGGCGAAGGGCTTGCCATCGTAACGCTGCAGGTACATGCGCGAGCCGCCAGTGGCTTCGACGCCAGCGTATGCGCACAAGGTGCCGCTGAGCAGATGCACGTAGCGCGCACCGAACGAGCTGCTGCCGCCGCGTCCTACCACGGGCAACGAGAGCGCATACAGGTCGAGCGATAGCGCGGCTGTGCCGACCGCCCCATGCGCCTCAACGTAGGCCCGCTCGCTGATCCACGGCCGGTAACTGCCGCTGATGAGCAAGGTGCTGAAGCGCACATGGTCCACGGCTTTGCCGATGCGGTCCGACCCGATTCGATCGTAATGGATGCCCAACGAGAATCGCTTGGTGAAGGCGTACTGCACCCGGAAGGAGATGGCTCCGCTCAATGCCGCGCTCGCCGAAACGCTGTCTGCCGTTTGCGTGATGGAGAGCAGTCCGCTGCCGCCGCCCAATGAAGTGACGAGGTTCTTGCGCGCGATGGACTGCCCTTGCACCGCAACAGCGGCTGCGCAGGCGATGACCAGGGCGAATGGGCGTACGATGAGCATGGTGTACGGGCGGCGGCGAAGATCGCATGCGCCATCCACGATCACAGGTGCGCGATTCGTGCCGATGCAGCAATCGCAGCGAGGAATGGCCGTTCCATCTTCGCGCACATTCTCGCACATGCAACTTCCCTTGATTGCCGTTGCACGCGGCGGCTACACCGGCGAATCGGTCATCAGCATGCAGAGCGCGGCCCGCATGATGGCCGCCATTGATCGCGCGCAATTCGACCCGCTGTATGTGAGCATTTCGCGCAATGGTTGGAGCTGTGAGACCGCAGAAGGGGAGGTGCTGCCCTTCGATCGCGGCGCCTTCGCCGTGGATCGTGGCCATGGCCCGGAGCGTTTCGCCGGCGCGATGATCGCCATCCATGGAAGCCCCGGCGAGGATGGCCTGCTGCAGGGTTACCTCGATTTGCTCGATGTGCCCTACCAGACCGGCGACGTGCTGTGCATGGCACTCACCATGAGCAAGCACGGCACCACGGCCCTCCTGCGGCAACTCGGTTTCGATGTAGCCCCTTCGGCCTTGCTCATGCCGCACATGCCCGATCTGCAAGCGCGCGTGGCGGCCATCGGCTTCCCGTGCTTCGTGAAGCCCGACCGCAGCGGCAGCAGCTTGGGCATCAGCAAGGTGAAGTCGGCTGCCGATGTGCAGGCCGCGCTCGATTTGGCGTTCGCTGAATGCACCACCGTGATGGCCGAAGCAGGCATTGCCGGACGCGAGCTCACCTGTGGCGTGATCGACCTGGGCGGCACGGCACGCGCGCTGCCCGTTTGCGAGATCGTACACTCGAAGGAATTCTTCGACTACGAGGCCAAGTACCACGCAACCGACACCCAAGAGCTGGTGCCTGCTCCCATTCCTGATGAAGTCGCACGCCTGGTGCAGGAGCGATCTGCAGCCATCTACACCCTGCTCGAGTGCCGCGGCATGGTGCGCGTTGACCACATGTGGACCGGCGACAGATTGGTGACCATCGAAGTGAACACCACACCGGGCTTCAGCGGCGCCAGCATCTTCCCGAAGATGCTCGAGGTATCAGGCATCGGCGTGGC
>JBATND010000243.1:0-6640 GCA_049290175.1 Flavobacteriales bacterium | reverse complement strand
AATGTAGTCGGGTGAGCTAGTGATCAGCGCTTCTTGGATTTTTCGAGGCTCTTGCGGCGCTTATCATCTCCCATTCCTTTCGGGCTGCCAACGCGCGTCATCGCGCAGCGGAATCCAATGGTCGATGTGCTCTGCCGTTCATCCAGATGGCGTCTTGTGGCGGGACCGGCCCAATAGATCCGGTCAGCCCATGAAGCTCCCTTATAGACTCGGCTGCGGTCGTTGACGAGGGTAGTCTTGCCCCAGTCGTACATGGCATTACCCTCGAAATCAGGGGTCTCGAAATAGATGCTGCTCTCTACATCCCCATCGCGGAAGTCGATATTGTCGCTCTGGCGATAGTTCCGACGGTCGATATTCTCCTCCACCGTGACATTACGCACGCGGACATCGCCAGGCTGGTCGCTCTGGTAATCACTGATGCCCGTGAGCAGCTTAGGGCAGATGTCGAGGTCCTTGCTCTTGATGTTGTCGATCATGTCCTGAACGCGCTGCATCGCTGCATCGGGCTTCCTGGTATTGTTGAACTCGATGGCCTGATCGACCTGTGTGAGCAGCTCGTCAATAAGAGCTGCTTCCTCGTCAATGGCCCGGCCTTGCATGGCCAACTGGAACTCCGTGAGGTAGTACTTGATGCCATCCACATCGTAAATCACCAAGTCGTGCTTGTCTTGGATTGCGCCATCGCTGTTGAGCACTTTGGTCTTGAATACATTCCCGCGGAAAGGCCGGAAGTCATCTTTGTCCTCTGGGCTGAGGTTGCGGTAAACATCCATTACCCACTCGCTCACATTGCCGGCCATGTTGTAAAGGCCGTAATCGTTGGGCCAGTAGCTGAAAACCGGTGCGGTCACATCGGCGTTGTCATTCAAGCTGCCTGCAACACCCATGTAGTCACCACGACCGCGCATGAAGTTCCCACGGAAATCGCCATAGAAAGCACCTCCGCTCTTTCGGCTATCGTAACGCACCCAGTGCCCGTTCCATGGATAGATGCGGCGCTCCACAACACGCTCATCGACCGTGTTACCGATGATTCCGTAGGCAGCATACTCCCATTCGGCCTCAGTTGGCAGGCGATAACGCGGCAACAGCACGCCATCCTCCATCTTGATGTTCCGGCGGTCCTTGTTCGGATTGAAGTCAATCACGCCATCGACCTTCTTGCCGCTCTCGTATTGGCCAGCCAAGTACGAGTCGGTGGTGAAATGGTCTTCGTTGATCTGGTTGGGGTAGTGCTCGAACAGGCCTTCGCGAATCAGGATGACCTCATTCACCCGGTCCGTTCGCCAAGCACAATAGTCGTTGGCTTGCAACCAGTTCACGCCCACTACCGGATAATCGCGGTAGGCGGGGTGACGCAGGTAGTATTCCACATAGGGTTCATTGAAGGCGAGCTTGTTGCGCCAAACAAGGGTGTCTGGCAATGCCTTCTTGTAGATCTCCGGATAGTCTGCAGCAAAAACCCGATCGAGCCAGTAGAGGTACTCCAGCCAATAGAAGTTGGTCACCTCGACCTCATCCATATAGAAGGATGACACGGTTACCGTGCGGGGAATATGGTCCCATTCGTGCCGCAGGTCGTCCGAGACCCTTCCCATGGTGAATTGCCCACCTTCGATCAGAACTAGGCCGGGGCCATTCTCTTGATCCTCGAAGCTGGCCTTCTCGAAGCCCCCGTTCTTGGAATCGTTGTAGTTCCAGCCGGTGGCACCGCTCTTCTCAAATTGACAACTCGTCAGAGCGGCGCTGGCCAGCACTAGGATCCCTGTCTTCCTTGCAAGGCTCATGTGCTTGGTGTTTTACTGGTTGATTGCAGGCTTAGAAGGTGGGGCAGGCCACCACGCGGAACCTCCGCTTCTTGGGTTTGCACTTGAACTGGAGCTGCATGCTCACTTCATGCGATCCTGCGGTGCGCGTGGTGAGCTTACTGGTGGTGAGGTCGTAGCTGTAACCGAACTTGAACTTCTCGGTGTGGAAGCCGATCAGCATGATGAAGGAATCGCGGGTGCGATACCAGACACCGGCCGTAATCGGGCCGTGATCCACGTAGAGACCGAGATTCATCTGACGGAACGCGGCCTGTTGTTGGTATAGTACGTTGGGCGAGATCTTCGTCTTGGCCTCGCCATACTTGCCGCGCATGCCGATCGGGATCGCTGCACCGGCATGTCCGGTGAACTTCATGGGCAGGCGGCTGGTACCCACGATGAGCGATTCATTGGGCTGCGTGAGGTGGTGCGCTGCGAAACCCACGAAGAAGATGTCGGTATAACCCAATAGTCCAGCGCTGAAATCGGCATTGCCAACACGGCCACCACGAGGCACATCGTTGGTATTGTATATGAAGCCCCGGCGCGGGTCAATCTGATCCCCGAAGGTGAGCTTGCTCCAATCGAGCGATTTCTGGAAGTAGGTGGCTTGAAAGCCGGCCTTCATCGAGAACTTCCGTGAAATGGCCTGCTGATACGAGTAAATGCCGCTGACCGTGGTGGTGCTCAATGTGCCTTGGCCGGCTTGGTCATTGGTAACCAAGAATCCCAAGCCGCCCTGCATGGCATCGATGTGCTGGTCGTAGCTGGCACTGGTGGTCACGAAGGTGCCGGTGAGGCCAGGCCATTGGTTGCGGTAATTGAGCACTACCCGTGGGCAGCGCGCGGTGCCGGCGAATGCCGGGTTGAGGTAAAGCGGGTTGGCGTAGAACTGGGTGAACTGCGGATCCTGGGCTTGAGCACTGAGCCCAACCAGCATCGTCCAGCCGAATGCCACGCGTGCGCGCCAAAGAGTGCTTCTCTTCATGCTCCTGTTTCGGTCTAAGCCCAACTGCAAGCGCCAATTATACGGATCACTTCCCAACCGGTTCCGCCAGCTATGGCAATATTGCTCGCCCAAAGCCGTTGGTCCCCCGTCCGAAAGCCAAGGGTCGAAGGTAGCAACTTCGATCCGATCTGTTGAAAACCTGTTGATTGACGTTGATTTCAGGCACCATGAGAATCCTCGCCCTGCCCTTTTGCCTACTCGCCATGGCAACCGCCCATGGCCAGCTTGAACCTTGGCGCATACTCGAGTGGATATCCCCGGAAGGCACGAGCACCGGGAAAATGTCATCGGAAGAGCGAGCCTTGGTGCTCAAGTCCGGCGAACCGGACCTGGATCGCGGCGGCTTGCCCGTTCACGTTGAAGTCCTAGCGCTCAATAAGGGGTCGCAATGGGCAGGGGCCCGGGTGGTTGATGCGGAGTATTCGCCAGTGACTGCTTCCGACCTCAGGCAATGGCCAGCGCTTGAAGGCTTGCCCGCAGAGCCCGCCGTGCATGCCCAGGTGAGCATGTACCGGAAGCAGCCTTACCTGCTGCTTTCAGTAGTGCCCTTCCGCAGGAACCCAGCCTCTGGAGCGATAGAGCGACTGATGCGCTTCCGCTATGAATGGACAAGCGGCTCAACGGCTGCCGCTGGTTCCCGGAAGATGACCTATCCGGACAACTCGCTATTGGCCTCCGGGAATTGGTACCGCTTCACCGTAGCGCGGGATGGTGTGTACCGGATCACGTACGACTTCTTGAACAGCCTTGGCGTTGGGATGTCGGGACTCACCAGCGACCGCGTCAATGTGTATGGGAACAACTTTGGGCTCCTTCCCTTCGTGAACAGCATCAATGTTCCAACGGACCTGTCGGCCCACGCCATTGAGATGGTCGATGGCGGGGATGGCGTCTTCGGCCCCGGCGACTTCCTCTTGTTCTACGCGAAGGGTCCCATGCGCTGGACCCAGAACGGCGACCTGTTCGCGCACACCAAGCATGTTTACTGCGACTCAGCTTCCTATTTCATCGGAATCGATGTGGAACCGCCTGTCCGCATCCCTTCGATCTCCTCGACCTCGGATGCACCAACCCAGACCGTGACCCGTTTCAACGACCGGCAGGTGATTGATCGCGACTTGGTGAATCTGATCAAGAGCGGGCGCACATGGTTCGCAGAGACCTACGACCTGGTGACCAACTATTCGTACAGCTTCGAGGTGCCCAATCTGGCGAGCGATGTCCCGGTGACCGTAGAGGCTTGCGTTGCAGCGCGCACCTACAATAGTGGCGCTACTACGAACACAAGCACGTTCACCCTGACCTCGACCAATGGCTTCAACGGCACGCTGCCGGTAACGAGCATTCCAAACAGCCCAACAGGGGCCGTTGCCCGAACCGTGTGCCAGACCTTCTCTTGGAACACATCCGGCAACAACCTGCCGATCACAGTCACCTTCACCAAGTTCGATCCTGTGAATTCAATCGGGTGGATGAACTACCTGCGCTTGAACTGCATGCGCGAACTGCGCATGGCCGGCGACCAGTTGCATTTCCGATCCCTTGCCTCCGCAGGTCCCGGCGAAGTGAGCGAATTCGTTCTTGATCAAGCCCAGCAGGTGCAGCGCATCTGGGATATCACAGCCCCAGACAGCCCACTGGCGGTCCAGTATTCCACAGTGGGTGCGCAGAAGACCTTCAGGTTGCCCACTGAGAACCTCCGGGAATTCATCGCTTTCCGCGAAACCAATTTCCTCACCCCTACCGCCATCGGTCGTGTCCCCAACCAGGACCTGCACGCCACCGCGATCCCGACGGATCTGGTAATCGTATGCCCGCCGGTATTCCGGTCGCAGGCGCAACGGCTAGCGGACAGGCGCATGAGCGAAGGACTCTCGGTGAACATCGTTACCCCGCAGCAGGTCTTCAACGAGTTCTCTGGCGGCCTGCGCGACGCCACAGCGATCAAGCGCTACATGCGCATGCTCTACGACCGGGCCGGCGTTGATGCACCCGAATTGATGCCGCGCTACCTCCTGCTCTTCGGCGATGGCTCTTACAACAACGTCTCACTCACGGCGAGCAACCAGAATTTCATCCCCAGTTACCAGACCGAAGATGGCATCGACTTCTCGCGCTCGTACACCTCAGATGATTATTTCGGCCTGCTCGATGAGAGCGACGGTGAAGGCACCGGAGACCTGGTGGATATCGGCGTTGGGCGGCTATCGGTGCATAGCGCTGAACAGGCGCGGCAAGTGGTGGACAAGATCCTGGGCTACGACGCCTTGCGCGGAATACCCACGAGCGGCAGCAGTTGCAGCAACGATGGCGACGGCGGCATCCCGGACTGGCGGACGCACGTGCTCTTCGTGAGCGACGATCAGACCGGCGACGGCTTCGAGGGCGTGATCCACATGGACCAGAGCGACTCCCTGGCCCGTAGGGTAGAGCGGGAACACCCGAACTTGAACGTTGACAAAATCTACCTCGATGCTTACCAACAGATCGCCACGCCGGGCGGTCAGCGTTACCCGCAAGCCACAATCGACCTGCGCGACAAGGTGCAGAAGGGCGCATTGGTGGTGAACTACATCGGACACGGCGGTGAGGTGGGCTGGGCGCATGAGCGCTTGCTCGACAACACCACCATTCTCGAATGGTCGAACAAGGATCGGCTCCCGATCTTCATGACGGCCACGTGTGAGTTCAGCCGCTGGGACGACCCGGGCCGCACCTCAGCAGGCGAATTCGTGCTCCTGAACCCGAATGGCGCGGGCGTGGCGCTCATGACCACCACCCGATTGGCGTACTCCAGCCAGAACTTCAGGCTAGCCAACTACTACTACGACCACATCTTTGAGCCCACCGACGAGCTGGGCCGCGAAGCACGTATCGGCGATGCTTTCCAGTACACGAAACGGGATATCGCAACGGCTCAACCCTCCCTCAGGAACCACCGCAATTTCAGCTTGCTGGGCGATCCGAGCATGCGCTTAGCCCTACCGCAGAAGACCATCCGGATCACGGCCATCACCGACACATTGGGCCAGCAAGTGGATACGCTCAGCGCGCTCAGCGTTGTGCGGATCTCAGGCTTCGTTGATGGCGGCGATGGCCAGCCCATGCAGGACTTCAATGGCGTGGTGGTGCCCATCGTGTACGATAAGCAGACCGTGCAGAACACCTTGGCCAACGACGGCGGCGGGCCCTTCACCTTCAAGGTGCGCAAGAACGTGATCTACCGTGGCCGTGCATCGGTCACCAATGGCAGCTTCAGCTTCACCTTCGTAGTGCCCAAGGACATCAACTACCAATTCGGCAAGGGCCGCCTGGCCTGCTATGCCGAATCGCTCTCGAGCAATGCGAGCGGATTCGACAACGATCCCATCGTTGGCGGCACCGCGACCAATGTGCCCTTGGACAATACCGGCCCGCAGATCGAAGTGTATCTGAACGATGAGCGTTTCGTGCGCGGCGGCATCACCAATGAAACACCGCTGCTCTTCGCGAAGATGTTCGACGATAACGGGATCAACACGGTGGGCTCGAGCATCGGTCACGACCTGCTGGCAACGCTCGATGAGAACACCGAGCAAGCCATCGTACTCAACGACCTTTACGAATCCGATATGGACACCTACAAGAGCGGACAGGTGCGCTACCGTTTCGGCAAGCTCTCCGATGGCCGCCACACCCTTACCGTGAAAGCCTGGGACACGCACAACAACTCCAGCGAGAAGAGCACCGAGTTCGTGGTAGCGGCCAGCGCCGAACTGGCATTGGCCCATGTGCTCAACTACCCCAACCCCTTCACCACGCGCACCGAATTCTACTTCGA
>JBATND010000242.1:0-9739 GCA_049290175.1 Flavobacteriales bacterium | reverse complement strand
CCTCACGCGCTACTTCGCGCTCTGGGCCATCGGCATCCTGCGCAACCGGGCCGTGCGCGACCTGCGCAACGAGGTGTACGATAAGATCCTCGACCTGCCCATGCGCTTCCACACCGGCGAGCGCAAGGGCAACACCATCGCGCGCATCACCAACGATGTGCAGGAAGTGGAGTTCAGCATCATGAACTACATCGAGATGGTGTTCCGCGAGCCGATCACCATCATCCTCTCGCTCTCGCTTATGATCGGCATCTCGTGGCAGCTCACGCTGATCGCGCTGCTGCTGTTGCCGCTTAGCGGGTTGCTGATCGGCCGCGTGGGCAAGAGCTTACGCAAAGAGGGCCTGCGCGCGCAGCAGAAGGCCGCCGACCTGCTGAGCACGGTGGAGGAGACGCTCACCGGCATGCGCGTGGTGAAGGCCTTCAACGGCGAGGAGCAGATGCGCCGCCGCTTCCGCCGCGAGAATGAGATGCTGAACAAGCTGAATGTGTTCACACTCCGCCGGCGCGACATGGCCTCGCCGCTGAGCGAGTTTCTAGGCGCGCTGGTGATGGTGACGCTCGTGTATTTCGGTGGGAAGCTGGTGATCGGCGAGGGCGCCACCTTGAGCGGCGGCGAGTTCATCGGTTATATCATCTTGTTCAGCCAGTTGCTGGCGCCGGCGAAGGGCTTCACCACGGGCTATTACTGGATCAAGAAGGGCGGGGCCAGCGCCGAGCGGATCTTCGAGCTGCTGGCCGTGGAGAACAGCGTGAAGGAGAAGCTCGATGCGAAAGCGATCACAGCATTCAACGAGCGCATCGAGTTCAAGAACGTTCAGTTCGCGTACGATGAAAAGGCCGTGCTGCGCACCATCGACCTGATGATCCCCAAGGGACGCAGCGTTGCGCTCGTGGGCACCAGCGGCGGCGGCAAGAGCACACTGGCCGGACTGCTGCCGCGCTTCTATGACGCTACCGGCGGGCAGGTGCTCATCGATGGCCTTGACGTCCGCGACCTCAGGATCCAGGACCTGCGCGCGCTCATGGGCATCGTCACGCAGGACAGCATCCTCTTCAACGATACCGTTGCCGCCAACATCGCCTTCGGACAGCCGGGCGTGAGCATGGCGGCGATCGAGCAAGCGGCGCGCGTGGCCAATGCGCACGAGTTCATCACCAAGCTCGATGGCGGCTACCAGACCGTGATCGGCGACATGGGCAATCGGCTCAGCGGCGGTCAGAAGCAGCGCTTGGCCATCGCGCGCGCGGTGCTGAAGAATCCGCCCATCCTCATCCTCGACGAGGCCACCAGCGCGCTTGATACCGAGAGCGAGCGCTTGGTGCAGGAAGCGCTCTATCGCATGATGGAAGGGCGAACGAGTTTGGTGATCGCGCACCGCCTCAGCACCATCCAGCACTGCAACGAGATCTGCGTGGTGATCGAAGGCGCCATCGTTGAGCGCGGCACGCACGCGGAGCTCTTCGCCAAGAGCGGGCACTACAGGAAGCTCTGCGATATGCAGGCGTTCGATTGACCCTTCGCCGATACTTTCACCGCGATGCGCGACCGCGTCTTCGGCCTCGACCTCATGCGCGCCACAGCCATCGTGCTGGTGGTGTTCTGGCATAGCGCCGATGTGCTGCGCGCTGCGGTGCCCGGCATCGTGCTGCCCCCGCATGTGGATGGCGTGGATCTCTTCTTCGTGCTCAGCGGCTACCTCATCGGTGGCATCCTGCTGCGCTACGCCACTATGGATGCCGTGCCGTGGCATCGTCGCCTGCTCGACTTCTGGCAGCGTCGCTGGCTGCGCACCTTGCCCAATTATTACCTCTTCCTAGCGATTAACGTCGTGCTGGTCCTTGCCGGAATGAATGGCGGCCTGATCAATCACAACACGTGGGCTTATGCGCTCTTCCTGCAGAACGTGTGGAAGCCATTGGACCTCTTCTTTTGGGAGTCGTGGTCGCTTGTGGTGGAGGAGTGGTTCTACTTGCTCTTCCCGCTGTTGCTGTTCGGTGTTATGGCGCTCACGGGCTCTGCGGCGAAGCGCGCGTTCCTGCTGCTGGCGCTGCTCTTCATCGTAGCGCCAATGGCGATGCGTCTCGTGCTCGCCCCGGAGGTCCCCTCGTTGTGGCATATGGAGCAGGGCTTGCGCAAGCTCGTGATCACACGGCTCGATGCGATCGGCTGGGGCATCCTCGCTGCGTGGGTGCAATCATCTTATCCGAAGGCATGGTCGATGGCGCCTCGTCCGCTGCTCTTCATCGGCCTTGCGATCATGCTGGGCTGCGCGATGGCCTATGGCGCTGAGCGGCTCCCGTTCAGTGCCACGCATTACTTCACGTTGAATGCGCTGGGCATGACCATGCTCTTGCCGGCCCTGTCGGCATGGGGAAGGGCGCCGCGCTGGGGCCGGGCCGTCACCTTCATCAGCCTCGTGAGCTACGCGCTCTACTTGGTGCATCAGCCGGTGCGCTATGTGTTCAACCGCTGGTTCGCGCTGGAACAGGAAGCGGGACTCCTGTTGCCGCTGGTGCTCTATTGGGCCGTTTGCGTCGCGCTCAGCTGGCTCGTTTGGCGTTTCTGGGAACGGCGCTTCATGGAGATGCGCGCAGGGATCAGCGGCAGGTTGGGGGTTGTCTGATCAGCACATTCATCCAACAGTCAGCGCTCATCATCGAATCACATGGTCGACCCGGAGGTTCGACACTACAGTTGCCGTGGCCGCAACTGTAGAATGCAGGACCTTATCAACTGTCCAGGAATTCGTCGCTGAACAATAGGTCGCTCTCGTATGGATAGCGTGCCACGTGGATGGCCTTCACGCGCTGGTACAGTAGCTTGCGCAAGGCATCGAGGTTCTGCTTCTGCGCCGCGCTGATGAAGATGCACTCCTCGGTGGTCATGCGCGCGATCCACGTGGCCTTCAGCTCTTCGAGCGTGTACTGCTCCACGCGTTTGGGCGCGAGGTCGTCGGGATCGTGCGGTGCGGGGCGGTACGCATCGATCTTATTGAAGACCACGATGGTGGGCTTGTTGCCTGCGCCGATCTCGTTGAGCGTCTGCTTCACCGTTTCGTACTGCTCCTCGAAGTTGTGATGGCTGATGTCCACAACATGCAGCAGCAAGTCGGCCTCGCGGGTCTCGTCGAGCGTGCTCTTGAAGCTCTCGATCAGTTGGTGCGGCAGCTTGCGGATGAAGCCCACCGTATCGCTGAGCAGGAAGGGCAGGTTGCCGAGCACCACCTTGCGCACCGTGGTATCGAGTGTGGCGAAGAGCTTGTTCTCGGCGAAGACGGCGCTCTTGCTCAGTGCGGTCATCAGGGTGCTCTTGCCCACGTTGGTGTAGCCCACCACGGCCACGCGCACCGACTTGCCGCGGTTGCCACGCTGGGTGGCCATCTGCTTATCGATGTCCTTGAGCTGGCCCTTGAGCAGCGCGATGCGGTCGCGGATCAGGCGGCGATCCGTTTCGATCTCCTTCTCGCCAGCGCCGCCACGCGTGCCGGTGCCACCGCGCTGCCGCTCCAAGTGCGTCCACAGTTTGGTGAGGCGCGGCAGCATGTATTCGTACTGCGCCAGCTCCACCTGCTTCTTGGCGTGTGCGGTGCGTGCCCTCCGGGCGAAGATGTCCAGGATCAGGCGCGGCCGGTCGAGCACGGGCTTGCCCAATTCCTTCTCAATGTTTCGTTGCTGCGCGGGCGTGAGCTCATCATCGAAGATCACGCAGTCGGCACCGTGCTCTTCCATCCATTGCTTCACTTCTTCGAGCTTGCCGCTGCCGATGTAGCTGCGGCCATCGGGCTTGTGCATGCGCTGCGTGAAGCGCTTCAGCGTGGTGATGTCGGCCGTGGTGGCCAGGAACTCGAGCTCGTCGAGGTATTCCTTCACCTGATCGGCGTCCTGCTCGTCGGTGATGAGGCCCACCAGCACCGCCTTTTCGGTCCGGTGTACACCGGACTTGCCCTTCAGCTCCAGCGGATCGATCATTTCGTCTTGCCCAGCGTGCGCGTGTAGTCCACCACCGCTTCGATCTCCTTCGTGGTGAGCACATTCTTGTACGGCATCATCTTGCCCTTGCCGTTGGTCACCTGCGCGATCATCTCGGCGCGCGTGATCGTTGAGGCGGCGAGGTCCTTGGCTTCGTTGAAGCCCAGCTTGCCATTGGCGCCATGGCAGAGCTCGCAATGCATCTTGTAGAGCTGCGCTCCCTTGGGAGCACCATCGGCCGCATCGGGGGCAGGCGCCGCAGCGCTTCCGCAGGCCACGGCGAGCACGATGAGCAACACGATTGCAGCGGCGCTCTTCATCATAGCCATCCTTTGGCCTTAATGATGCCTGCCTCTGTGAAAGGCCAAGGCGTGGCGTAGAGCATCAGCGCTAGCGCGATGCCGTAGCTCACAGCGATGAGCATCTGCTTGCGGCCCTCATCGGGCGTGCGCTTACTCAGCATGCGGCCTGCAGTGACCAGAGCAATGGCCAGCACCATGATGCCAATGTGCGAGTGCAGGATGAACTTTTGATAGTACCCTGCCTCGGGATTGTGAAAGACCTTGGCATTCATACCATAGAGCGCGATGCCCACCACGAGCTGGATATGGCACGAAACCATGGCCCAAATGGTGACCATCCGCTCCCAAATGATGACTGGTCGGTTCATGAGCCAGCCACGCAGGTTCACCAGGAATGCCACCAACACGAGCAGCAGCACGGCGTATCGCAAAAGGCTGTGGAGGAAGTCCATGATTCTGTCTTTTCGTTAGCAGCGGCGCGAAAGTAGCCCGCTGTCCGCTGGATGGCGAAGGCTATAGCAGGTGGACGCTCAAGCCAAGGAAGGCGATCCCTGCCGCGATCAGCCAGAGCATGAGCTTCCAGATCCACTTCAGCCAAATGTTGAAGGGGATGCCAGCGATCTCCAAGATGCCCATGGTTACACCGCTGGTGGGGATGATGAAGTTGCACAACCCATCGCCGAGCTGATAGGCCAATACGGCCGATTGCCGCGGGATATGAAGCAGGTCCGCCAAGGGAGTCATCACCGGCATGGTGAGCGCCGCTTGCCCGCTGCCGCTGGGCACGAAGAAGTTGATGGCGAACTGCACGAAGAACATGAGCTGCGCCGAGACGGCTGTCGGTAAACCGCCAATGGCGCTGCTCATGCCGTTGAGCACGGTGTCCACCACCTGACCATCCTGCAGCACGATGAGCACGCTGCGGCTCAGGCCGATCAAGAGCCCGGCGCCCACCATGTCGCGCGCGCCGCCCGCGAAGGCCTTCGCTGCCGCATCGGCACTTATCCCGCCGATCGCCGCAGCCAGCACGCCCATACCGATGAAGAGCCCGGCGATCTCTTCGATGTACCAGTCGTACCTGTTCACCCCGACGATCAAAGCGACGATGGTGATGGCGAAGAGCACCAGCACGGCTACGCGCCGATCAGTGAGCGGCTTCTCTTCCAGTTCGCCATGCTCGGCGGCTTTCCCGGCCACGCCATGCAACACGCTCGCCTTCGGGTCACGCTCGATCCTTGCCGCATAGCGCATCACGAACACGATGGCGATCAGCGTGAGCACGGCCCATTGCACCATGCGGAACTCCCAGCCGCTGAACAAGGGCAGTTCGCTGATGCCCTGCGCGATGCCCACCGTGAACGGATTGAAGGCCGCGCCCGCGAAACCAACGCCCGAACCGAGGAAGGGGATGGCCACGCCCACCACCGGATCCCAGCCCATGCTGCGCGCCAACGGTATGGTGAGCATGAGGAAGACCAGCACCTCTTCGGCCATTCCGAAGGTATTGCCGCCAATGCTGAAGGCGAGCATGAGCACGGGGATGACCAATTGCTTGCGGGCCGGATTCTCGCGTGCCGATCGGAGCACGCGGAAGAGCAGCGCATCAATGGCTCCTGTTGCATTGAGCACAGCGAAGGCCCCGCCGATGAGCAGCACGAAAGCGATGATCATGGCTGCTTGGTGGTCGGCGAAGCCTTTCACCGGCGCGGTGAAGAAGCCCCACCAGGGCACCGGCGTGGCATCTACCGCATGGTAGGTGCCGGGCACAACGGCTGTGCGTGTGCCCACCTCGGTCTGCACCTCTTGCCGATCGAAGGTGCCAGCAGGAACGATCCATGTGCATGCTACAGCCAGTGCAAGTATGGCCGCAATGATCAACAGGGCATCGGGTGCTTTCCGCGAGGATTTGCTTGGTGAAGCCATGCGGCCAAAGTAGGCGGGGCATCCCATTGTAACGGGCACCCGACGCAAGTCAACCGGTCATCACAGCCACTTGTGGCAAATTGGGGCGCATCGTCGCGCATTTCCGACCTTGCTGGCGAACCCATTCTATGGAACCATGCGCCGACTAATCGTCCTTGCGGCGGTCACGTGCTCCTTGCAGCTGCACGCGCAGCGCACCTTCGATATCACCATCGCCGACAGCACCTACCACATGAAGCAGTATTGGTTCGTGCTCTATACCAAGGGCGATGGGCCTCCGCTCGACAGCCTCACCGCCGCGACCTTGCAAGCAGCGCACCTCGCGCACCAGGATGCACAAGGCAAACAGGGCCTCATCGTTTTGGCCGGACCATTCGGGAAGAACGATGCCGATTGGCGCGGTTTGCTGCTCTACGATTGCGATACGCGTGAAGAGGTTGAGGCGAAGCTGAAGGAGGACCCCTTGGTGAAGGCTGGAAGACTCACCTATGCGGTGCATCCGTGGTGGGGCGCGGTGGGAACGCGATTGCCTTGAGAATAACCCGAATCGATGACTGCGGGTTTCGTTGGAAGGGCCATCGATTGAGCGGCAGATGGTCACAGCTCTACCGCGACCACTTCTTTCTCGATCGTCCTGAAGCGTTTCGGCACCGACGCCTTGATCGCATCGGCCAAAGCATCCAGAGCCTTGCGCCTCACGAATGGCTTGCGCACGAGCATCACCACTTCACGCACGGGCTCGGGCGACTCGAAGCGCCGCACGTTCCGCTCATCGTCGGTGACCGATAGCTCGGGCACCAGCGTGAGGCCGCTGCCGCTGCACACCATGCGCTTGAGCGTTTCGATGCTGCCGGAGCTGTAACGGATATTGTCGTGCCCGCCCGCGCTGGGCTGTTGGCAAACGCTGAGCACTTGGTCTCGCAAGCAATGGCCTTCGCTCAGCACCCATAGCGATGCCTTGCGCAGGTCCTTCGCGGCGATGCGCTTCTTCTTCAGCAAGGCGTGGCCACTTGGCAGAAAGGCCAGGAAGGGCTCGTGGAAGAGCGTGATCGACTCGAGGTCGTCGCTCTCGACCGGTCCGGCAAGTATGCCGATATCGAGTTGACCGTTGCGCAGCGCTTTCAGGATGCGGCTGGTCCTGCGCTCATCGATGTCGAGCCGTGCCTCGGGATGCTCATCGGCGAAGCGCGCGAGGAAGAGCGGAAGCAGATAGGGCGCGAGCGTGGGGATGATGCCGATGCGGTAGGTGCCGGAGGTGCCCGTGCGCAGCTCCTTCACCAAGTCTTTGAGTTGGCTGGCTTCGCGCAGCACCACGCGCGCTTGTTCGATCAGGCTCGCGCCTTCGGCGGTGGCCCGTGCGGGTTGCACGCCGCGCTGGAAAATGGTCACGCCCATCTCATCCTCCAGCTTGCGCACCATCATGGTGAGCGTGGGCTGCGTCACATGGCATTGGCGCGCTGCTTTGCTGAATTGGCCCATGTCGGCCACTGCAACGATGTACTGGAGCTGCTGTAGTGTCATTCGATTCTGTCGATAGGGGCATCGAAACTATCGAAAGCGTCGATGATGATCATCAGGATAGCTTTGGGCGGCCCAAGGCAACTTGCGCTCTCTTGAACCGAAGCAGATCACGGCGTGGTAGCGCGCCATCGATGAAACTCAAACAACCGAACCATGTCGAAAGAGAATCCCCACGGCGCCCCGCTCGAGGGCGTTACCCCGAAGCCTGAAGGCAAATGCCCCGTGATGCACGGCGCGCAGCGATTGCCCGTTGCCGGCCGCGGCACGCGCAACAAGGATTGGTGGCCCGAGCAGCTCGACCTGAGCATCCTGCACCAGCATCAGTCCATCAGCAACCCGATGGACCCCGACTTCAACTACCGCGAGGCGTTCTCGAAGCTCGACCTGAAGGCGGTGAAGGCGGACCTCACGAAAGTGATGACCGACTCGCAGGACTGGTGGCCCGCCGACTGGGGACACTACGGCGGCCTCATGATCCGCATGACGTGGCACGCGGCGGGCACTTACCGTACGGCCGATGGTCGCGGTGGTGCTGGCAACGGCAACCAGCGCTTCGCCCCGCTGAACAGCTGGCCCGACAACGGCAACCTCGACAAGGCGCGCCGCCTGCTGTGGCCCGTGAAGCAGAAGTACGGCAACAGCTTGAGCTGGGCCGACCTCTTCGTGCTCGCTGGCAACGTGGCCATGGAGAGCATGGGCTTCACCACCTTCGGCTTCGGCGGTGGACGCGAGGACATCTTCGCTCCGGAAGAAGATATCTATTGGGGCAGCGAAGGCGAATGGCTCGCCACAAGCGACAAGCCCAACAGCCGGTACAGCGGCAATCGCGATCTGGAGAATCCGCTCGCTGCCGTGCAGATGGGCTTGATCTACGTGAACCCGCAAGGCCCCGACGGCAACCCCGATCCCGTGGCCAGCGGCAAGGATGTGCGCGAGACCTTCAAGCGCATGGCGATGAATGACGAAGAGACCGTGGCGCTCACCGCTGGTGGTCACACCTTCGGTAAGATGCACGGTGCCGGTCCGGAATCGCATGTGGGTGCTGCACCCGAAGGCGCTGCCATCGAGGAGCAAGGCTTCGGCTGGAAGAACTCCATGGGCAGCGGAAAGGGCAAGGACACCATCACCAGCGGCCTCGAAGGCGCGTGGAAGCCGAACCCCACCAAGTGGGACAACGGCTACTTCGACATGCTCTTCGGATACGAATGGGAATTGGTGAAGAGCCCCGCCGGTGGCTGGCAGTGGCTGGCCAAGGACGTGAAGCCGGAGCACATGATCCCCGACGCGCACGATCCCAACGTGAAGCACCGCCCCGCGATGACCACGGCGGATCTCTCCTTGCGCTTCGACCCGATCTATGAGCCGATCAGCCGTCGTTTCCACAAGGACCCGAAGGCCTTCGCCGATGCGTTCGCGCGCGCTTGGTTCAAACTCACGCACCGCGACATGGGGCCCAAGAGCCTCTACCTCGGAAGCGAAGTGCCGAAAGAGGACCTCATCTGGCAGGATCCGATCCCAGCAGGGACCAAACTCGCCGATGCCGATGTGGCCGCACTGAAGAGCAGCATCCTCGCGAGCGGCATTAGTGTGAGCGAACTCGTTTCCACCGCGTGGGCCTCTGCTTCAACCTTCCGTGGAAGCGACAAACGTGGCGGTGCCAATGGCGCTCGTGTGCGTCTCGCTCCGCAGAAATTCTGGGAGGCGAATGATCCCGCGCAGCTCGGCAAGGTGCTCGGTGCACTGGAGAAGATCCAGGCTGAATTCAACGCGAGCGGGAAGAAGGTCTCCATGGCCGATCTGATCGTGCTCGGCGGTTGTGCTGCGGTGGAGAAGGCTGCGAAGGATGCGGGTCACAACATCACCGTGCCCTTCAACAGTGGCCGTGGCGATGCGACTTCGGAGCAGACCGATGTGGAGAGCTTCGCCGTGATGGAGCCGCAGGCCGATGGATTCCGCAACTACCAGAAGAAGCTCTACAGCGTGCCCGCCGAAGAGATGCTCGTTGACCGTGCGCAGCTGCTC
>JBATND010000241.1:0-5787 GCA_049290175.1 Flavobacteriales bacterium | reverse complement strand
GTGCAACACTGTCGTTGGCGAATTGGAGCACCGGCGACACGGGGTTGTCGGTTACCGGGCTTGGTGCGGGCACATACATCTTCAATGGCATCGCAACCGGCGCATGTCCGGTAGGTGGCATTGTTGTGCTGAACCCGCCGCCCGATGCACCGCAAGCGCAAGCATCCGCGACCAATGCCACGTGCAATGGCAGCACCGATGGGTCAATCGCCGTTACGCTGAGCGCTGGCACACCGCCGTTCACCTACGCATGGTCGCCGAGCGGTGGTACGGCTGCAACAGCCACGGGCCTTGTTGCTGGCACCTACACCTGCACGATCACGGATGGGAACGCATGCACCACTTCTGTGAGTGCAACGGTGAACCAACCTTCGCCTGTGTTGGTGGCGGTTGACGACGAACTCAGCATCTGCCTCGGCGATGCGATCACCCTGCAAGCGCAAGCCAGCGGCGGCACGGGTGCGTACACTTATGCATGGAACCCCGACGGGCCTAACGTGGTGCCCACGACTGCCACGCAGTATTCCGTGATCGCAACTGATGCGAATGGATGCACGAGCGCCGCGGCCACCATCGATGTGCTGGTTGGCGACGCCGGTACCCCCACGTTCACGGTGGTTGATACGCTGGGCTGCTCGCCGCATTGCACGCGTTTCATAGCTGATGCCGACGACGGTGATTTCACATGGGACCTGGGCGATGGCACGGTGGTCAATGGCGGTGCGAGCATCACGCACTGCTATCCGCGCGGCGGCGTGTACGATGTGCGCCTGACCCGGAGCTCCGATGGATGCAGCGGCGAATGGGAAATGCTCGATGCCGTGCATGTGCTGCAGTCGCCCATGGCTGTATTCGATGCGGTGCCGCCAGTGACCACGATACGCGATCCGCTCATCGTATTCGTGAACCGCAGCAGCGGCGCTGACAGCGTGCTTTGGCGCTTCGGCGATCCATCGGACAGTACAAGCACCGAATACGCTCCTGCTTTCGCCTACGGCGATGTGGGCTGCTATCCGGTGGAATTGTTGGTGATGAATGCCAACGGCTGCACTTCCACCGCTGGCACCCTCGTGTGCGTGGAGGATGAATTCGCGGCGTACGTCCCCAATGCCTTCACGCCGAATGGCGATGGCTACAATGATTTCTGGGGCGTGATCACCACGGTGGGCCTGCCGCGTGAGTTCGAGCTGATCGTCTTCGATCGCTGGGGCGGCGAATTGTTCCGCGCTGTCGAGAAGGACGACCTATGGGATGGGCAGGCCGGAGGCGAAGTGCCGACCGGTGTTTACCCGTGGACCTTGCGTCTGCGCGATACCGAAGGCAAATTGCAGGAGCGCACGGGCCATGTGACCCTGCTTCGATAGAGCTACTGGATCGCGTCGTGCTTCCGGCGCAGTGCGTCAACCGTTCGTTGGATCTCCTCCTTCGTGGCGCCGCGACCCTCGGCCTTGCCAGCACTGCTCTCCAAGCGTCCCTGCTCCTTGGCGATGTCGCCTTGCACTTTAGCCTCCTGCTGCATCAGCTTGGCCAATGAACTCTCGCCCTTCGCAAGTTTCTGTCTTGCCTTCGTGAGCTTCTGAAGGTCCTTCGGGTCGTTGCTCAGCGCGAATTTCTTCTCGCGGCCAGCGATATCGCCAGTGAGGTGCGCGTTGTCGCGTTCAATCTTCGCTCGCTTCGACTTGAGCTTCTCCAACTGGCTATTCGACTTGGTGATGCGCGATTGGCTCTTGGCCACATCGCCCTTGGTGTCGGTGAGTTTGTCGCCGGCCTTCTCGAGCTGCTTCTCATACACCGCGATCTGGGCCTGCACCACGGCGCGGTTGTACTTCACCGCCAAGGAGCGCATGTAGGCTTCCTGTCCATCTCGTGAGGCGGTGCTCAGCGAGTCGTTCACCGCGAAGGCCACGGTGAGCTTAGCGAGATTGGCCTTCTTCTCGTGGTCCGAGAGGGCAGCAGCCATCGTTGCCTCGCTCAGTTGCGGAAGGCGCAAGCCCATGGCCTTGGCGGGCTTGCCCTTGGTCACCGCAGAGCTCACGGCTTGCATGTCAGCCATCCACCAGCCCATTACGTCACTGGCTTCGGCCTCATGCACGGCAATGGTCCATGCGGGCAGCTTGAAAGAGCCGTTCTGCAAGCTGTCCGGCACAACGGCGATGGTCTTGTCCCATTGCAGGGCGTAACCCTCGCGGGTCTTGCCGGTTTGCGCGGATGCGATGCAGACGATGAATGCCGAAGCAGCGAGGGCGATGATCTTCTTCATGACGAGTGGATTGTAGGGCAGCAAAGTAACCCCGGCTTTCGACGATTCATCTGAGGATGGTCACACCGGTACCGGCAGATCGCGCAGCGCTTGATAAACGCGGTGCATCGGCAGGCCCATCACGGTATAGAAGCTGCCCTCGATGCGGTCAACAGCGGTGTAGCCGATCCAATCCTGCACGCCATAAGCACCAGCTTTGTCCAGCGGGCGGTGGCGCTCCACGTAGTAGGCGATCTCGTCCGCGCTCAGCGCACGGAAATGAACCACTGCGATGTCGGCGAAGCTGAAGGTGCCTTTCGCAGTGCGCAGGCAAACGCCGGTGATCACACGGTGCGAGCGACCGGAGAGCAGTGCGAGCATGCGGCGCGCATCGGCGTCGTCAACGGGCTTGTTCAGCAATTGAAGCTCTCCAGCAATATCAATCAATACCGTGGTGTCCGCCGTGACGAGCACTTGATCGTTCAGCAACGAACCGGACCAGGCCTCGGCCTTCTTGCGCGCGAGGTGCTCGGCCACTTGATCATCGGGCATGCCAACGGGCGGAGTCTCATCCACATCAACGCTGGTGATCTCCACGGGCAGGTCGAGGCCCTGCAGCAATTGGCGCCTGCGCGGCGATGCAGAGGCCAGGATCAAGCGCCAAGGGAAGATGGGAGGGGTGCTCATAGGAATCGGATCAGCGCAGCGAAACCAACGCCCATCACCATAGCTACTTTCAGCAGTGATCCGGCGCGGACATGCTCTTCGCGCTGCGCGGCGTTGTACGTAAAGCCAGCCGAAAGCAGCAGTGGTGCGATGATGCCGAGTTGGATGTACCAGTACGCGAGGTTCCCGCGCAAGGCAGGCACCCCCATGTGCAAAGCGAGCAGGCCAAGGATGAGCGCGGCGATGTACACCAGCACGAGCGCCTTCGCCCAGCGCATGCCCCACACGATGGGCACCGTGCGGCAGCCATGCGCTTCATCGCCCTTCACATCGGCCATGTCCTTCTGCAACTCGCGCACGAGCGAAGACAGGAATGCGAAGGCCGCGAAGCCCAGCACCCACCACCACAGATCAGTGAAATTCGCTTCCATCTCGAAGCGCTGGCCATCCGGAAGGCGAACAGTGGCGTGCGCGGCGAAGTCGCGCTGCATCGCGGGTATCTCATACAGTCCGGTTGTGAGCGGAACCAGAGCGGTGAGCGTGGCCACCGTACCGTTGCCGATGATGAGCTGCCGCTTGAACGTGGTGCTGTATGTCCACAAAGCGCCAATGGCGAAGGCCGGGATGATGAGCAGCGGCAGTTGACCGGTGCGCCAAGCCACGATAGCGCCGCACAGCAAACCGAGGCCGCTGAGCACCATGTGCGCCACCATGGCCACTCGGCGTTTCACGGTGCGGCCCACGATCACGGTGCTGGGGCGATTGATGCGGTCGATGCGCGTATCGAAGTAGTCGTTGATGATGTTGCCCGCTGCACCGATGAGCACCACGCTGATTACAAGCAGCGCGAACAGATGCAAAGGCAACTGCGGGCCGAAGCCGGGCGAGAGCACCAGTTCTGCGCGCGTCAGGGAGCCGCCTTGCTCTGCGATGAGCTGTTGCAGCCCGCGCTCGAGATAGCCGCCAACCAATCCGTAGCGGATCAGTGCCATGGTGAGCGCCATGATCAGCAGGTTCAGCGGACGAGCGAGCTTGATGAGGTCGAGCATGCGATTCAATCGTTCTCGATCACCAGGTATATGCGCCGTCGGTGAGCCAAGTGCCCTGCGCCTTCATGGTCTGCTCGATCAGGTCGCGCACGCAACCATCGCCGCCGTTCTTGCCGCTGATGAAATGGCTGATGGCCTTGATCTCCGGCACCGCATCGGCCGGGCAGCAGGGCAGCGCCACGCGTTGCATCACGCGTGTATCGGGCAGGTCGTCGCCCATGTAGGCCGATGCACTGAGGTCGAGGCCCTCCTTCACCTTCTGCTCCAGCAGTGCCAGCTTATCGCGTATGCCCAGATGCACTTCCGTGACGCCGAGGCGCGCAAGGCTGTCGGCCACGCCTTGGCTGCGACCGCCGCTGATGATGATGATGCGATAGCCCTCCTTGATGGCGTGCTGCACAGCGAAAGCATCGCGCGTGTAGAACGTGCGCACGGGATCCAAACCGGGGTAGAGTAGCGTGCGGTTGTCCGTGAACACGCCGTCCACGTCGAAGAGGAAGTTGCGGATGCTGGGGAGCAGTTCCTTATAAGTCGATGCCATCGGTATCGTGGCCATGCGCCTTCAGCACCATGCTGCTCAGTTGCGCGTAGGCGCGGCGAAGGTCGGGTTCGCCCTGCAACAGTTCGAGGTGGCGCTGCACGGAGCTGATGTCGCCGCGCCGCGCGGGGCCGGTGAGCGCTTCCGCGGGGCCGATGGTGGTGACCTTCTGCGCGGTGAGCTTCCACAGCGGCATGAGCAAGTTGGGCGGCAGCTTCTCTTGCTTCAGCAGGCGTTGCGCTTCGTGCATGAGGAAGACGGGGAAGTTGCTCGCGAGCACAGCGGTGAGGTGCAGCAGCTCGCGTTGGCGGTGCGGCAGCTGCAGCACGCTTTGGCTGATGGCGCGCGCAAGGCGCAGGATCGCGGCTTCAGCTTCGGGTGTACTGCCCTCAACGGCCATGGGCACATCGCTCAGGTCGATGGGCGCGCCGTGGCTGAGGGTCTGCACGGGCCAGATCACCGCGCGGTGCGCATGGGGCAGGAGCACATCGATGCCCACCGCGCCGGCCGTGTGCGCCACCACTGTCTTGCCGGCCGGAATGCGTGCTGCCACCTCGGCGATGCTGTCATCACTTGTTGCGATGATCACGAGGTCGGCTTCCGGTAACGGGCGATCGAGGCGGTGCGCCGGACGATCGAGGAAGCGCGCGAGGTCGTTGAGTTTTTCCGGATCGCGGCCGGCAACGCCCGTCAACGGCAGCTTGGCTTGCACGATGGCATGGCCCAAGTGGTAGGCCATGCGGCCGGTACCTATCAGCTGAATGGAAGTCATTCCGTTGTGATAAAATTTTTACGTCTGCCGCAGGCAGCGTCGACCCTCCGGGTCGACCTACCGAAATTTTTGCCAGTTATCGCCATCATTTCCCGCGCACACGTTGCCAAACCGCCATGCCACTGCCCAGTGCCAGCAGCACGCAGCCGATCCACAGGATGTTGATCCACGGGAACATCAGCGCCTGCATCACCACGAATTCCGATTCGGCCACCTCGATGCCGAGCTTTTCGCCATCGACCGTTGCCAAGCCGTAGAGCACGCGCAGCGGCGCTACCTCAGCGGCTTTGCCCATCACGGGCTGTCCATCGGCATAGATCACCAGTGGTCGGGCCTCGAACCAGCGGTCGGGTGTGTACAGGTCGCGGATGCGCAGCGCGGCGGCATGCACTGTGAAGCGGTCGCCGAGCATGGCCTTGGTCGCACTATCACGCATGACATAGACGCTGTCGATCACCACGAAGCTCGTGGGCGTCACGATGGTATCGCCCACTTGCTTCTCGTACTTCCGCTTCGGCATCCA
>JBATND010000240.1:0-2210 GCA_049290175.1 Flavobacteriales bacterium | reverse complement strand
CCCACGCGAGGCCCTTTGCAATTGAATCCTGGTACTGCCGCTGATCCGAAGAGCGGCTATCGATCGGTCTTCCATCATTCCAAGGAGAAGGCGGTGCCGGGCAGGTACGAAGTGCTGCTTGAGGATCACGGCATCAAGGCGGAGCTTACGGCCACGACACGCGTGGGCATGCACCGCTACACCTTCCCGCGCACCGACAGCGCGCACGTGATCCTCGACCTCGTTCACGGCATCTACAATCACGCCGATAAGAACGTATGGACCTTCGTCCGCGTCGAGAACGATACGCTGGTGACGGGCTACCGCCAGACCAACGGTTGGGGCCGAACGCGCACGGTCTATTTCGCGATGGCGTTCAACCGGCCGATCGTGCAGTATGGGCAACAACCCGATGCGCGTCCCACGGAGTACCGCGGCTTCTGGCGGAAATTCGATCAGACCAAGAACTTCCCCGAGATGGCCGGCAAACAACTGCGTGCCTGGTTCGATTTCGACCTGAAGCCGGATGCGCAACTCTTGGTGAAGGTGGCCCTGAGCAGCGTGAGCACATTCGGCGCTGTGAAGAACATGCAGGCCGAAGTGCCGCATTGGGACTTCGACCGTGTGGTGAAGGAAACGCAAGACGCTTGGCGGACCGAGCTCGCACGCATCCGCATCGAGACGAAGCGGCCGGAGGTGCTGAAGAACTTCTACACGGCCATGTACCACGCATGCCTTTCGCCCACGGTGTATCAGGATGTGGACGGGCGCTATCGCGGACTGGATCAGAATGAGCACTACAACAAGCCCAAGGTCCACACCAACTATAGCACCTTTTCCTTGTGGGACACCTACCGTGCGCTGCATCCGCTCTTCAACATCATCCAGCGCGACCGCTCTTCGCACTTCATCAACTCCATGCTGGCGCACTACGACCAGAGCGCGCACCACATGCTCCCCATCTGGAGCCACCATGCCAACGAGAATTGGTGCATGATCGGCTACCATGCGGTGAGCGTGATCGCCGATGCGCATGCGAAGGGGATCAGGGGTTTCGATGCGCAGCGTGCGTTGGATGCGTGCGTGGCAACGGCTCGCCATCGCAGCTTCGATGGGCTTGGGGACTATATGGATCTAGGGTTTGTGCCAGAGGATAGAAGTGGGGCCAGTGTGTCGAAGACCTTGGAATACGCCTACGATGATCACTGTATCGCACGCATGGCCATACTATTGGGTGAAACGGATGTGTCCTTGGACTTTCTCGCATATAGTGAGACGTATCGCCAGGTCTTCGATAGCGCGAGTGGATTTATGCGCCCACGGTTATCTGATGGTTCCTTCATGAGAGAGTTCGATCCACTCGATACGCATCAGAAAGGATTCATCGAGGGCAATGCATGGAACTACAGCCTCTATGTGCCGCACGAGCCTGCCGACCTTGCACGATTGATGGGCGGCAAGCAGCGTTTCCGCGAGCGCCTCGATTCGCTCTTCACCATGGAGCTGCCCGATAAGTACTTCGAGCACACCGAGGACATCACGCGCGATGGCATCATGGGCAACTACGTGCATGGCAACGAGCCGAGCCATCACGTGCCTTACCTGTACAATTACAGCGATCGCCCTTGGATGACCGGCAAGCGCGTGCGCGATGTGCTCGACATCATGTACAAGCCGAAGCCCGATGGCCTCAGCGGCAATGACGATTGCGGGCAGATGAGCGCGTGGTACATCTTCAGCGCCATGGGCTTCTATGCCATGAACCCCGGGAGTGATGCTTATGAGCTGGGCTCGCCCATCGTGGATCGCGCCGAGATCCCGCTGCCGGATGGAAAGACCTTCACGGTGATCGCGAAAGGCCAGGGACCGAAGAATGTGTACGTGATGAGCGTGAAGCTCAATGGCGTTCAGCTCAACAACCGCATCCTGCGCCACGAAGACATCATGAATGGCGGGACACTGGAGTTCAGCTTATCGGCCAAGCCACCGAAACTATGAGCGATTCTGCATTCAAGCTGCGAGCGTTCACCGATGATGACCTAGCCGCATTGGTGAAGCACGCCAACGATCCGAGCATTGCAGCCTTTCTCAGCGATGCCTTCCCGCACCCGTACACCGAGGAGCATGGTGTCGCATTCCTGAACGAAGCACAACAGCGACTGCCGTTCCGTCGTGCCATCGAAATAGATGGAGAAGCATGCGGCGCCATCGGCCTTCATCTGCGCCAGGAC